>CANQPS010000004.1 GCA_947625785.1 uncultured Clostridia bacterium
TCTATGATAGGCTCGTGGTTATTTTTGATGTAATATTTCGGGAGTTCTCCCTCGTTTTTCTTCTTCTTTTTTGTGAGAAAGTCCACTGTAAAACTTTTTTGTAGCAATGCATCTCCCTTATACTTTTCGTTTGTAAGAATGCTCTTAACCACCGAATTACTCCATTTTGTAAGACCGCGTGGTGTAGCAATACCGTCAGCGGTCAACAATCGTGCAATTGAGCCAGGGGACAACCCTTGCAACACCTGTCTGTATATCCTACGGATAAACAGCTACTCGTTTTATTTTTCTGTGAAACTGAGTAAGTTCAAGGTACGGGGACTTTTTAATTTCTGTTACTTTTTTGAATTAAAACACCTCCACGCTTTTGCTTGGCGGATCATATTTTTCGAGCAACTGCCGTGCTGCCTTTGCAGCATCTTCGGGACTGATTTTTCCCTCATTCAGCAGGCTGGAGATTATCCATTTTGCCAGCCTGTACTTCACTTCTCTTTTTGCTTGTTCTTTCTCCAAACTAGAGCGTGTTCACATAAAAAGGGCATCAAAAATCATAGCTAGAGTAATGACAGATAGAAAGATGGTATCAAGTTTATCATAGCGAGTAAATACTTTTCTAAAGTGCTTTAGTCTGAGGAAGTATCGTTCTACTTCATTACGATGCTTGTATAATTCTTTATCATAGACCCAAGGATGTTTACGATTTTTCTTTGGAGGGACAACAACATTAAACCCCTGCTTCTCAGCTAAAGCACGAGTTTGATCATCTTCATAAGCCCTGTCCATAAGGAGATTATGATTATCCTCCGAGTATATTGTTTCTATCAGTTTCCGGCCTTCCGGCGCATCGTGGTGATTGCCCGGTGAGAGGTGAAAAACAAAAGCATAGCAGGCAGACGTGCAGCATAAGTGCAGCTTTGTTGTCAGCACCCTTTTGAGTGTCCGATACTCTGTTCTTCGCTTGATTTACGGGCACCTGCAGCGTCGGGATGAACTTTAATGCTTGTGCGTCGATACACAGTGTGTCGGTGCGAATGTCGATGATATTCATTTCCTGCATTTCTTCAAAAATCTTTTGTATGGTTCCGTTTTTTGACCACCTGTTAAATTTCATATAAATCGTGTGCCACTTCCCAAACTTTTTCGGCAAAGCCCTCCATTTACAGCCATTTTCTATCATGTAAAGTAATGCACACAAAAATTGATAATTTGAAAATTCGGGTGGTTTCCTCGGTATTGGCATTAAATGCTCTATTTTTCTGAATTGTTTTTTAGTCAGTTTCATGATTTTATTATACTGTATTCTTACATGCTTGTAAACCTTTATGTGAACACACTCTAATACCTCCTCGCACAGTGGGTTGATAATAGTAATTGCTCTAAAAGGCAAAAAAGTCAAGCGGTACTACCTTTTGATTTTTCCTTTTGAGGGGGTTCAAAAGTCCATAGGAGGGTTCAAAATTGCCATAGGGAGGGTTCACTCACAAACACCAGTTCTCCGTCAATACTAATACATAAACAAGAAAAAGCAGAGCTTTCGGCGGCTCAAATATGCCGAAAACCCTGTTTTCTACATTTTTTTCGATATTTAAGGGGTTCAAATTGTATTAAAGTCGTTATTTACTTTTCGGTATAATGGCGGATATTCGTCAAGCCGTTTTTGTGGGCGTAATCTTCCAAGTATTTCTTTTGGTTGGTTATCGAGTTCGACTCGCCCACAAGGTCATCGTCCCTCGAAAGCCTTTCATAGAGTGCTGTAACCCTTGATTTTCCTGTTGTTTTCGGCATCCTTTGCCCTCCTTTCCTTATGTATTTTTTTCATTTAGACGAGTATCTTTTCATCGTCCTCAAAAATTATACCCTTCGGGAGTAAGCTCCATTTGCGTAACATTTTCGCCGAACGTACTTGCCCAACTGTCAAAATGCTCAAGGTGCTTTTCACGGAGCAAATCCATTTGCAAATATCTCATCATATTATAAATTTCACACATTGTATTCGATACCGGAGTGCCTGTGGCAAATACAATTCCCTTGCCGCCTGTTAGTTCGTCAAGGTACTGTGTCTTCATAAACAGATCAGCCGTTTTCTGAACATCAGAAGAAGTGCTGATACCTGATACATTCTGCATTTTTGTAGCAAGGAAAAGGTTCTTAAATAGGTGAGCTTCATCAACAAATAGCTTATCTACCCCTAATTCCTCAAAGGTTACAGTATCATCCTTTGGGCTGTTAAGCAGCTTTTGCAGCTTCGCTTCAAGGTTAGCCTTTGTCTTTTCAGCCTGTTTGATCTGAAACTTTTCGCCGTTCATTTCTTTTAATTCCTCAATATTTCGGACAGTTTCTTCTATCTGATATTTGATAAATCTTTCCTGTCTCTCCTGCGAAAGAGGAATCTTCTCAAGCTGTGAGTGACCGATAATAATAGCATCATAATTTCCTGTCGCTATTTTTGCCATTAAAGCCTTACGATTTTCCTTTTCAAAATCTTTCTTCGTTGCAACAAGGATATTCGCATTTGGGTATAACTTTAAAAAGTCACTGCCAATCTGTTCTGTCAAATGATTTGGTACACATATAAGGCTTTTGGAGTGCAGACCTAAACGCTTGCCCTCCATTGCCGCAGCAATCATTTCAAAGGTCTTGCCAGCTCCGACTTCGTGTGCGAGCAAAGTATTTCCGCCATACAAGCATCTTGCAACCGCATTGAGCTGATGAGGACGGAGCTGTATTTCAGGATTCATACCAACAAAATTCAAATGGCTACCATCAAATTTACGAGGACAAGAGGAATTAAATTGACGATTATATGTTTCAACTAAATCGTTACGCCTTGACTTATCAGCAAAAATCCATTCTTTGAATTTCTGCATTATAAGTTCTTGCTTTGCTCTTGCCTGTGCGGTTTTTGTGGCATCTACAACATAGTTTTCCTTGCCGTCAACCTCAACTTTGACCTTTACTGTTGTTGCTTTCAAATTCAAAGCGTCCTCAATTAGTTCATACGCTGTTCTATCCTTTGTTCCGTATGTTGTGTTGCCCTGAACATTGTATTTATCTGTTCCCTTGTTGGTTATTGACCAAGCACCTGAGATCGGAGAATACTGCACATCAATAAACTGTGATTGTGAGTATTGATTTCTATGAAAGGAGGGAGTGTTCAAAAGTTGATATACAAAATCTCTTATGTATTCAGGATTTATCCAAGTTGAACCGAGTCGCACATCAATGTCACTTGCTTCAAGTCGCTCAGGCATAGACTTTTTAAGTGCCGTTATATTGACCGCAAGAGAGGTATCTCCTGCATTAAAAGCCTGCTGTGCTGTTTCTAACTTCTGTCGGATATTTCCCGACAAGTATTCATCCGCAGGAGCATAAGTATCTGTATTTGGAAGTTTGAAAATAACTCCCTGTAAGTCTGAAATGATTTTTTCTTTGTCAAAGCCTGTAAGCTGTGACATATAATCGAGGTCAACCTTACCTTTGGTTTGTTCTGCTGAAAGGGAGACAGCAAGTGCGTCAACGGAAGTCGAAACCTTTGTGACAATGTGTTCAGCTTTAATCGTTCTCTTACTGAAAATATCGGCTTTTCCGATATACTCTCCGTTTTCGTTGAATTTTTCAAGAGAACGAAGGAGTGGGAGAGAGGAGTCGTTTTTTAAAATATCAAGGTTCGATTTATCGCTAATGCGACCGTGTTTTGATGTAAAATCGTCATAAAGTGCAGACAACGTGTTTTGAACATCTTTTATTTCTCTGTCGGTTACATTTTCGTCAAGCTGCATTTCAAGAAGCTGACGAACCGTATCACGAATGGCAACCATTCCCGCCATAATTTCAAGATTTTTCTTTGCTTTTGTTTTCGGAAATTCAACAGGTATGCTTTCTCCGCTTTCATAAAAGAACGGTTTACCGTCAGAAAGAAAATAGCTGCAATTTCGCAGGCTTTCAGGTGCGGCAAGCGGGACTTCAAGTCCCATTTCTTCATCGTTCGAAGCTGTTACTGTTTCAATTCTCCCCTGAATATTCGATAATGCCGCCTTTAGTTTTATATCTCTGTTCGGCTCACAAGTGCTTTCCATACCGAATTGTCCGCTTACCATTGCCATTGTTCCGCATATTTGTTCCGGATGTTCAACGAAATATGCGTTCATGTCAATGCCGTTACTGTCTGTTGCTGTCTTTATCCATAGCGGCTCATTTCCGGGTGTTATCTTCAAAGGCTCTGTACGCCTTTGTAAGAAGATAATATCCGAAGTAACCTCTGTACCTGCATTAGCCTTAAACGCATTGTTCGGCAGTCTGACCGCACCTAAAAATTCTGCCTTTTCTGCAAGCAGACGGCGAGCTGTAGGATCTGCTTTATCAAGAGTTCCTTTCGAGGTTATAAATGCAACTACACCACCCGGTTTAACCATATCGAGCGATTTTGAGAAGAAGTAGTCGTGTATCAGAAGATTATGCGGATTGTATTTCTTATCATAAACTCTGATGTCCCCGAACGGAACATTACCGACCGCAACATCAAATGTGTTTTCTTTCAGCTTGCTGTTTTCAAAACCGCAGACTTGTATTTGAGCTTGCGGATAGAGTTTTTTTGCAATCCTGCCCGTCAAACTGTCAAGCTCAATTCCTGTTACTCTTGTGTTGCTGCCTGGCATCATACCGATAAAGTTACCGATACCGCAGGACGGCTCAAGCAGTCTGCCGCCGTTCATACCCATTTCAGCAAGTTTAGCATACATTTCCTTGATGATAACGGGAGAGGTATAAAATGCTGTCATTGTGGATTTTCTTGCGGCTTCAAATTCATCATCGGTAAGCAGTTCCTTGACTTCTTTATAATGCTTGTTGTCAGGCTCAAAGACCTTTGCAAAACCGCCCCATCCCGTGTATTTTGAAAGTGTTTCCTGTTCTTCGGGAGTTGCCTGTCTGTCCTCTGCTTCAAGCTGTTTCAGGGTTCGGATAGCAGCAAGGTTGTCCTCAAACTTTACAGCATTTTTACGCTGTCCGAGCGATAAGTCTGTAATACGGTAGTTATCAGCTTCTTCGGACTGTCTCGTATATTCCTGGGCTGAATCATCAAGCTTTTGGCTATCAAGATTTTCGGTTTTTTCTGCTGTGTTTTCGTTGACAATGTTGCGGCTTTGGTGTATAATAATATCAAAGCTAAGATTGTTTGTTAATTCGGAGTATTGTTCTCCCCATCTTTCAAACATTTCTTGGCTTTTTTTGTTACAGTACAGTAAATTGTCACTCTCAACTAATTTTCTGAAAAAGTCAGGGAAATTATTTCTGCCATAAACGCTTGTAATAAAGTTAGAATCAACTTCTTCAAGTTCATATCTTCCCTTTCCATTGGGAGTTACTGACACCATAACCGGGAGTCCTTCCTTGTCAGTTTCAGATGTCACGATTAGAATAGAATTCTTTTTTGAAATTGAATCTATTATCATTAACGGATTGGAAATCAGTTGATCCAATCTCTTGATTTGGTTAATATCTAATCCGTGTGTATGCCCCTTTTTATCCTTTGGCTTAATAGCATTTTTCAAATGCTTCTGTGTATAAAGCATAGGAAGTTGTTTACAACCAACAGAAAGAAGAATTTCAGGAGTATCGGATACTTTCAAAGCAGAATAAAAAGGCATTTTTCCACCTAAGACCTCATCCACTTGTTCGGAAAAGGTCTTTTCTTTTTGGGCACTATTCAGCAGCTCAAGGTTCTGCTCCAACAACTTCTCCAAATCGACCGCTGTGCTGGTCGGCATCCAACCCGTGTTATCGTCCCTTATTGTTGCTTTGACATTTTCAAAGTCGATTTTTTCAAGCGTGTAGGTTCGACCTTCGTAAGTCAATTCCTTGCCGATCAGAGCTTCATATTGTTCCTTTGTGGTTTCAATCGGATAATCGTGTTTGATGCCGCTTAGCAGTGCTTGTTCTTCATCCGTGAGCTGTTCATGATTACGCAGGAAAGGAATCAGAATATCTTTTATTCTTTGGTATTCAGCCAGCTCATCCGCATCATAACGAAAAGGATTCTGTGTCAGAACATAATCTGTCCATTCACTGATATGGTCAATCAGACTGCCGCCGCCCTGATCTTTGCCGTCACCAATATCAAAACGACCTTCATAATCAAAGCCGTTCTCCGCATCAATAACGGCTTGTATGGTGAAATCTGTTTTGTTATACCAACCGGTATGAATAGCCGGATTATAACGCTCAAAATGCTGCTTCTCGTCAAGATATTCAAAAAGAGCATTTGCCATGGCAAATGACACACCGCCGGTTTTCGATTTTATGCGGTCGATAATTTCATCAATGTACCTGTTTTCGCTGAATCCTATCTCAGCCGTAACACCGATTTTTGGGGCTTCAAGCCCCATTTCTTCATTTTCACCGTCAGAAGAAATCTGTTCATCTTCGGTATAGACTGTTTCTTCCTGCTCTATCGGTACAGACGGAGCGTTTATATCAGGAATTTCCGTATCATCAGAAATAGAAGCGTTCATTTCTTCAACTTGTTCGGGAGTGACCGTTTCGACTTCCGGCTGATTTGCAAGGAGCTGACTGTAATCAATGTTATAGCTGTCAAGAATAGCTTTTGCTTTTTCAGTTTGCGGAGCTTCAAGAGGATTGTTGGGATCATAATTTTTCAAATAGAAAATGGCTCTCTGCTGTCTTTCCTCAATATCTTTCGGAGTAATATACATATCATTGGCAATCAGAAAGTCTATCATATCAGCTAATTGCGGATATGTCAGATGTACAGTAATGTTATTTTCGGGATAGTCTTTGTCGATATGTTTCATCGTAATTCCCTTGCCGGGACGAGTTTCAAATTCCTCGCCTCCGCCATAACTGCCGCCCCAACCGTATTCATTGCTCAGAAATTTTGCTTTTTCTTCTTTGGTGTGCTGTTCCGAAAAGTAATCGAATATCCTGAATTTGCCGTCAACAAAACCTGTGCCTGCACTTATCAAGCGTGACATAGCGTATGCACTTTCTTTGTCCTTCTCAGAACTTTCAGCAGCGAATAAGCTCATCTGTTCACCGGCAGAAAAAGAAGAAAAGACAGGGGAAACTTGTTCCGCTGCCTTTTTCTTTGTGCGTCTTTGTCTTTTCTGTTTAGGCTTTACTTGTATATCAGATTGGTCAGCACTACTTCTTCCACTCTGCTCTGTATCGAGTTCAGGCGGCGTACCCATTCCATCTGATTGTCCGCTTTGAGCTGTTCCGTTACGCCCTCTTTCTCCATCCACTCCTGTGTCAGTATTTCTATCATTTCTTCGGCTTCCCTGTCTATCTCTGTCAGGTGATCTGTCAGGTTCTGTTCGTCCATCATCCTGAGATACATCCATTCCCTGTGTTCTTTCAGAAACTTTTTTCGTTTCTGTCCCCATCGTCCGATTATTCTCTCGTCCGATTGGACTGTCAGGTTGGGCAGATACAGAAATGTTTCGGGATCGAGAGTATATGTCAAACCTGTCTGTTTGTCCTGTTTGACCGTTGGATAATATGTCATATTCTCCTCGTTCAGCAGATACGGTATTCCGTTCTCTATTTTGTTCTTCAATATCACGCTCATTCTGATTTCTCCTTTCAACCGTCTTGACGGTTGCTTCAATTTCTCTTAATACCTGTTCTGAAATATTGCTTATCGCTGTTCCGAGTATATCGGTTATTGTCAAATCGGAAAAGTCTGACAGATTACGGAAAACATCAATGTCAACCGTATCAGTCGGAAGTCCGCATCGTGTGAGTGCAACGAATTTAACACTTTCCAAAACTGCCTGACGAAACTCTGAATTTATCGCTGTATCATCAAGTCCGTAAAGTACATCACTGCTTTTTGCTTCTGAAAGAACAGCGTTCTGATAATCAGACAGCAAACTGTCAACCGTGTTTTCGCAAAAGTCTGATACAGCTTCTTCAATACTGATAGATAAATCTCCTGCAAGGGAAAGAATAATCTCATCTTTGAATTCCTCCTGCAAGTCCCATACATACGGCTGTGGTACATCACGGTAACGCACACTTTGAGAAATATCGAAAACATATTTCATCTTCGGGTAAGTTCCGCTATCATCAATCAGACCGATACCTTTTTCGCCTGATTTTATTTTCCTGCCGAAACGGTCAGACCACACATCGAAAGGAGCAACTGCCGTTGCATTTGGAAACTGTGCGGCAATCATCAACTGATCGGAATAACTGTACTTGTATGTATTGGACGCTGTACGCAGAAACTGCATCCAATTTTCAGGTGTTGCCGTCAGCTTTTTTCTTGTTTCCAATCTCAGCTTTTCGGCTTCAAGATATTTTATTGCCAACTCTGAATTCCTCCTCTGCTATAATTTTCTTTTTGTTGTTTTTGGATTTTGTAATGCACTTTCAATCAGTGTTGTATCCTTTTCATTAAAAGCTATGTTGTATTGCCCATTCAGATTTTCTCCTTTTGCATTTTTGTTAAAAACGGCAAATAATTCTTGTCCTTTTGTGCTTTCGGCAAGCTGTTCAACTTGTTCCTTTGTTAGCGTTCTGTATTTCATTTGTTGCCCGCCAAGCAAAGCTTCTGCTTTAAGTCGTGTATTGACTTTTGAATTTCTGCCAACAGAAAAAATATCTGAATTACTTTTATATTGGTTGGGGTAAAGAGTGTTTAGAATAAAATTCTTGTTTTGTGGCAAAAATGCTAAACGGATTTTTTTCTCTTTTGTTGGTATCGCAACAAATCTGTCTTTTTCATCTTGCAGCTTATCAAGCTGTTCCGGCTGTATCATCAGAAACTCAACTTTAACATTAAGCTGTGCCGCCCGTTTTTTTAGTTCCTGATAATCAGCCATTGGCGTATAATAATTGTTGTGTCTTTGGATGACGGTTTCATCTTCAATCTCTAATGCTCTTTGAAGCAGATTTTTATCTTTTTCTTTTATTGTAATAAGTGCATAATCGCTATATAACTTTGCCGAGAAGAAAAACGGATAAGCGTACAACTTCGGAACAGCAGAGAGTGCAATGCGTACTCGATAGTTTTCGCCCTGTGCTTTCACAAGATTTTTGTACGGTATATTACCGACAATGGCAGGAGTGGTTTCATACCTCTTTAGCACTTCTTGTAAATTCGGTTTTTTCATCTTATACTGCTTTTGCGTTTTTATTTTTCTGTGCAGTAGTCTGTATTTTTTATCAAGTTTGTTTTTATATTTTCTTCGTAACATCAATCTTGCAATAACCAACAGAAGAAAGAAAAAAGGATTTGTTGAATTTTTGATAAGCGACTGAAAAACCTTTGCTTCGGCAGGAGTAGTTGTTGGGGGACTTTTTTGAAAATAACTTTGTTCGTATTTTTCAAATTCTGTCCTAAATGGTTTTGGAGCAATTTCAGATTTTTGTTGTACAGACGGTTCTTCTTTTGTAGGCGGTCTGTAAAATCCCATCATCTTTTCAAGGTTTTCTTTTTTGTAATAATCACCGAATTGCTCTGCTAATTTATTTGCTCGTATTTTTTTTGTTTCGCCGATTTTCTGAAAAGTAATATGTTTGTCAGTATAACGAGTTATCTCAAAACTTTTATTTTTCATAAATGAAATAAATTCTTGTTTGCTGTTACATAACTTTGCTGCTTCATTAAGAGCGTTACATAAATCTACTTTCCAAGATTTTCCTTTTGTGGCTAATTCACTAGTAGCCTGATCAATTCCACGCAAGCCGGATTGCTTTTTGATTGTTGTTAATCCATACTTTTGACACAGTTTGTCACTTTCGGGACGCATTATTTTTTCAAGTGTAGTTTTATTTCCTTTCCACTTCAAACCAGTTTCAATAGAAACGGAATTTATTATGAAATGGTTATGAATATGATTCTTATCAATATGTGTTGAAATAATAACTTGAAATCCGGGTGCAATCTTTTCGGCAAGTTCAACACCTAACTGATGTGCAAGCTCCGGTGTAATTTTTTCGTTTGGCGAAAAGCTCTGTACATAGTGGTGTGCAAGAATCTTATCATCTTTATCAAATGCACGGCGAGTTTCATAAAACTGTTTTGACAAACCGTCCGCTCCGTCGTTTACGCAATTAAGGAAGGTCGCTCGAAAACATTTTTCATCACCGTTACGGTTTTCCGGTGAAAGGACATATGCTATTGAATCATAAACATACTGATGTGCTTTAATTGGTTTTTTTATCGGCTCAACCACTGCCATACTTTTCAAGCCTTTCTATTTTTTCTGTAAGCCTATCAATTTTCCTTTCCAAGGATCTAAATGTATGTTCTTCGGTGTTATACACTTCAGCAAGTATCTGTTGCAGAAGTTTCATAACTTCCTTTTGATTATCATCTATCCTTGCCAACATTTCTTTATTGACATATTTTTGCGAATTTGCAACAGCGGCTATCTGATTGATATTGACACCTATTCTTCGTATTTCCAAAATCAGTGATGGGAGTTTTGAGGCATCAACTACTCTCTTGTTTTTAGACAAGGATATCAGATAATTCGCTACACTTTTGTTTGCAAGTCGTGCCTTTTCTTCAATCTCTTTCTTTTCTGTTGGCGATAGTCTGATATGTAACTCTTTAGTTTTATTCTCTGCTATAAATTCATTTTCTTTCATAACATCACCTTCGCTACTGACAGAAATAAGTTACTTTTCCCGAAAAGTAACAAAAGGGGGGAACGGACCTCCGCAGGAGGTCGCAAGCTTAGATTTTGTGTGTACAAAGTATCCACAAAATCGCTTGGTGGTGAAATCCCCACACCCCTTTACGATTTTCGCATAAATTCAAAAATCGTAAAAATCGAAAATCGCTTTGCTCACCAAAATGACAGATTTTTGAATTTCTGTAAAATACCAAAATCTGTAAAAATGAAAAATCCGGCAGAAAAACAAAATCAAAAATCACTGATTTTAGTTATCTGTCGGTTTATAAGGATATGCGGGATTTTGATATGCTGTGGGTGTGCCGGATCTGACATTTTCGTTAATTCCTGCCTGTGCTGTAATGGCAGGATCGGCATTTTGCGGTGAAACTGCCGTTTCCTCTGCTTGAGCATTTTCCGATTTTTCCATTTCAAGCTCAAGCATAAATTCTTCAAATTTGGAAAAAACTGTTTTTCTGTCCTCATCGGAATTGACACCGTTATTGCTGAGCAGCTTCATGACCTTATCGGAAAATTCGCTGTCCCTTGTTCGTTCCGCTTCATGCTTTTTGATGTCAGACTTCAACTCTGCTATTCGGGCTTTCTTCTTTTCGATGTCAGCCGTGAGCTTGTCAATCTCCTTGTTTGCCTTTTTTATAAAGTCCTCATGAATGTTCATTGTTGTATCCTCCTTCTTTTTATTCAAAGGGTAAATCATCGGGTTCGTAATTTTCAAAGACTTCTTCAATATCCTTCTCTTGTGCTTTTGCTGATTTTGCTCCGCAAAAATTTACTCCCTCAACAACTACATAAACATTTTTACGATTGTTTCCGTCTTTGTCCGTAAATGTACTTGTTTTAAGTCTGCCGTCTATTATGATCTGCTGACCTTTTTCAAAATACTTGCATATGAATTCTGCCGTCTTGTGCCATGCCTCGCAATTAAAAAAATTGACTTCTCTCTCATCATTTACACTGCGGCTGTCCTCAACCGCAATACTGAAATGCACAACGGCTTTATCCGTCTTTGTATGCATAAGCTCAGGTATTGCCGTGAGCCTGCCCTGTAAAAATACCTCGTTTAACATAAAATCAGATCCTTTCATTTCTACCTTCTTTTCGGTTTATGTACACCTGCTTGTGCAGGGCGATTTGCAGCTTCAAGTATTTTTGAAGCCTTTTTCAAATCCTTTGAATCAACTGTAACCTTTAACCCGACACCTGCTTCGCTTAAAGCTCTGAACTGTTCCGGTGTTAGGTTTAATTCCGATTTCTCGGATAATAATTCTCTTGTGCCTGGTTCTTTCTTTAGCAATAAAATATCCTCCCGGTTTTCTTTGGGAGGATTGGATGTTTTTAATTTTTTTTGAACCGGTATAATTACTCCTTTACCTACATTTCTTCTGTATGTTTCATTTAAATCAAATGTTTGATCTTCTATTATCGCAGTCGAATCAAACTTATCAGCACAATTATAAAGCCACGGCAACGCTTTGTACATATTCATTGCTGCAATTACCATTTGTGTTTCATTCATTTTTTCAACTGAGAGATACCCTGAATATTGACGATGGTCAAAACCATGTTCTGACATATATTTTGCTATATCAGACCATGATTTATTTATATCTGATTTAGGATAATACTTAGTTAATGATTGAATAGATAAATCAAATGAAAAATATCTGTAAAAATCTATTTCACTTAAATTCATTAGCAATCTGCCTCTCTTTTATTTTTGCATATTTAACAACATCCTCAACTCCACCATCATGATATGAATACCATGTTTTTACATATTTCATAAACCATGCTCTATTAAACAAATAAAAATACATTACTATGAAGTCACTTGAATTATTTCCCTCATAAATACCTTTACCGGTTTTAATAATGCTTCCTTCGTGCATAGATTTATCCAAAGCATCATAAAGTGCTTCGGATGTATATTCTTCAAACTGATTGATTCTTTCCTCGTCAAAGCTGATTTCAAATTTTCTTTTGCTCATACTTGTCAATCTCCTTAATCGTAATTTTATTCTATGCCCTCAAACTCAGGCTCGGGGAAGTCCGTAAAATCATCATTCCCCTGTTCATCGGATTTTACCTCTCCGTCACTGCTCGATGCAGTTTCATTTGTCGGAATATCTCCGCCACTTGTCTGCATATTCTTCAGCAGTGCCGGCAACATATCCATAGCTGCCTGTTCTCTCTTACGTTTCTTTTTCTTCTCACGCTCCCTTTTCAGCTCGGCTTTTATGCTTTCACGCAGTTCCTGTTTAGCAAGCTCAAGCTTAACCTCATACTCTTTTTGGATTTCTGATTCCCTCTCTTTCAGGTACTCATCAGCTTGCAGCTTCTCAATTTTACGCTCCGTCAGAAAATCAAAGGTTGACGGCTTAACTATTTTCAATGCCTCATCAACCTTTCTAATTTTCTCATTTACGAGAATATTGTAATTCTGCTCGTTCGAAGCAACCGAAGCCTGCTCAAGCATCTTCCGATAGCTTGTAAGAAGCTCCAAAAGGCTTTTACGAAATGCCTTATCGTAATAAGTCATATAATATCTTCACTCCTCTCAAGGCGGTCGTATTCCTTTATGACCTCTTGCTCAATATATGAACGTGCTTTCGGAGTAAGAGGTATTACATCAGAGGACTCGTTGCCGGTGTGTCTGCGTATTGTTTTTGAAAACTCAACAAACCTCTTCTTTCCGTTGTCAATAAGTCTGATATTGCCGATGAGAAGGCAGTAGTCAATTACAATCGACACATCGGCTATCTGCCTTTTGTTGTCTTCCGTTTTCGTGATTTCAACCGAAGTGATTTTCATAGCGTACCTCAATTATATCATTTTTTGTTTAAAAGGAAAAGGGGCAATTTTAAAGTTTTAGCCTTGCAAAAATAAAATTTGCAAGGCTATAGTTATACTCTGGAAATTAATTTCTATTATTTTATTGTTATCTTTTAGGTTTATTGTCGTGTTGTTTTGGTAAAATATTCAATGCTTGATTTACTTTGTCTAAATCTAATTTATTGAACATAATGGTAAAATTGTCATCTGCTGTTTTTACACTTTGAAAGGGAATACTTGATTTACTTAATGCTGTTATCTGCTCTGGGGATAAGTTAGATTTTTTAACTAAATCCGATTTATTTACCGTTAAATTTTCTTCATTACCACTATTAAAGTTGACTGCATTGTTATTATCTTTGTAGTAATGCAAATCTTTAATCATATGAGAAAAATTGCATTTATCAAGTAATGATATATCAAAACTCTTGTTGCAATATGTATATTCAGAATAATAATCATCTGCTTTATTTTTTCGTAAGATTGCCTCTACTTTTAATGTTGGATTTGTAAGCTCTTTAATTCCTTGATTTAATAGTGTTCTAGGAATATCATAAGTTTTTCTGGATAAAAAACCAACACTTAATACATTTTTTGAATTACCCAAAAAGTAGTCAGATTGAAGCAGTATTCCACTTTTTAAAAAATTGCCAATCAAGCAATGGTTAAAAAACAACCCTGATAAATATGGTAATACAGCTAATTTTAAATTCATAGTGCTGTTTGGCGGAGCAAAGTCTTTGATTGATAACATCTTATCTGTGCATAGTTTATAAAATTTTGTTGATGAAACATTTGCTTTTGCTCCTGTCAGATGACAAAAATTTTCTCCTGAGAAGTTAAGCAATTTATATTTTAATTTATTGCTTTCGTAATAAACTATCATAAAATTCTTGTTTTCAAGATTTTCCTTATAATCATTTGCTGCGACAAGTATGATTTTTAGAGCTTGCTGATGAGAAAAATTTTTTGCTATCATATTTTACTTCCTTTTTTCGTTATTAAAAACTCAAGACCGCAATTTTATACTGCGGTCTTGAGAAGATTTCCTAATTACTGATTTTTCTGTTGTCTGCCAACCTGCTGACCCAAATAATGTTCAGCTCAAATTTTGAAGTTTTTCTGTTGCTTCCCAACCTGCTGACCCAAATAATGTTCAGCTCATCTGTCAGATTTTAGGTGTCAGTTCACCGAGATTTTCTCTCTATATATAATATACACTATTTTAAAATTTATGTCAATATAATTTTTGAATTCTAAAAATTTTTATAACGGGACTTCAAGTCCCATTATTTATTCAATAAATACATTCCTTTTTCACCTCCTCATATTGCTTTACCAACTTATAAAAAGTAGAATGTTTAAGGTGTAATTGTTCTATTGCGTGTTTAGGTTTGATTTTATGTTCTTTCCAAGCGTTATAAATACTTTCCCAGTTTTCAGGATATTCAATAGCTTTGCGACCTAAGTTTTTACCATTTACTCTTGCTGCTGCATTATGTACTCATATATTATTATAATTAATTGACACTCTTTTCGCATTTTCTTCAACTCATTTCATTTAATATTTAATACTCTTTCTTTTTTGTCTTTTTATCTTGTGTTGCAACTCTGACTTCTCCGATTGTTTTCTTGCTTGTTCAGCACCTACAAAATCAAATAACCTATTAAAAAAATATATAAAAACACACTACTTTACAGCGTGACTTTTATTAGTTAATTTTAACTATGTTTACAAATTAAACTTAAAATATAGAATTTTTGTTTATTATATTGATTTACAAAAAATAAAATATATAATAGACTTTGCAAGTGCTTGTAAAATCTACTATATATTTTATGGAGGTTATATTTTATGGAGGTTATATTTTATGGAGGTTATATTTTATGGAAATTTTAGATGAAAATACGGTATTCGGTGAATGGGCTAATGCGTGGGCTAAAAGAAAAGTTTTAGGTATGAATTACAAGTATGTTCAAAGTATTCATAGTTTTATAAATCATTTTGAAGTCATAAATAACCAACCAATTAAGAAAATAAGAGCCATTGATATCGAAGATATAATTCTTAATTTATCTGTTTACAATCCAACAACCAAAAAACCATCATCACGAAAGCTCTTAAAAAACATTAGACAAACTGCTGTTGCGATTTTTAGCTTTGCAATAAATAATTGCGATAACTTATACCGCAATTCTGCTAAGCTTGTACATATACCTCAGAGTTCTGTAAAGACGGAACGACAAGCTCTCTCTATGGCTGAACAAATGATTATTATAGAAACTCCTCACAGGGCAAGATTAGCATCGTTGATTATGATGCTTTGCGGATTAAGAGTAGGTGAATTAATTGCTTTGAAATGGGATAACATTGATTTCGATAAGCATATCATTCGTGTCTGTCAGTCAGCTTACAATATAAATGGTAATCAGCTGAGCATTAAACAAGGAACGAAAAACGGAAAGTCCCGTAATATAACTATACCAAATATACTGTATAACTTACCTTTGTCTGAATTTTTAGCAAAAAGTGGTATTACAGATTATGTTACTACTAAGTCAGATGGAGTTAATATGCACACTCGTTCTTCGTGGGAGCGTATATGGAAATCATATACGCAAGAGCTAAACATAAATTTTACAGCACATCAATTAAGACATACATATGCAACTATGCTTTATTTGTCTGGTGATGATGTAAAATCCGCAAGTGAACTTTTGGGACATTCTAATATAGAAATCACAATGAATGTATATACTCACCTAATGAACGAAACAAAAGTTATCTCAATTAGTAAATTTGACAAATTTTTGAGCAATAATTTTGTTACAATTTCATAATAAAATATGAAATACGGATTCAAGTCCCGTCACTCGCATTATTGTGAAAATCCCATTATTAAGCTGGAATTGCTTGATAATGGGATTTTTATTAAAAAGTTTAAGAGTCTTTGGAAATCATACTTAATTTATTTCATTTTTTATTCTGTCAAGGGCATATTTTTCCAATCTTGAAACCTGTGCCTGACTTATACCTATTTCATTGGATACTTCCATTTGTGTTTTACCCTGAAAAAATCTTAAAGCAAGAATTTTCTTTTCTCTGTCGGTTAAACTGCTTATAGCCTCTTTCAACGCAATTTCATCTAACCAATTTTTATCATCATTATTATCGCCTATCTGGTCCATAACATAAATTGTATCACTTCCGTCAGAAAAAACAGGCTCATACAAAGATACAGGCTCAACTATTGCCTCTAATGCCATCACTACATTTTCCTTTGGTAAATCAAGAACTTTTGCTATTTCCTCAACTGTTGGTTCTCTATCTAATTCAACAGTCATTTGTTCTTTAACCTGCATAGCTCTATATGCCGTATCTCTCAATGACCTGCTTACCCTTACAGCATTATTATCCCTTAGATACCTTCTGATTTCACCTATTATCATAGGTACTCCGTAAGTACTGAATTTTAATTCGAGATCCGGATTAAAATTATCAATAGCCTTAATCAATCCTATGCACCCCACCTGAAACAAATCATCTATATTTTCCCCTCGATTGGTAAACTTTTGTATAACACTTAATACTAACCTTAGATTTCCGTTAATCATTTCTTCTCTCGCTTTTTTCTTTTCTTTTGGAGTACCATTTTTTATAATATTAAGAAGATTTTGTTTTTCTTTCTCCGAAAGAACCTTTAATTTAGCCGTATTTACTCCACATATTTCTACCTTATTATACTGCATAATGCCCCTCCATATTATTTTTCTTAATATGGTTATTATTATCACTAATTTAATTATTAATTCATTATGCTTATTTTATATTATAACCTCTTACAATTAGCTCCTCCATATTGGCTCATAATAATCTTTGCAAGTTTAGGGTTTGGATTTTTAATATTAACCGGATATTGTAATTTATTCCTATATCTTACTTGTACAAAAAGTAATATCAGAAAAATATTCTATATTTAATAAAATTTAAATAGCGTAGTTGTTACTATTAATTATTTATACTTCTTCATTTTCTTTGATATAAAATTTTTTATCCACCGTTATACTTCTATTTTTTCCTAAAATTAAATAATATTGTTTCATTGACTTTTTAAGAAATATAATATATACTGACATATGAAACATTATCTAAAAAGGTTTGGTAGTAATGAGTAATAAAAAAGTAATGGTTGCTATGAGTGGAGGAGTTGACAGTTCTGTTGCTGCCGCTATATTAAAAGAAAAATATGATATTATTGGGGTGACATTAAAGTTATTCGATAATCAAGACATTCAACTTGATAAATCCAAAACTTGTTGTTCACTTGATGATGTTGAGGACGCACGAAGCGTTGCTTTTAAACTTGGTTTTAATCATTATGTATTTAACTTTGGAGATAAATTCAAAGAGTTTGTTATAGATAAATTTAATAATTCATATATAAATGGTCATACACCTAATCCTTGTATAGATTGCAATAGATTTATAAAATTTGATGCTTTGCTTCGCAGAGCTGATGAACTTGAACAAGATTATATAGCAACAGGGCATTATGTGCAAAGCTGCTTTGACGAAAATACTAAAAGATATATTTTAAAAAAGGCTGTTGACACTTCAAAAGACCAAAGTTATGTGTTATACGGTCTTACACAAAATCAACTTAAAAGAACCATCTTTCCCCTTGGAACATTGAGAAAAGAAAATACAAGAGAAATTGCCGAAAAGCTCGGTTTTGTAAATGCAAATAAACCTGATAGTCAGGATATTTGTTTTGTTCCTGACGGAGATTATGCTAAATTTATTGAAGAATACACACATTCTAAATTTGCAAAAGGCAATTTTATTGATAAAAATGGCAATATTTTAGGCGAACATCAAGGTATTATAAGATATACAAGAGGACAACGCAAAGGTTTAGGTATTTCTTTAGGTGTACCTGCCTATGTTTTAAGTAAAGATATTAAAAATAATACTGTAACACTTGGTTCTAATGAGGATTTATTTACCACTACATTTTTTGTAAATGATATAAATTGGATTTCAATAGAAACATTAACTGAACCTATGGAGGTACAAGTTAAATCAAGATACAGGCATAAAGAACAACCTGCCATTATATATCCTATGGCAGACGGCAGCGTTAAAGTTGTTTATAAAGAGCCACAAAGAGCAATTACAACAGGTCAGGCGGGAGTATTTTATGATGGTGACATTGTTGTTGGCGGCGGAACAATATACAAATTAAAGGAGCAATAAGCTATGACTATCAAAGATGTAACAGAAGAAATTTTAAAATTAAAAAAAGAAAAAGATGTGTATATTCTTGCACACAGTTATCAAGGTAGAGAGATTGCTGAAATCGCCGATTTTGTTGGTGATTCATATATGCTCAGCGTTAACGCACAAAAGACCCCTGCCAAAAATATAATTATGTGTGGTGTGCATTTTATGGCTGAAACTGCTAAAATACTTTCGCCTGATAAAAGAGTTTTTTTAGCAAATTCTCTTGCCGGATGTCCTATGGCAGAACAATTCACACCCGCAGATATAATTAAAATGAAAGAGGCAGAACCTGACAGAGCTGTGGTTGCTTATATAAATACAACGGCTGCATTAAAGGCAGTTTGCGATGTTTGTGTAACATCATCAACTGCTGACAAAATTGTTTCAAAAATGAATAATGATAAAATTTTATTTATACCAGACTGTAATCTCGGTGCTTATGTACAAAGTATGTTACCTAATAAAGATATTAAACTTGTAAAAGGCGGCTGTCCTATACATGCCTTTGTAAACGCTGCTGATGTCGAAACCGCTAAATCGTTACACCCAAATGCTCTTGTACTCGTTCACCCTGAATGTGTGCCTGATGTTGTTAAGAAAGCCGACTATGTGGGTTCTACATCCGGAATTATGAATTTTGCTAAAAACAGTGATGCAAAAGAATTTTTAATTGGTACAGAAATCAGTATAGTTGAACATTTACAATATGAATGTCCTGATAAAAAATTCTACATACTATCAAAAAAATTGATTTGTTCTAATATGAAAGCAACTACTCTCGTTGATGTTCTTAATACAATTAAGGGTATTGATGACGGAAGTGCTTTTGAAATAAAAATGACTGATGAAGAAATTGCTAAATCTCGCCGTTGTATAGATGCTATGATTGCATTGGGTGGCTGATTTATCCAAAAATTAATAAAAAAGTCCTCACACAAACTCTGTGTGAGGATTTATTTTTTTCTTAGCAGCTTTTCGTAAACCATAAACTTAAATTTTTATAAATAAATATTGTTATTGTATGGGTTTTATAACAACTGCATTACTGCCCATTTGAATATAACGCTGTTCAACTATATCTTTTCTATACGCTGTTATTCCATCAATAGGGTCATTAAAATAATAATATATATCATCATATCCTATGAGTAAAACACAATGTTCATTTCCTAAATATGTGAAGGTTTCTCCGCTATCTTTAAGTATCCAACTACTTGATACGAAAGGCTCTTTTAAAGATGTTGTTATCCACACAATAACAGGTATATTGTTATCTATATAATGTGTAAACTTTGAAAAATCTGTATTTTTAAGATTTTCGACAATAAATTTATCACCTACAAATTTTTTACAGGCTTTTACAATACAAGGTGCATAACAACCCAATCCATATATATTTTTAGGATTACCAATAAAATAATTGTCAGGATTCTGACCATAATAAATACCATCAATTTCTTCAAGATAATCTTTATCTAAATAATAATCAATAAACTCATCAACCGTAATCTCTATACCTAAATAATTAAGAGCCATTACAGTACTTACACTTTCACAGCCCGTTGGAAAATCATCTTGATTTAAATATGGAACACTAAGAATTTTACCTGTATTAAAATTACTTTTTAAAACTTTTCCATACTTATCAGTAATAATTACACTTATCGGATTATTATTTATAATATTTATATTTGAGTTGTCATTCGAGATTATACTGCTGTCATCTTCAAATATAACTAAATTGTCCTCGTAAATAGATTGTTCACCTACATTATTACTATGCCCACAACCACTTATAATAAATAACAATGCTGTCAACATTCCCATAAACACCATTTTATTCATATTATATTACACAATCCCATCTCTTATTTTTTATGTATATATAATAGGATATGCTTGTATCTGAATTGTATCTTATTTGTATATAAATTGCATAATAAAACGGCTTTGAAAAAAATTTTTTAAAGCCGCTTTAGACATTAGATTTATGAGCATTGTAAAATCAACCAAATATTTTCAAAATTTAAATTCAATAAATCTTCTTTTTTATCAAGGTTTGCCAATTAAGAATTAATCCTTTTCTTAAAATCAAGAAAAATTTGTTCTCTTTTTCTTTTTGAAAGCATTTTATCAATATATATATTAAGTTCTATGAATGATGATTTTAGTACAAAAAAAGGAGATTTCTCTGTAATATGACTTTCTATACAATCAAACTCGTCCAAATAAAATGTTGAATAGTCAGTAAAAATAATTGCCTTATTGTCAATAGTTTTTATATCAGAATATTTTTTCTCAAAAGGTTCCCAGTATTTAAATTTGAATCCTTCTTCGGGATCTCCAATTTCATATTCAAGTGCTTCACTTAATCTTTTTTTAAGTGTATCATACCATTTATTCCAGATATCTTTGGGCATTATACCGGATATTTGTATTCCGCTCGGCTCAACAGATGCTGCCAAATCAATATTATCTCCAAATCTCCAACAAGGATAATTCTCCTTATCATTCCAATAAGGCATAGTTCTGTATATTTTGTTTATCTTATTCCATACTTCTTTTGGTGCGGAATAATGAATATTAAGACATACACATTGTTCCATTTTAAATCCTCCTTATTTTAAGAATCTGCTGTACTTTTATTATAATACTTATCACAGGATAAAACAATATGAACAAAATATATAAAACAACCGTATAGATAATTTAATCTATACGGTTAAAATTTTAATATTTATGATAAATCCTGTAAATCCGCAAATGTCATATCATTTTCAATATTATCTCTTGCAAGGTCGTTATCTATAACAGGATATACATTTGAAATTGGTCTTTCTGTATTGTCTGAATGTGGCTTAGAGTGATAAACTTTAATTGACGATGTGTGAGTACCCGCAATAATTGGATTGGCTTTAATATTTCCGTGTTTAGCTTTACCTTGAATTTCGGAAACATTTTCAGCAGATTTTGTGTGAGTAAAATCAGGTCTTTTCATACCCTGCTTTGACATTTATATCACCTCAAAAGATAGTATCTCCAATATCATAACGAAAATAAACAAATAAATAAATTACCTCCAAGTTCCTTATGATACTAATATTTTTAGTTCAAATCACTGTTTGCAGGATTTTCTATTACTTTACCGTCTTTCGTAAATCTTGAACCGTGACACGCACAATCCCAAGAATGTTCAGCACCATTCCATTTCAATGCACACCCCAAATGAGAACACCTTTTATTTGAAATAGTTAATAAATTTTTTGCAGATTCAAAACCGTTAATAAAAATCTGTGGTTTGATAATATTTCTCGAAGGTGAAAATAACCTTGAATAATCATTTTCAGAACCTGTTACCATATCGCTTAAAATCATAGCCGATAACATAGAACCTGTCATACCCCATTTATTAAAACCACTTGCCGTATATAGATTTTTTGTTTTTTTAGAGTAATTTCCAACATATGCCATACCATCAAGGCTTATACAATCCTGTGCTGCCCAAAAATATTTTTCTTTTGTATTTGGATATTTATTATTTGCAAAATTTCTCAGACCAGCCCAATTACTATTTTTTTTACCGGTACGATGGGCATTTCCGCCAATAATCAGATAATCTTTATAATTGCGAAAAGATAAACCATTTTTATTCTCATCTACATACATACCGTTGACATCTTGTGCATTTTCCAACGCAATAACATAAGACCTGTTTTGATATAACTTTAAAAAATAGCTTCCGTGACGATTAATAAACGGAAAATGTGTTGTTAATATTATTTTATTTGCAGTAATTTTACAATTATCAGTTATAGCAGTATTATTAATTATATCTTTTACAAATGTATTTTCATATATATTCAAATTTTTTGAAATCTCAGACAAAAATTTTAAAGGGTGAAACTGTGCTTGTTCAGTAAAACACACTGCTCCAACATTCTCAAAAGGCAAAGATATTTCGTCTAAAAATTTAGCATTATAACCTATTTTACTGAGCGATACTATTTCTTTTTCAAGTTTATTTTTATTATCGATAGAGTATACAAAATTATCTTTTATTTCATAATCACAATCAATATTTTTGCAGATTTCTCCATACTTATCAAATGCTGATTTATGTGCATAAAGATAAATCTGTGCATTTTCCAAACCATAACTTTTTAAGATTTTATTATATATCAATGAATGTTGAAATGTAATCTTTGCGGTTGTATTGCCTGTTGTTCCTGTACAGATTTTATTTTTTTCCACCAAAATATATGGTATTCCTCTCTGATTTAAAAAATATGCTATAAGTATTCCTGTTATGCCACCACCGACTATAAGAACTTCTGTTTTAGTATCATTTGTTAATTTTGGAAATTGTGGTAGTCTTGCAGTTTCCTGCCATATTGATTTCATTTATTTATACACCTGCCTTCAAAACCATATCATTAGTTTTTTATTAAAGGCAGTATTTTATACAAACATATTTTAAAAAACAGAATAACCCTATATAATTTTAATTATATAAGGTTATTTCTATATCAATTTATTTTAAATATTTTTTTAATACATTTAAACATCTCGTAACATCAATTGGTTTTGATATATGGTCATTCATTCCACATTCCAAACAGCGAGAAGTATCATCAGTAAAGGCATCAGCAGTCATTGCAATAATTGGCAAATTATTATCAGGACGATTAAGTTCACGAATTGCTTTTGTTGCATCATAACCATTCATAACAGGCATACGAATATCCATTAAAATTGCATCATATGTACCAATCTCGGAATTTTCAAACTTTTCTACACAATCCTTTCCGTTAATCGCGCGTTCTATTACAAGACCTGCAACAGACAGGATTTCATTAGCCACTTCCCAGTTAATATCTATATCTTCTGCCAATAAAATATGTCTTCCGTTAAAGTCCATTTCATCTTCATTCTTTTTATTTTTCTCATCATACTCCCCTGCATATTTTTTGAGGTATTCATAAAGTGTAGACTTAAACAGTGGCTTTGCAATAAATCCTGCAAGCTCCATTTTTTC
This sequence comes from uncultured Clostridia bacterium, assembly GCA_947625785.1. Classification (GTDB taxonomy): domain Bacteria; phylum Bacillota; class Clostridia; order Oscillospirales; family Acutalibacteraceae; genus CANQPS01. The sequence goes on from CANQPS010000004.1 coordinate 23,816, forward strand.
CAAATCCACCTTAATATCATTTAGGTCATACGCAGAAATAAGAAAAACAGGAATTTTTTTATTTATACGACTTCTGAATTTATTTATTGTTTCTATGCCATTAATATTAGGCATTTTCCAATCTATCAATACAAAATGATAATCATTATTTGCTTTATGGCGTTCTTCTATCATATTTACTGCTTGTTCGCCATCAGTAGTCCACTCCGCCTTGACGCCAAGCTCCTCTAAGTTTGAAACTGCACTTGTACAAAGCATTTCGTTATCGTCTACCACTAATATATTCCAATCAGCAGGAAGTTTTAAATCTCTATTATGTATTTCAGATTTTTTAAAATCTAAAACAATATGGAACTTACTGCCCTTTCCCTGTTCGCTTTCTATTTCTATTATTCCACCCATTAAGTCTATGATTTTTTTGGTTATAGCCATACCAAGACCTGTACCGGTAATATGTGCAACTTCTTCCGTATCTTCTCTTGCGAAAGTTTCAAAAATCCTTTTCTGGAACTCCTTTGACATACCGATACCCGTATCTATCACACTAAAATGTGTTCTAACATAATCATCACCTAATGGCGATTGTTCCTGATGCATATATATATCTATGCGTCCACCGTGAGGTGTGAACTTGACTGCATTAGAAATAATATTAATCAATACTTGATTTATACGCACATTATCACAATATACATCTTCTGATAATATATCTCGTATAAATATATCAAAATGTTGTTGCCTTTCCTTAATTTGCGGACGAACAATATTTACTATATCATCAAGAGTATCTCGAAGAGAAACGGATGTAGGATTTAAAGTTATTTTACCACTTTCAATTTTTGACATATCTAATACATCATTTATAAGACCTAACAAATGTTTACTTGACAGTTCTATTTTCTTTAAGCAATTATCGGTTTTTACAGGGTCACCTATATTTCTCATAGCAATCTCTGTCATTCCTATAATAGCATTAAGAGGCGTACGAATATCGTGGCTCATACTTGAAAGGAACTCACTTTTCGCCGTATTAGCACTGAGAGCTTTTTGTGTCATTTCATTAAGCTCTTTAATTTGTCTACTCATTAACCTATAATAAAATACAGAAATTATAATAAGTGCGATTATTACAGTACCTACACTTAAATAAAAAATCGTTCTTCTGGATTTATCAAAGTTGCTTATCTCATCTTTAATAGGTCCATTAGGCATAACGGAAATTAAAAACCAAGATGAATTTTCAGAAAGGGGGGCACAATATATATGACGAAGTTCCCCTTTAAGCGAAACAAACATATAATAATCTTCATTATTATTCATTGCGTTTTTAAGTTCCAGTGAATAATCTTTTCCTGTTTTACCATTAAATTTTGTAGCGTTTTTTTCTAATCGTTCAAAATAAGTTTGGTCTGTTTCATTTCCATTTCTGATAATGTAGTTACCATCGATATCAATTATATGAGAGTAGCCGTTGGAATCTCCATTTTCTTCTATTGACATAAGCCCGTTTAAATATTCCATTGGCATAGCAATAAGAACTGCTCTGCTATTTTTACCACTATTCATTTTATACTCTTTTTCTACACCCAAAATAAAAAGTTTTTTTCCGGATTTATTTACTCCGTTTGTAACAAGCCTTCCGTTTTCATTTAATGAATTGTTGTAATAATTTATACCACTACATTCTAATTCCTCACCATAAACAGTTTCGATTTCTCCATCTGAGGAATAAAGTAATATCCCAAAAATATTTTCATCATTTTCAGCTAATTCCATCAATTCATTTTTATTAGATATCTCCTTAAGCAATATCATTATATTATTGTAATGCATTTGAACAATAGAATTAAACTTTTCACGATATTGAATATTCATTTCAGACATATAAATTTTAGATACATTATTTACAGACTGCTGTATATTGCTATTTAATGTTACAGTCATTATAACAAAAACCATAACACAAAAAAGAATTATTAAAAAAAATCCGCCCTGTAATATTCTCTTTTTCCTTTTATCCACGGTACCCACAACTATCCTATCTCCCTTAGCCAAAATTTGTATTTATATATCCTTCCATTTAATTTTGCAAAAACAACATAAAAACAGTTTTTTCTCTTTTTAAGTCCAATTAATTTTATCATATTTTACTTAAAAAGACAATAGCGATTACTTTCAAACATATATATGCAGTTTTATATTGATGTTTAAATTATATAAAATTCAGTATAATATAAAAAGGGGGTGATAATATGGTCGAAAACAAATCAGATAAAGAAAACAGAAATAACGAAAAAACCGCTACGGATAATCAATGGGTAAGCACAGGTTTAGAAAAACCTACCAGTAAAGAACGCAGAGATGGTCCGGGCGGTGAAAATTCAAATAATTAATTTTATGCACTAATACAAATATAAATTAAAAAAACTTAATATTTTCATATAAATACAGTCTATTATATATTTAATCCCATTATTAAGCTGTTTCGCCTAATAATGGGATTTTTATAACTCAATATATTATTTATACATTGGTTATCTTAATTTTATCTGCCAAAATGCCTGTCTGACCATTTACAATGTCTTTTATGGTTATAGCCAATGTATCATTAAGCTCTTGCCCGCTGACAACAACACTACATTCTGAATTTTGTATGAAAACTAAACAATCACTAAAACCTTTTGCTTTAATTAAACTTTCAACATTAGATTGTTGTTGTATAATATTAGCTATTTTTGATGCCTGTGCAATAGCCTCAGTTTTCGCCGCCTCACTTGCCGTTGCATCTTCTAAAATATCTTTAACCATATCTACCGCATCATCTTGTGCCTTTTGTCTATTTAGCTTAGCCTCAGCAAAATAATCTTCTGCTGTTTTAGAATTATCGCTGTTGCCTGATGTATCACTGTTTGCAGAGCTATTTGATTGCTCAGTATCTTTATCAGATGATGATGTTGTATCTTTACTTTTATCAGAACTTGTATTACTGCTATTATCATTTGCCTCATTAACGGAATTTTGGTTCACAAACTGTGCTTGACCAAGCTGTTTATTTGTTTGACTGTCATTAACAACTTCTGTCGCCGCTAAATCATTTTTTACCCCGGAAAATTGCCAATTTAAGTACACCGCCGCTCCCAACACTAATATCAATGATGCAAGTAATAATTGCCTTTTGCCGAATTTCATTATATTTACCCCCTATATATCCTTATATACTAATATATATTAATTTATATGTTTTACTTATTAGTTTTATAATCTATTCGGATATTTTTGTTACACAAACTTTACTTGATGATATACCTAAAACAGTCGTAACCGCCTTAATCACTCTTTCCTGAACAACAGGATTTTCTCCTCCATCACATACAACTATTACCCCCTTTATTTTAGGCTGTATTTCTGTAACCTTTATAGCAGTTTCTGTCCCATCTGATTTTTTAATAATAACATAGTCAGTTTCGCCATTCTTTTTATCATTATCACTATTATATTTTTCTTCTGTTGCATAAACTATTTGTTCAGTTCTGTCGAGGGTAGCCATTACCTTAGTCCTGCCTGCTCCATCTATTGATGATATAATTTCCTCAAGCTGTTGTTCTATCTTTTCTTCGTATTGTTGCGTATTCGTATTTAATAAGTCGCTTATATTATCATTTTCATTAATATTATTATCATTATTTTTATTAGGAAAAAAGTTAGATATAAATATAATTACTATACCTATTGTACCTATTACTATTATTATATTTCTTATTTTATCTTTTTTCAGTTTATCTAATACACTGCTTTTATCCGACAAATATTAATCATTCCCTTCTATGTAAACTTTACATTCAATACCTATATTATTATATATAGTATTTTCTATCTTACTTTTATAATTGCTGTACTCTTTTGAAACGGTAATTTCTGCTGTTATCCCAGAAACAGTATATTCATCAATATCTATATTAATATCAATATTTAAATAAGATACACCAAGTTCAGATAAATTTTCTTTTACAGCATCAATCAAAACTCCTTTTGCCGAATTTATATATTGTTCATCTACATAATAATTATATTCAGTATCTTTATATTCATATTTTTGCATAGCAATACTATTCTTAATAGATGATGCTAAACTGTTCATTGGTATCATAACTATACAAACCATAAAAGTACCTAATACAAATCTAAACATTTTTTCCATATTCCCCTTTGGAACAAGCAGTTCAAATATTGATGCAATTACAGCCGATACACATATAGATATTGACCAACCATAAAAAGCATTCACGATATACTTCCTCCTGTTATCAATATTATTACTGTTGATATAATAAAAACAGTCATACAGCATAATATTATTGCTAAAAGTGTACTGATAACCTTTCCTGTTGCCCTAAGAAGATTACTCAATGATTTAAGCTCAAAAATATCTCCTGCGGTTGCCGAAATACCTATCGATATTTGCCAAATAAGACATTCAATAATTATTGGTAAATATATAAATCCTATTGCAATAACTGCAAAAACCCCTATCCCCGATTTAAGTAATTTAACGCTGCTTTGTACTGTTGAAAAAGCATCACCTAATGAACTGCCAACTATCGGAACAAAACTGCTTATTGCAAATTTTAATGATTTACCTGTAACATTATCTGCTCCATTACCTATAAGATTTTTTACAGTCATAACACTCGTAAATATTGACATTGTAAAACATAAAACCCATTTTATAACTCTTGTTATAATATCACATATAGATGATATATTCAGCTTGGGTGATATTGCAGATGTTATAGATAATGCTAAAAAAGTATTTAATAATGGTACTATAAAATTAGACGAAGTTTGTGCAACTAACTGACCTGTACCCATCATAACAGAGTAATATGAAGCTCCTGCCGTTCCTTGCCCACCCGCAACCATTATTCCTGCCATTACAGGTATAAACATAAGCATAAAATCTGATGAATTATGTATAATTTGTGAAGCTCTGCTTACTGTACTGACTATTGGCGTTACAACTATACCACAAGTACATAGCGTAGAAATTACACCCGCTACACTTAATAATGCATTATTACAGACCGATATTTTAAAACTCTCACATAATGCACACAATAACATTACACCAAGAATCATAGTCATAGCTTTAAAGGGTAATTTACTCTCCTGTGATAACATTACAGTAATTTGTCTAAAAATATCAGATAATGATAAATTATTAATACTGTCTATATTATCTGCATTAACCCCCATAGAAGAAAGTATTTCTTTTGTTTCACTTGGCAGCTTGTAAATCATATCCTCAGCATTGCTGTTTTCAAATTGCTGTTTATAGCTGTCGTTTAATGAATTATCGTTGTTATTAGCATATACATTAAATGAATATATGTTTATAAATAACATTAATATCGCAAATATTATTATAAATCTTTTTTTCTTAATTGAAATCACTTAACCTTTCAACCCCCAATTAAACTCGTTGCAGTTCTTGTTATGTTTTCAAATAGAGGCAGCGCTATAACAAGTATTGCAACCCTTCCTGCAAATTCAACTTTTGAAGCTATCGCACTTTCTCCTGCATCTTTACAGCTATCCGCTGTAAATTGACATATAAAACATATCCCTAATGTTTTTAATAATATAGTTACATAATCACTTGAAATATTTGTATTTTGTAATAAAGCCCTTATTTCATCTGATATAGGCGATATTTTGCCGAATACTGCAAGTAATATCAATATACCCGCTGATATTGATATTATTAAAGCTGTTTCGGGATTATGTTTCTTAACCACCAATGCCGAAACTACCGCAACAACCGCTAATCCACAAATTGCTATTATATCCATAATATCAAATCTTCTTTAAAAACCAAATATTGTTTCTATTGTTTGAAAAAGAGAATTTATTTCCTGTACTATCATCATAAGAACTACTATCAATCCCGCTAATGTTGTCATCATAGCTTGTTCTTCCCTTCCCGAGCGTATTAATAATTGATTTAAAACAGCTACTATTATCCCTATTGCCGCTATCTTAAAAATAAGCTCTATATTCATAATATATCTCCCTTGACTTTTCAAATAATTACAATAGATATGGCAATTCCTAACATAAGTCCCATAGTTTTATATAATTTTGATTTTTTAGTCATACAATCTTTTGCGTCCTGATAATGCTCCTCTGCTAACGCCGAATGTAAATTACAATGCGATATTTGACCTGTTATATCACTTATTCCTAAACCTTGTCCAAATTCATTAATTATAGATATATCATCTGATTTCAGTCCCAATGATTTATCCAAGTTACCAACGGAATTATTCCAAGAATTGATAAATGTATTGTTACTATCGAGATTATTAATCATATCACTGACAAAAACGCTGAAAGGTTTATCAACATTACATAAAGAAAATATAACAGCAAGGGAACTGCCATTATATTCTATTTGAGTTTTAATCTGATTTATAAAGCTTATATATTGCCTTAAAAATTTTTGTCTATTATCAAGTCTTTTTGAAGCCGTTACTCCAAGCATTAGACCTGAAACCATAATTAAAAATACTCCTATTAATTTCATCTGATAGCTGCTCCTTTGTCAGTATTCTGTCTATTTGACAAGGCTTATTTCTGTTTTTTAGAATGGCCATATTCTTAAAAGCACCTGTCGATAAAAGCATTTGAATTTGCTTTCGATTTTTAATATCGCTGATGGTACTTGCGTGGGCTGTCGTTATAATTCCTACACCGGCATTAAGCCCTTCCTCTATCGCAGAAATTTCACTTACAGTGCCTACTTCATCGCAAATAATAATATCCGGCGATAAAACCCTAATCGCCTGAATAATACCTTGCCCTTTCGGATAACCGTCAAGTATATCACTTAGACCATTGTCATTTTGATTTATACCACTCCATACACTTCCAATTTCACTTCTCTCATCAACAACTACTACTTTAAATTTTCCGTTTAAAGATAATTGCCTTGATAAATCTCGCAAAATAGTAGTTTTTCCGCTTGATGGTGCACCTATTATTAATAACCCCTTTATAATCTCATCATAGCCCAACAAATCTATAATCTGATTAGCTGACCCCTTAATCTCTCTTGCTATCCTTATATTAAGTGAAGAAATATCTTTTATTCCTGTAATGTTTCCATTATTTACAACGGCCGTTCCACATAATCCTACCCTATGACCACCTTTTATCGTTACATATCCCTCAATTAACTCCCGTTGATGACTATATACAGAATAACAACATATATTTTTAAAACATTCCATAATATCTTTTTGACTTGATATAACATTAGATTCTTTTTCGGTAATGCTTCCGTCATTATTAATATAGTAGGTCTTATTGTTTGAATATAACATTATTGGTCTGTTTACTCTTAATCTTATTTCTTGAATTGCATCTTTTATATCATTCGGAACTTTTATAAGTATTTGATATATATTTTGGTTCAATACAGATATAGCTTGATTATATCTGTCTTTCATCGAAATATTACTCATAACTGTGTCACCTCTTTTAACATATACTTATGGACAAGATTTTATTTTTAGAACTTAATATAATAAAAACACCTAAAAGACTTTCTAAAAATAAAAAATCTTTTAGGTGTAATCCTATTTACTTTAATTTTTATATAAAATTAATATTTGCACATTTTATCAAATTCTTCCTCATCTATAATTTTAACCCCAAGTGATTGTGCCTTAGTTAATTTACTTCCTGCATCTTCACCTGCAAGTACATAATCTGTTTTTTTAGATACACTTGTACTTGCTTTACCTCCAAATTTTTCAATAATAGCAGTAGCTTCCTGTCTTGAATATGTTGGCAATTTACCGGTCACAACAAATGTTTTTCCTGAAAATATTAGATTTTCTTCTTTTGGTTCTTCCTTATCATCTGATAAATTTATACCTATCTCTCTAAATTCATTAATCAAAGCTATCGTCTGAGGCATAGAAAAATATTTTTGAACACATACAGCCATAATCTCGCCAAAGCCGTCTATTTCTGCTATATCTTCTGTTTCTGCGTTCATTATATTGTCAATAGAATGGTATTTTTTACATAATAATTTAGCTCCCTTTGCACCTATATGTCTTATTCCAAGTGCAAATATAAATCTATATAATTCATTAGTCTTAGATTTTTCTAACTCATTTAAAATATTTTGAGCCGACTTTTTTCCCATTCTTTCAAGTGATGAAATATCTTCCTCTTTTAATTTATATAAATCAATAGGGGATTTTACGAGTTTAGCCGATACAAGCTGCTCTAATACAGCACTGCCCAAACCATCTATATTCATAGCATCTCTTGACACAAAATGTATAAGATGTCGCATTAATTGTGCAGGACATTCCGTATTGGTACATCTGACCGCACTTTCACCTTCCTCCTGCGATACAACTGAATTACAGGAAGGACACAATGTCGGTAGTTTATACGGAATTGAATTTTCTTTATGAGATTTTACTGATACTAATTCCGGTATAATCTCACCCGCTTTTCGCAAAATTACAGTATCACCAATTCTTATATCCTTTTCATTTATAAAATCCTGATTATGAAGTACTGCTCTGCTCACTGTTGTACCTGCAAGATGTACCGGCTTAAAAATTCCTGTCGGCGTTAAAACTCCCGTTCGTCCAACATTAACCTCTATATCTATCAAAGTAGTTTCTTTCTCCTCAGGAGGATATTTATATGCCTCTGCCCATTTAGGAAATTTAGCCGTACTGCCTAATTCTGCCCTATCATCAAAATTATCAACTTTAACTACTGCACCATCAATCTGATAAGATAAATTTCCTCTTAATTCGCCTATACGCTCGATTTCCTCAATAACATCTTCTATGTTATTAAAAATTCTATTGCTGTCAATAGTATTAAATCCCAATAATTTAATATATTCAATAGACTGCTTATGACTTGTTAAAGTTTCTCCTTCTATCCTTTGAATATTAAATACAAAAATATCAAGTTTTCTTTCGGCAGTAATATCTGCGTTTTTTTGTCTTAAAGAGCCGGCGGCGGCATTTCTCGGATTTTTAAATTGTTTTTCTCCGTTTTCCTCCTGCTGTTCAATCAAAGACAAAAAATTTTCATTAGACATATATACCTCGCCTCTGACCTCTAAATATGGTATAGGTTTTTTCAGTTTTTTTGGCAGGCTGTTTATTGTAAGTAAATTATCGGTTATATCCTCGCCTATTAAACCGTCCCCTCTTGTCGAACCTCTGTATAAAACACCATTTATATATTCAACTGACACCGACAAACCATCAATCTTCTGTTCAACAACATATTCCGGATTTGCTATAACAGAACGAACTTTTTTATCAAATTCCCTTATCTCATCGTGAGAAAATGAATCGTGTAAACTTTCCATAGGCACTTTATGCTCAACAGGTGAAAATTTTTCTGATGCCCCTCCGCCAATTTTTACGGTTGGCGATTTTTCTTTTACCAATTCAGGATATGCATTTTCTAAATTTTCAAGTTCTCTTAATAACATATCATATTCATAGTCACTTATTTCGGGATTATCTTCCATATAATACTTTTTATTATGATATTCGAGTTTTTGAGTTAATTCTTCTATTCTGGCTTTGGCTTGTTCTTTTTCCATATTAATTAGGTTCTCCTTGTACATATTATCTTAAGAATTTATATTGCGATAACTTATAAATATTAAACTATATATTTTTAATAAAATTTAGCACATTGTTCACAAATGCCTATCTCGTTTAATTCTAACCGATTAAAAAATTTTGTTATTCTTTTGGCAGTATAACTTAATTTTTCTCCTGTACGCTCAAACAAATCCGGTTTGCAGCCCTTCATATGACATATAAAACATTCATTTATATACAGCTTCTCATACTCAGGATATAATTTTAAATAATATTCCATATCTGTTCTGTATTTCATTATCTTCTCCTTTATAAAAATATTGCAACTTGATTATAACATAAATTCATATTTATTATCAAGATAATTTTACAACATATTACCAAAGTTATATGGTCAATGTAAATAAAAATTTTTATTAATATTTACAGTTTTATTGAAATTATAATAAAATTTTATTAATATTTGATATTTCAAGTTGTATGCCATTTACATTAAGAAACTGTTGTAGTATAATAAAAACATAATTTTTTGCAAATTAAATTGCTGTATATTTGCAGGATAGTAATTAAATTTTGCATAATTTACAAGGGAGGAATTCATAATGGGTTATACATTAGCTCAAAAAATTATCAAGGCTCACTTGCTTAGCGGCGATATGAATGTCATCGGCAGCGAAATAGGCCTTAAAATAGACCAGACTCTTACACAAGATGCAACAGGTACAATGGCTTATCTCGAATTTGAGGCTATGGGCGTTCCGAGAGTTAAAACAGAACGCAGCGTTGCATATATCGACCACAATACTTTACAAACAGGATTTGAAAACGCTGATGACCATCGTTTTATTCAGTCAATAGCAAAAAAACACGGCATATATTATTCCCGTCCGGGCAACGGTATCTGCCATCAGGTTCATCTCGAACGATTCGGTAAACCCGGTAAAACTTTAATCGGCTCAGACAGCCATACTCCTACCGGAGGCGGAATAGGTATGCTTGCTATCGGTGCAGGCGGTCTTGATGTGGCAGTTGCTATGGGCGGAGGTGCTTATTATATCTCTATGCCTAAAATGGTTAGAGTTAATTTAACAGGAGCTTTGCGTCCTTGGGTTTCTGCAAAAGATGTTATTCTTGAAGTTTTAAGAATAATGAGTGTTAAGGGCGGCGTCGGAAAAATTATTGAATATGGCGGAGATGGTGTTAAATCTCTTTCAGTTCCGGAAAGAGCAACTATTACAAATATGGGTGCTGAACTTGGTGCGACTACATCTATATTCCCGTCTGATGAAATTACGAAATCTTTCTTAAAAGCACAATCTCGTGAAGAAGATTGGATTGAATTACTCCCTGATAATGATGCTGTTTATGATGAAGTTATTAATATAAATCTTTCTGAACTCGTTCCTATGGCAGCTTGTCCGCATAGTCCGGACGCTGTTAAGACAATCGAAGAAATCGGTGCTAAAAAAGTTGACCAAGTTTGTATAGGTTCTTGTACGAACTCATCGTATCTTGACCTTATGAGAGTAGCAGCCATCTTAAAGGGTAAAACTGTACACCCTGATGTTAGTTTATCAATCGCCCCGGGTTCAAAACAAGTATTCAATATGTTAGCACAAAATGGTGCATTAGCTGATTTAATCTCAGCAGGTGCAAGAATTCTCGAATGTGCCTGTGGCCCTTGTATAGGTATGGGACAATCCCCTAATTCAAAGGGTATTTCGTTGCGTACATTTAACCGTAATTTTGAGGGCCGTTCAGGTACAGCAGATGGTCAGATATACCTTGTAAGTCCTGAAACAGCAGCAGCATCTGCACTTGCCGGTGTATTCTGCGATGCGAGAACATTGGGCGAGGCAGTTAATATCCCTTTGCCTGAAAAATTTTTGATAAATGATAATATGATTGTTCCTCCTGCTCCTGTTGAGGAAATGGACAATGTTGAAATTCTGAGAGGTCCGAATATTAAACCTTTCCCGACAACAAAACCTTTACCGGACAGTATTTCGGCAACCTGCTCACTAAAAGTTGGCGACAATATCACCACAGACCATATTATGCCTGCCGGTGCAAAAATTTTACCATTGCGTTCAAATATTCCTGCTATATCACAGCATTGCTTTACAGTATGTGATAAGGAATTCCCTAATCGTGCATTATCATTGGGCAGCAGTATAATTGTCGGCGGCGTAAACTATGGTCAGGGTTCATCTCGTGAACACGCTGCTCTTGCCCCATTATATCTTGGCGTAAAAGCCGTTCTTGTTAAATCTTTTGCCCGCATACATAGAGCCAACCTAATTAATGCCGGTATTTTGCCGTTAACTTTCGTAAATGATGCAGATTATGATGAAATTTCTTTAAATGATAAACTTGAACTTCCAGATGTTAAACAACTTTTAATGGAAAATAAAGAAATTATAATCAAAAATCTCACCACCGGCAAAGAAATAAAAACTATATGCGAACTTTCAGAACGCACAAAAGCTATTATTATTGCAGGCGGTCTGCTTAATTATACAAGAGAAAACGCTTAATATAAAATAAGTTACAGAAATTCATATGATTTCTGTAACTTATAATTATAAAAATAAAACTTAAATACAGGGGGTTTACCGTTATGTCAGAAAAAATTAAAATGATTACTCCATTGGTTGAAATGGACGGCGATGAAATGACCAGAGTTATCTGGAAAATGATTAAAGATATTCTTCTTAAACCATATGTTGACCTAAATACCGAATATTACGATTTAGGTCTTGAACACAGAGAGGCTACAAAAGATAAAGTAACTTTTGATTCCGCTTATGCTACAAAAAAATATGGTGTTGCTGTTAAGTGTGCTACAATTACTCCTAACGCAGCAAGGGTTAAAGAGTATAATCTTTCTGAAATGTGGAAATCTCCTAATGGTACAATAAGAGCAATTCTTGATGGTACAGTTTTCAGAACTCCTATACTCGTTAAAGGTATCACTCCGTTTATTCCTACTTGGAAAAAACCTATAACTATCGCCCGTCACGCTTACGGAGATGTATACAAAAATACAGAAATGGTAGTAGATGCTAATTGTAAAGCTGAACTTGTTGTTACTGCTCCTGATGGAACAGAAACTCGTTCACTCATTCAAGAATTTAAAACACCCGGTATAATTCAAGGTTTGCATAATATTGATAAAAGTATTAGCAGTTTTGCAAGATCTTGTTTTAACTTTGCACTTGACGCTAAGCAGGATTTATGGTTTGCTACAAAAGACACTATCTCTAAAAAATATGACCATAGATTTAAAGATATATTCAACGAAATTTTTGAAGCTGAATACAAAGAAAAATTCGACAATGCCGGTATTGAATATTTCTACACATTAATTGATGATGCAGTTGCAAGAGTAGTCCGTTCAGACGGGGGATATATATGGGCTTGTAAAAACTATGATGGCGATGTTATGTCAGATATGGTTGCTACTGCATTTGGCAGTCTTGCAATGATGACCTCTGTTCTTGTTTCTCCTGATGGTGTGTATGAATATGAAGCTGCACACGGTACTGTACAAAGACATTATTACAAATATTTAAAAGGTGAAACAACTTCTACAAATTCTGTCGCAACATTATTTGCTTGGACAGGTGCTTTAAGAAAAAGAGGAGAACTTGATAATACTCCTGACCTTGTTAATTTTGCCAACAATCTCGAAAAAGCTACCATTCAGACTATCGAAGATGGCGTTATGACAGGAGATTTAGCTCTGCTTTCGACTCTTGAAAATAAAACTAAGGTCGATACAGAAACTTTCCTTCTTGAAGTAAATAAAAGATTACAAAATCTTTTATAAATAACAAAGTTTATAAAAAATAAAATGAGGTCTTGTCTTATGACAAGACTTCAATACTTTTATGATAATCGTTAATTTCTGACTTTTTAGCCTAAACACTTGATTAAAATTACTAAAAATAGTATTATAATAATGTTGTTAAAAATTTAACACAATTTATTGTTATATATTTTGTTATATGACGAAAGGCGGAATTTATGGCTAAAAAAGATAACATATCTATGTCCGTTATAAGAAGATTGCCAAGATATTACCGTTTTCTATCAGATTTAAAAGATAAAGGTATCGAGAGAATATCTTCAAAAGAACTTTCTAAAAAAATAGGAATTACTGCATCGCAAATAAGACAAGACCTTAATTGCTTTGGGGAATTTGGTCAACAAGGCTATGGATATTCTATTGAACATTTACACAATGAAATCAGTAATATTTTAGGTATAAGTACTATTAATCCAACTATATTAATTGGTGCCGGTAATTTAGGAAGAGCTATTGCTACACATATCTCATTTAACAGCATTGGTTTTGAATTAAAAGGTATCTTTGAAAAAAATAAAGATTTTGTAGGCAAAACTATTCAGAATGTACCCATATATTATATCGACAGCTTAGAAGAATTTTGTAAAAACAATAAGATTACAGTTGCTATACTTTGTATTCCGAGAGAGGCAACATCTGAAATAGCTAAAACATTATATTCACTTGGTATAAGAAATTACTGGAATTTTAGTCATTACGATTTGTCAGTAAAATATGAAGATGTTATTGTCGAAAATGTGCATTTGAATGATAGCCTTATGACTTTATGTTATAGAATTAGTAATAATTTCATAATTGATTAGTAAATTAATATTTTATTTACACTTTATCTATAAAGGAGTTTTATAATTTATGAAGCAAGTATTGGATATCCTAAAATATACTGCCATAAACCCTAAGTATTTCAATGAATTTTTAAACTTTAAATCCTATATCGCAAATAATATGACCGATGAACTCGCTAAACGCATTAAGGATACTATTTCTGATAAAAGTGCCGTTCATTCTGAGGTTAAAAAAATTACCGCTAAATTACTCAACAACAGAAATATTATAAATCTTAATACGACCAATGAAAAAAATAATACTATCCAACTTATAATTGATAATATTAAAATAATACCTGATAATGATGGTGTAAATCTTTGCGTTAATCCTATTATATTAGATAATCAAAACTACAATGTTTGCATTAAAAGCAATAGAATTGGTGTTACAGAGTTATCAAATATTAGCGGCAGCTTTACCGTAAAAGTCGCTTCTCAGACATTGGCATATTGTGAGGAAAAATATTCTGTCGGATTTAGTAACAATGATTTTTCAAAGGGGTTTGCTATATCCGCCGGTGACGGTGAAACCGGCATTAAAAGTGATGTTATTCTCAAAGTAATTTACTTTGACGATACTAATTATATTATTGACAACGCAGATAAATATACAGATATTTCAGCATTAATCAAAAATATTAAAGGATAATAATAATTTATTTTATGGAGGATATTTATTTATGAAACACGAAGGTCAGATTAAAGTTAACTCTGAAAACATTTTTCCTGTTATTAAAAAATGGCTGTATTCAGACAAAGATATTTTTCTTAGAGAAATCGTATCAAATGCCTGTGACGCAATTAAAAAATTACAAAGCCTTTACAATATCGGCGAAGTCGAAGATGATGGTGTAAGACCAAGAATCGATGTAATTGTCGATAAAGAAAAGAAAACTATTAAAGTTATTGATACAGGTATTGGTATGACAGCCGAGGAAGTTGAAAAGTATATTACTGAAATTGCTTTTTCAGGAGCTGAGGAATTTATCCAGAAATACAAAGATAAAACGGATGCCGAAAATGGTATTATAGGTCATTTTGGTTTAGGATTTTATTCTGTATTTATGGTTGCAAGTAGTGTAGAAATTGATACACTTTCATATATTGAGGGTAGTACACCTGTACATTGGGTTAGTGACGGTTCTTATAATTATACTATCGAAGACGGTACAAAAGAAACACACGGTACTATAATAACTATAAATGTTAGTGACGATGAAAAAGAATTTCTTGAAGACAACCGCATATATGGCATATTAAGAAAATATTGCAGATTTATGCCATACGAAATATATTACAATGCACCGCTTGACAAGGAGGTCGATGATGATAGCATAGAAAGTGCCGAATCATTGACACCTGTTAACGAAACATCTCCACTATGGACAAAAGCTCCTAAAGATTGCACAGACCAAGAATATATTAATTTTTATCAAAGTGTATTTAGTGACTTTAATCCGCCATTATTCTGGATACATCTCAATGTTGATTACCCGTTTAATTTAAAGGGTATATTGTATTTTCCTCAACAAACCAATAAACTTCAAGTAATGCAAGGTGAAATTAAATTATATTGCAATCAGGTATATATTGCTGATAATATTAAGGAGGTTGTTCCTGAATTTTTAATGCTCTTAAAGGGCGTTATTGATTGTCCTGACTTACCCCTTAATGTTTCAAGAAGTTTCTTACAAAATGATGGTGATGTTGCTAAAATATCAAAACATATAACAAAAAAAGTAGCTGATAAACTTAATTCTATTTATAAGAATGATAAAGAAAAATTTGAAAGTTATTGGGAAGATATAGCTCCATTCATTAAATTTGGTTGTATCAAAGATGAAAAATTCTATGATAAAGTCAAGGATATTATACTATACAAAACTATTAATGATGAATATAAAACTTTCGCTGATTTAAAGAAACAAGATGATAAAAATGTATTTTATGTTACAGACGAAAAAGTTCAATCTCAATATATTAAACTTTGTAAAGAAAATGATATTGAAGCTGTGTACCTCACTCATTCCATTGATACACATTTTATCAGCTTTATTGAGTATAAGGAAACCGGTTCAAAATTCCTGCGTATAGATTCAGAAATAGGCTCTGCATTAAAAACCGATGGCAGCACAGAAAATAGTGAAGAAATTATAAATATATTCAGAAGTAACCTGAATGATTCTAAAATTGAGATTAAAACCGAAAATTTAAAATCCGCTTTAACTCCTGCCGTTATTCTTTTGTCTGAAGATGAAAGGCGTATGGAAGAACTTAATAAAATATACGGAGGTATCTTCCCTTCTACCAAGGAAGCTACATCAACTATTGTTCTTAACCTACAAAATGATATTATTAAATCTGTTGCAAGTTTATCCCAAGATAAGCAAAAACTTGTTTGCAATCATATTTATGACCTTGCTATGATAAGTCATAAGCAATTATCATCTGAGGAACTTTCTGCCTTTATAGACAGAAGCACCCAAATACTTAAAATAATTTCCGGTATTGAATAAAATTTTTTATAAAGCTATATCCCCGCTTATTAGACATACAATGTCTTAAATAAGCGGGGATATGCTTTTTAATGGGGTATTTTCAAATTTTCGTATTTTTTCACTTTTCTTCTAATAAATATTTAAGAGTGGCTTCTGCATTTCTTACTCTTTACAATATATATTATAATACTCTGTACTGACATATTCTGTCATTTCAAATACAAAATTTAAAAAATTTTTTAAAATTTTCAGACTTACTTATATACAAAAAATCCGTTTATTATATGTGTGCTATACTGTTCGCCATAATTTCAGTAATTTTATATGCACCAAGTTTATCACTTATATAATAACTATTTTTTAAATATCCATCTATCATAATGGTGTCAAACTTATGTATATTATTAATATAAGTATCATCACATATCACTCTAAAATTATCTGCACCAACAGACAATATAAAACCACATATCATTGTATTATCTTTGTTTTTTTTGAATTTTGGTTCTGTAATAACCGTACCACTTAAAAATACACTATTCATATATAAACTACTTATCCTCATATAAATCTATAATATCTTTAAAATCTTTAAAATATCTGTCTATACCTTTTATATCCTGCATATTAGCCATTTCATCAACATTACATACTGTAATACAATAACTTAGCCAGTCAAAATTATTCTTCATTCTTCTTAAAATTATTTTAACCCTGCTCAATGACATAAGATTTTTTGAAACATACTCCGAATTTCCTTCATATTCAAACCCGTTGTTTTGTAAAAAAATCTTTATATGCTTATAGGCATTTCTTAAATTTTTTTCCGGATAAACTTCTTTTAATCTCCTGTTATCTAACTTTATATTTAATATTTTTCTTGTTTTTTTATTTTTCATAATAGACCTCCCTTTTAGAATTAAAACGGCAAATCAAATTCATCTTTAAAATCTTCTTCATCAAAATTACCAATACAATTTATATCATCTTCCATATCAAGTTGTTCATCAGCGGCAAAATAAATATTATTTGCAACTATTTCAGTTTCAATAGCATATTTTCCTTTTACATTTCTCAAATATCCATTAATAACAACTTTATCTGCCTTTTTTAATTTATCGTATAATTTCTTTTTATTTTTTTGCCCATAAACAACCGTAAATTTATCAACAGTATCTACCCCACTCTTTACTAATAAGATAAATTTACAAAATCCATCATCTGTCAATTCCGGGTCAAGACCTACTCTGCCCATTATAAAAACACTATTCATAAGATACACACCTCACATATTCTGTTCTAACCATTCAAATGCTCTCAATTTATTTATACCATTATCATTTAAATCGTTAACTATTTTATAATATATACCTTCAAAATCATAGCTAAAATTTATATCATCATAATCCCTATATAAAAAGTCCTCATAATTTAATGTAAAATAAATAGATACAAAAGTACTGCTTAATCCTAATTCTTTCTTTAAAAGATTAAGTATTTCATAAATATTTTCTTCTCTATAAATAATTACATTTTTAATATAGCTTTCGATAATCTCATTACAGGGATACCCTTCATCGTCCACAAAATCAATTTCATCTATTAAATCTATGTTTATAAGTTGCTCGTAATCAATTTTAAGATTAATATCGTAATATTCTCCATCGCCATCTTGTAAAATATCTGATACAATGGCATAAACAGCACACATTCCAAATATTCTGCAATATACTCCTAATTTTTCGACAATCGTATTAAAATGATTTAAATTATTTTTATCAATTAAATTCCAAACTTGTTTAAACCATTCCTGACTGTCACCCGAAAAATCACTTTTATTAATACAATTAGTCACATCATTAAAATTAAACTTCATAAATAAATTAACTCCTTTCCATATAACTATACCTCATATTATAAACAATAATAATGTAATTGTCAAGCATAAATATATACAGTTGACTTGTTTTAAACAAAATTATATAATTAATATGTAACTAAAAGTGAAAGAGGGTATTTATATCAAACTCTTTATATGCAAAACTTGTGGAGAAGAATTTTTATCTGAAGGTAATCACGCATCATACTGTCCTATTTGTCGAGCTGAAAGACAGAATAATCGTTCTAAAATTTATAATCATAAAGTACTTAATAATGAAGATACAAGAACTATCGGAAGCATTGATATTTGCCAAAAATGTAAACAAGAATATATTGTTAGAAGCGGAACTCAGAAAGTGTGCGACAACTGTCGAAAAAAATATAATAATAAAATGAAATCGCGTCCGAATTTAAAATACAGGGCTAAAAATTATGATTGTATTACTTTATTTATGAAAAAAGGCGAAAAGGAAATTTTACAAGAACTCGCTAAAAGTCAAAATATGAGTTTAAACGCCTTTATAAATCAATCTATTCAAGAGTTTAAAAATAAATTAAAATGATATTCAATATATAAATCCCCATTAATTATAATGAAACCATATAATTAATGGGGATTTAATTTATATTAATCTAAAACATTTTTAATAGCATTCATAAGTTCGTTATATGTTTCAAATGCAGGTAAATCAGGATTATCCTTCTTAATCTTATCAGTACTTTTAAATAAGAAACCAGCTTTACTTGCTCTTATCATACCTAAATCGTTATAACTGTCACCGCTTGCTATCGTCTGATAACCAATAGACTGCAATGCTTTAACCGTTGTAAATTTAGAATTTTCAACACGCATCTTGAATCCCGTTACCTCTCCATTATCCGATACAACAAGCGAATTACAGAAAATAGTAGGATAACCAAGTTTTTTCATAAGCGGTGCAGCAAATTGGGTAAATGTATCGCTTATAATTATAACTTGTGTAAGCGAACGAAGTTCATCAAGAAACTCTTTTGCCCCGTCTATCGGCTCGATAGCAGCTATGACTTTTTGAATTTCTTTAAGACCTAAACTATGTTCTTTTAAGATGTTTATTCTATAATTCATTAATTTATCATAATCCGGCTCATCACGGGTAGTTTTTTTCAGTTCAGGAATACCCGTTGCCTCTGCAAAAGCTATCCATATTTCAGGTACTAAAACACCCTCTAAATCTAAACACACTATATCCATAATATATAATCTTTCCTTTCTGAAAAACATATAAACACCGATATCAAGTATATCATTATTTTGGTAAAAAGTCAATAAACAGCCAGTTATTTTATATATTTTACATAATAATTGTTATATATTATTTCCGATTACTTGTATTATGTTTATGTATAAAATTATCAAATTGATGGTTAAATTTATTATCTTGGTATTTCCGGCATTTCATATACCCAAAATGACAGCTTAAATAAATATAAAAAAACAACCTTACCATACAACATTTATTTATGATAAGGCTGTTTTATTTTGGTATTGTATAATTATACCATTGGACTCACTCTTTTTAAATTTTTTAGATACAACAGCATTTAGCTGGTAATAATAAAAGCACATTTTAAAATCTACATCTAATAAATTTATATTAACCATTCCCATATTTATTTATAGTATAGCATTTAGTCCAAATCTCTATTGGCACTTAAATAATGTAGATATAAAAGAACAAAAATCGAATATTACATTGGACTCACTCTCTCGTATTATATTAATCAATTAATAAAACACTGTTCATCGGGGTTCATCCTTTACTATTAAACAAGAACTTTATAATACGAATAAATATATAATTAAAGTGTCACACACTATATACCGTTGTGCTGATTTGCAAATAAGTTAGTCAATATGGCAACAGGTTCATATACCTTTTACCTTGAAAAAGCTACTGCTTATTCTTTCAAGAAATATTACAAATAACAATTATCTACTATTCAATAAAACTAAATTCCAAATCATATGCACAAATAAAGCCTGTTCAAATACTACTAATAATATATTCAATTTTAAAATAATACAAACTCAAAGGGTAAATTTCCGACTTTAAATATAAAGTAAATCATTGAGCATAAGACAACTACAAAATGCGGATTTTTAAGAACCAGAGCCTTCACTAAGACGGAATTAGTAAATAATAAATATCCCTAATATTTATGTAATGATTTAAGAAATAATACCTCCGAGAGCCTCGTCAGATGCAACGAGGCAATTAAAATGTGCTGGTGTCAATTCGTCCATCGGACTTGCCTCCTTCTGCGAAGTTGTTACCAAAAAATCCATATATAATATACTGTAACCAACTTCCTTTATCTTGATTTAATTATACCACTTTTTAAAAAAATGTCAATACTTTTTTGCAACTTTTTTAAAAATATTTATCATTTATATACAATCAATGTATAAAAAATAAAGATTGTAATATCTTATGATATTACAATCTTTTCGATTGAATTATTTACGGTATCTTATCATATTATCTTGTAAAGAAAGCATAGCAATTAATTCCAATGATAGCGATAAAAAATATTATTGCAAAAATCTTCGTCCAGGTAGCGAGGAAATTATCAAGCGAACGGGCTTTATTTTTCGAGAAGAAAGTATCGGCACCTCCTGTAACAGTACCAATACCCTTTTGATGACCTTCTTGCAAAATAACAACGATTATCATTATAATTGAGACTATAAGACATAATATACCAAGAATTATTTCTAAAACACTCATTTTTACACCTCCATACTATCAAAAATAAGATTACATTTCATTTTATCATATATATTCAAATATATCAAGTCTATTTATAAAATTTTAGAGCGTTAATTTGTAGGATTACAATTGATGTGTTACAGTTACAAAAAAAAAATAGCAAAAAAGTTTTAAGCCGTTAATTTAAATAAATTAACGGCTTATTAATCTTATATAAGATATATTATTCTTCGATACATTTATTAATTGCTGATAAGGCATCTTCAAAGTCAGATTTTGTGACCAATATTGAAATTTGACACTCAGATGTAGTTATAATTCTAATATCTGCCTCTACGCTTGCTAATGCTTTAAAGAATTTTGCACATACACCCGGACAATTCTCCATACTCTTATCATATATGGATATTTTACAGTTTCCACTGCTGACAATAGGTTTAATAGATTTTTCACGCAAGGTAGCCATATAACTAAGCATCTTTAAAAAATCATCATCGTGTACTGTGAAAGATAAACTTGTCATAGCACTTTGTACAGGTGATAATGAAATCATATCAACATCTACATTTCTTAAACCTATCTGATTGAATATTTCTGATATAAACTCTATATCTGACGGAACATTGGGCAAGGTTACAAGAGTTATATCATCATATACAGTAACAGTTTGTTTCATTAATTATGCCTCCTTATAAAAATTATTTAAAATATTAAAAATCATCTGTCTGCCAATAAATCACCCATATTATAAATTTTAGGCTTTTTACCAACCATAAATACAGATGCGTTAATTGCACCTACCGCAAAAACTTCCTTTGACCTTGCAGAATGACTTATTGTTACAATTTCGTCGTGTCCGGCGAATATAACTTCGTGTTCGCCTACAATATTTCCACCTCTTATAGCGTGAATACCTATTTCCTTTTTATCACGCTTTCTGCGAACGGAATGTCTGTCATATACATAATTTGGTTCATATTCCATAACTGATGAAATTCCGTCTGCTATCATTAATGCCGTACCGCTCGGAGCATCTATTTTTTGATTATGATGTTTTTCAATAATTTCTATATCAAAATCATCGCCTAAAACGGCAGCTGCCCTTTTTGATAATTCTATCATTAAATTAATACCTAACGACATATTACCTGAATAGAATATTGGTATAATTTTTGAAGTTTCTTTAATCTGTTCGACTTGTTCTTTTGAAAAACCTGTTGTACAAATAACTGCCGGAACATTATTTTTACAAGCATATTCAAGTAAATCATCAAGTAATGACGGATTAGAAAAATCTATTATCACATCAACATCTGCATTAACTTCACTAAATGAACGAAATATAGGAAAATCATCGTTCTCACCTATTAGGTCAACACCGGCAACTATTTTACAATCATCTCTTTTACTCACAGCTGTTTTTATAGCATTACCCATTTTTCCACAGGCACCTGTTATTAAAATTCCTACCATATCTCTTATAACCTCTTTGCTTTAAATATAATATAAAGTCGGTATTTTTACACTAATTATATTATATAAAAATACCGACCTGTTTATTTACAGTTTACTGTATAATTATTTAAGTAAATTATATTTTTTAAGAACACTTTCAAGTGCCATAGCCGCCTTATCACTCATATTAGTTAGCGGCAATCTGCATTCTCCGCACTCATAGCCCATTAAATTCAGGGCAGTTTTTACAGGTATAGGATTTACATCTGAGAATAACGCATCAATTAATTCAATATACTTAATTTGCATCTCAGCACCGCCCTTAATATCACCACTCAATATTTTAGCCGCCATTTGATGACATTCTGCCGGACAAATATTTGCAAAAACAGATATAACACCTAACGCACCCATAGACATTAATGGTGCAATTTGACCATCTTCACCTGAATACACACCTAATTCATCTCCGCAAAGCGACATTGTTCTAATAACAGAAACCACATCACCATTTGCTTCCTTTGTAGCAACAATATTTTTATGTTTAGATAATTCTAAATATGTTTCAGGCTTAATATTACAGCCGGTTCTGCTTGGAACATTATAAACTATCATAGGAATATCCACTCTGTCAGCTATATAATTATAATGTTTAACTAAACCTATCTGTGAACTTTTATTATAATAAGGTGTTACGGACAGAATAGCATCAGCACCAGCCTCTTTGGCGAATTGTGAAAGTTCAACAGCATATGCTGTATCGTTACTTCCCGCACCTGCAATTACAGGGATACGCTTATTAACAGTTTTAATAGTATGAGAAATGACCTCGCAATGTTCGTTATGATTTAAAGTTGCGGACTCACCTGTTGTTCCGCAAGCGATAATAGCATCTGTGCCGTTAGCTATTTGAAATTCAATTAAATCATCGAGTTTCTGATAATTTACAGAGCCATCAACATTCATTGGCGTAACGATTGCTACACCTGAACCTCTAAAAATAGGATTTTTCATAAATATTGCCTCCCTTAATTAATCGTCAAGATAACCTTCTGCACATAATAATTCTGCCATAAGCACAGCACCACCGGCGGCACCTCTTAATGTATTATGCGACATTGATACAAACTTTATTGTGTATTGTGTATCAGGTCTTACCCTGCCGACTGATACAGCCATACCATTTTCAAGATTACGCTCAGATTTAATTTGTGGTCTGTCGTTTTCCCTGAAATAATGAATAAATTGTTTTGGGGCACTTGGCAAATTAAGCTCCTGTGCTCTGCCCTTATAATTTTCCATTTTACTGATTATTTCGTCTATTGAAGCCTCTTTCTCAAATGTTACAAATACGGCGGCGGTATGGCCATCGCTCACCGGAACACGGATACATTGTGCTGTAATAGAAGGTGATTTAGCATTCACTATGACATCGCCTTCTATATGTCCCCAAATTTTTAACGGTTCTTGTTCAGACTTTTCTTCTTCTCCACCAATATATGGTATTACATTATCTATCATTTCAGGCCAACGCTCAAATGTTTTGCCTGCACCTGAGATTGCCTGATATGTACAAGCAAGTACTTTTGTTACTCCTAAATCCATAATAGCGTTTACTGCCGGTACATAGCTTTGTAATGAACAATTTGATTTAACTGCAATAAAGCCTTTCTTTGTACCCAATCTTTTTCTTTGTGACGGAATGATTTTAGCGTGTTCAGAATTTATCTCCGGAATTATCATAGGAACATCAGGAGTTCCTCTGTGTGCTGAATTATTAGACATAACAGGACATTCAGCCCTTGCATATGCCTCCTCCAATGCTTTGATTTCATCTTTCTTCATATCAACAGCACAAAATACAAAATCTACTTTTGACGCAACTGTTTGTACATCATTTGCATCATATACAATCATATCTTGCATAGATTTTGGCATCGGAGCCTGCATAGCCCATCTATTGCCAACAGCTTCCTTATATGTTTTACCGGCTGAACGGGCACTTGCCGCAAGTGCTGTTACTGTAAACCAAGGGTGGTTTTCAAGCAATGTCGCAAAACGCTGACCTACCATACCTGTTGCACCAATAATACCAACATTATACTTCTTCATTAATAAATCCTCCTAAATATAAGAAATCACTAAATTTTGTTAAAAAAGAAAATATTGCTATATAAAAAAAGTCGGTTTAAAACCGACATCAAAAAAATTTGTAAAAAGCCTCATAATTTCAAATTTATCAGAAATTATACGATAGCTCTCCATCATATTTTTATGATGACAGTTAAAGGGTTATTCACCGTATTAACCAAAGAAATTTTTGCCATAAATTTCTTTTCGGCAATGTTTCCTTTTGATAAGGGCATACACAATCTGGCGATCTGTCCCATACTACTAATAAACACTGCACCTCTATCTTCAATTTAAATACTTCTTAAAGCACTTACTAACAATATATATTCTTTTATTTATAAATATACCACTACCATATTATATTGTCAACAGTAATTTATATACAATCATACAAATTAGTTGTATTTTATATTTTTAAAAAAATCGTCTGTTTGAAAAATCAATCAGACGATTTTATTTTATTGCATTAATTCAATAAGTTTCTGTTCTGCAAGTACTGCATCTGCCTTACCTCGGCTATTTTTCATAACAAATCCTACCATAGCTTTAACGGCTTTTACTTTACCATTTTTAAAATCATTAACAGCATTAGGATTTTGTTGTATTGCCTGATTGCACAACTCTAAAAGAGTATTGTCATCAATACCGCCCATATCGCTTTCAGAAATCAGTTCATATACATTTTTACCTGTTTCAAGCATTTTATCAAGTGTTGATTTAGCCAAATTCATCTTAATTTTACCGCTGTCGAGCAGCTTAATAAGTTCATTCAGGCTCTTTGCAGATACTTTAATATTAAATTCTTCTTTTTCAGCTTCATTTTCAAGTTTTCTGAAAATCTGACCAATAATAAAATTAGATGCTGTTTTTGGAGTTTTAATACCATCAATAGCTTCTTCAAAGTATTCAGCGATTTTTCTGTACTTTGTAAGCAGTTGAGCATCTGTGTTAGGAATATCATACTCCTCCACATATCTCTTTAACTTTTGGGTTGGAAATTCAGGAAGGGATTTTTTAATTTTTTCTACCTGTTCCTTAGGAACATTAATTGTAACAAGGTCAGGCTCTCTAAAATAGCGATAATCGTGAGCGTCTTCCTTTCCTCTCATACTTGATGTAGTATTTGTAACATCATCATAGCGAAGTGTTTCCTGAATAACTTTTCCTCCGCTTTCAATAAGGTCCACCTGTCTTTCAAACTCATATTCCATAGCTTTTGCTATAAATGTAATAGAGTTCATATTTTTTATTTCAGTTCTTGTTCCATACACTTCACTGCCAACCGGTCTAACTGAAATATTAACATCACAACGCATTGAACCCTCTTGCATTTTACAGTCCGAAATTCCAATATATCTCATAATAAGCTGTAATTTTTCAACATATTCCTTAGCTTCATCAACTGAACGAATATCCGGTTCTGAAACTATCTCAATAAGTGGAACTCCGCCCCTGTTATAATCCACAAGAGTATCACCTTTACGATGAATTAGTTTACCGGCATCTTCCTCTATATGGATTCTGTTAAGCCTTATTTTTTTTCCGCTCGACAACTCAACATAACCATTTTGACATAATGGCATATCATATTGGGAGATTTGGTATGCCTTTGGCAAATCAGGATAACAATAATTTTTTCTATCCATTTTTGATATTTCAGCAATCTCGCAATTCGTTGCAAGCCCTGCTTTAATGGCATACTCAACGACTTTTTTATTGAGCTTAGGTAAAGTACCCGGCAAGCCTATACATACAGGACAACAATGTGTGTTTGGCTCTCCGCCGAATTCCGTGGTACAGCTGCAAAAAATTTTTGTATTTGTAGCCAACTCTATATGTGTTTCAAAACCTGCTACCAATTCGTATTTCATAGCTTAACCCCCATTTCCGCACTTTTGAAAACATCATCTCCGGTTGTGTTTTCGTACTGCCAAGCAGCATTTAAAATTTTGCTTTCGCAGAACATATCCCCGATTAACTGCATACCTATTGGCAAACCATTATTTCCAAATCCACACGGTATTGATACAGCCGGTAATCCTGCTATATTAACAGGTACTGTACAAATATCTGTTAAATATGTTTCAATAGGGTCACTTACAGCGTGTCCGTTTTCAAACGCTGTAATAGGAACCGTTGGTGCAAGTATAACATCACATATATTAAATGCTTCTTTAAAAGCCTTTACTATATTACCTCTTAAGCTTTGAGCCTTCTTATAATAAGCGTCATAATAACCGGCACTTAATACATAAGTACCAAGCATTATTCTTCTTTTAACTTCTTCACCAAAGCCTGCACTTCTTGTTTTGGAAACCATTTCGTGGATACTGTGGTAGTCTTCTGATTTAAAGCCATAACGAATTCCATCATATCTGCCGAGATTAGACGAAGCCTCTGCACACGCCAAAATATAATAAACAGGCAAAGCATATTTTAAAACAGGCAAATCAAAATATACAATTTTTGCACCTAATGATTCATAAACTTTAATTGCCTTTTCTATTGCTGTTTTTACATCATCACGAATACCATCAAAATATTCTTTTGCTATACCGATTTTTAAACCTTTTATATCATTTTTCAGGGTATCAATAGTATTTGCAGAAGATTTACCTCTTGAAGTTGAATCTTTATCATCATAGAAAGATATTGCATCATATACAATAGCAGCATCTTCAACAGTGGTTGTTATAGGTCCTATCTGGTCTAAACTTGACGCATAAGCAATAAGCCCATAACGAGATACTGCACCATAAGTTGGTTTAAGACCTACTATACCACAAAAACTTGCAGGTTGTCGAATAGAGCCACCCGTATCAGAACCAAGTCCATAAACTGCAATATTTCCGCCGACCGCTGATGCGACACCGCCTGAGCTTCCGCCCGATACATAATTTATATTATGGGGATTTTTTGCTCCGCCAAAACAAGAGGTTTCACAAGACGAACCCATAGCAAATTCGTCCATATTGGTTTTACCTAATAATACTGCATTCTGATTTTTTAAGTACTCCCATACAGAAGCGTCATATATTGGCGTATAACCATCAAGGATTTTGGAGCAACAAGTTGTTTTTATTCCTTTTGTTGAAATATTATCTTTCAAGGTCATAGGAATACCTTCAAGCAAACCCAATGTTTCACCCTTAGAGATTTTTTCATCAACAATTTTTGCTGTATTAATTGCCGTATCAGGCGTTACCGTAACATAAGAATTTAATTTATCGTCACACTTTTGAATTTCATCAATATATTTTTGGGTAAGTTCTATGCACGAAATATCCTTATTTTTGAGCATTTCACTATACTGTGCTATTTTACCTTTAACTGCCATAGTTTATAATTCCCCCTAACCTCTCTTTTTTACAAGGAAACAACCCTCATCATTATCAGGGGCATTTTTCAAAATGTCTTCCCTGCTAAATGACGGAATAACAACATCTTCACGAAAAACATTTGACAAGCCATTAATATTGTCAAAATTTGTTTCCTCAACAGAGGCATTATTTATCGTATCGGCAAAAGATATAATTTCTTCCATATCCTTGGTTAATTTATCGAGTTCTTCGTCAGCCACAAAAAGTTTTGCTAAAATAGCCAATTTCTGAACTTCTTCGTGTGTTACCATACTTTTTCATCTGCCTTTCTTATAAAAGAGTGATAAACTCAATACAATATAATTTCACTAATTTATCTTAATTTTATATGGACTTCCCTTAATTGTTGTTCACTTACCTGATTAGGAGAACCTAAGAGTAAATCTTGTGCACTGCTGTTCATAGGAAATGCAATTACTTCTCTAATATTTTGCTCCTCAGTCAATAGCATTAACATTCTGTCAACACCCGGAGCCATACCTGCGTGAGGTGGTGCACCATACTTAAATGCATTATAAAGTGATGTAAATTTAGTTTTTAGTTCTTCTTCAGTATATCCGGCAATCTCAAAAGCCTTAACCATAATATCAATATCGTGATTTCTTACAGCACCAGATGATAATTCAACACCGTTACAAACTATATCATATTGATAAGCAAGAACATCAGTTGGGTTTTTATTTATAAGTGAAGCCATTCCGCCTTGCGGCATTGAAAATGGATTATGTGTAAATATCGTAGCACCTGTATCCTCATCAATCTCAAACATAGGGAAGTCTGTAATAAAGCACATTTTAAAGCAACTTTCATCAATAAGATTAAGTCTTTTGGCGACTTCCGTTCTGATTTGACCTGCAAGTTTAGGAGCAGCGTCCTTTGTATCTGCTATAAAATAAATAACATCTCCGCTTTTTGAATTATTGATTTCAATAAGTTTTTCTCTGTCGCCCTCTTTTAAAAATTTATCAATAGGTCCATCAAAAGTCATATCTTCTTTTACCTTTACATAACCTAAACCTTTCATACCAATAGACAAGGCAAATGCTTCCATATTTTTAAACCAAGTTTTTGATTGTGATGACGCATTAGGAACATTAATTGTGCGAACTGTTTTCTTTAAGAAAGGTTTAAAATCCGTTTCAGCGAACATTTCACTTACATCTTCGATAATAAGAGGATTTCTTAAATCCGGTTTATCCGTACCGTATTTCAGCATAGATTCAAAATATGGTATTCTCACAAAAGGAGGTTTTGAAACCTCTTTATTTGTAAATTTACTGAATGTTTCATATAAAACTTCCTCTGCAACGGCAAAGACATCTTCCTGTTCAGCGAAAGACATCTCAAAGTCAAGTTGATAAAATTCTCCCGGGGAGCGGTCAGCTCTTGCATCTTCATCTCTGAAACAAGGTGCTATTTGGAAATATTTATCAAAACCCGACACCATTAATAATTGTTTAAAAATCTGAGGTGCTTGTGGCAAAGCGTAAAACATACCTTTATGTTTTCTGCTCGGAATGAGATAATCTCTTGCCCCCTCCGGTGATGATGCAGATAAAATAGGTGTTTGAATTTCCATAAATCCCATTTCTGTCATTTTTTGTCTTAGAAATGAAATAACTTGCGAACGCAGCACAATATTATTATGGACTTTTTTATTTCTCAAATCTAAAAATCTATATTTTAAGCGAACATCTTCTTTTGTATCGGTTGAGGTGGCTATTTCAAAAGGCAGATTTTGCTGGCATTTACCAAGTACAATAAGGTTGTCAGCTTTAACCTCAATCATACCTGTTGCGATTTTAGGGTTTATAGTTTCATCATCTCTTTTAACAACATTACCACTAATTGTAACGGTACATTCTTTATTTACATTAGTGAGCATATTATCATCATTAACAACTACTTGAACTACTCCATAATGGTCACGAATATCAAGAAACATTACTCCTCCGTGGTCCCTGATATTTTCCACCCAACCCGCAACTCTTACAGACTTTCCTATATCACTTTCTCTCAAATCTCCGCAATAGTGGGTACGATACTGGTTTTCTAATCTCATTTGCAAACATATCCTTTCGTACTTTATAATATTAAAAACTACAATTATATTTAATTCTACTATTGGCTTAACAAAACAAGCCAATGATAAAATATACCATAATATCATATTTTACCATAAAATATATAATCTTTCAACATATTATATACTAATTTTATTATATATTGGAAACGGCCTTATGACAATTACATATAATAATTATAACCGTCTTTTGACCGGAAAAATCAATAATTTTTACGCTTTACAAAGATTTTTATATAGTTTATAATTATCATATTAATTATTACTAAACAAGAGGGTTATACGATGAAATTATCATATTTCGGCAAAATAATGTCAACATTTAACTACAAAAAAATGTTTAATACTATTGATAAAATTCATAAGCGTTCAAATAAAAACATAATAGGAATTTTTTTTGATATTATATATTGTGGATTTAAATATGGTGCAGGTTACAGCGACTACTTCCTTTATGAATTTGAAAAAATTCCAAATAAAAAGCGTAAGGATTATATAACAAGGAGCTATAACAATAAACTAATAAAATTGCTTAACAATCAAAATGAAGTTTATAAGTTATCGGATAAGTCCACATTCAATAAAATATTTGCCGATTTTATAAAAAGGAATTGGCTAAATCTTAACAGTGCAACGGAAAGGGATTTTGAAAATTTTGTTAAGAGTGTTAAATGTCTTGCTGTGAAACCGCAAAACGGTTGTTGCGGTCAAGGTTTTGAAAAAATATACACTTCGGATATTAATAATATTAATGAATTATACCAGAGATTAAAGCGTGAAAACAAGACTATTATTGAAGAATATGTCATTCAACATAAAGACATTTCAAAAATATACCCTTATTCGGTTAATACTTTAAGAATTGCAACTATAAATCATAATAACAAAATATCTGTTGTTTATGGATTTATTCGCATAGGAAATAATAATGCCTGTGTAGATAATATTAATGCCGGCGGAATGTGTGCCCCAATAGATATAAATACAGGAAAAATTACTCATCAGGGCTACGATAAAGACGGAAAAACTTACGAAATACACCCTCAAACTAAAACCAAATTAATAGGCTATCAAATACCGCTTTGGGATAAAGCAAAGGAAATGTGTATAAATGCGGCAAAACTTATTCCGGAAATCGGTTATGTTGGCTGGGATATATGCGTTACTGAGAATGATGTATTATTAATAGAGGGAAATGAATTTCCGGGACACGATATATTACAGTTACCTGCACATAATCCCGAACATAATGGTATGCTGCCAATATTCAGGCAATATGTTCCCGAATTATAAATAAAATGAATTTTAATTGCCGTAAACCCTGCGAAATGTTAAGCATATCATATAATTAGACTGGGGGTGATAATTATGAGCAAACAATGTGAACTAAGTACTGCCACAAAAAATTATTTGGCTGAATTCCATTGTATTCTAAACAGAATGGTTTCGGGAATGACCAGTGCTGAACTTAATAACAGTATATCTCATAATTTTATTGTACAGATGATACCACATCATCAGGCAGCTATTGAAATGTCCGAAA
Organism: uncultured Clostridia bacterium; assembly: GCA_947625785.1. Lineage (GTDB taxonomy): Bacteria > Bacillota > Clostridia > Oscillospirales > Acutalibacteraceae > CANQPS01. The sequence continues at coordinate 55,896 of CANQPS010000004.1, forward strand.
ATATTCTTAAATATACCAATAACCCAGAACTTAAAAATATTGCTTCGGGTATTATTACGGAACAAAAAAAGAGTATAGAAAATATGTGTTCAATAGAATGTATATGTGAAAAACCGGAAAATTCGGAAAAAGCATTGAATTCTTATGAACATAATATGCGTAATATTATGTATAAAATGTTTTGCAGAATGGAAAATGCTAATGAAAATAATAGAGTGAACTGTAATTTTATGTATGAGATGATACCACACCATATTGGTGCTGTTGAAATGTCAGAACTCACCTTAAAATACGATATATGTAAACAGCTAAAACCTATTCTATATGCGATAATAAGGTCTCAAAAAGAGGGTATCGAAGAAATGCGTAATCTTTTAAAATGTATAGACTGCTAATAATTTAAATATAAATCGATATAAAGCATATCTGAGAATTTTATTATAAATTCTGCAAATATGCTTTATTTTATAAGTGATAAAATAATCAATTAATAAATTAAATCATCACTCAAATATATCATCTTTATATGATAACTCTAAATTTTTTTCATAAAGTTTAGCAGGTCTGTGTCCTGCCTTTTCAGTGATGTTATCTGTTTCTATTAATTTTTTACAAATTTTTCTTCTGAAATTTGATACTATAAGTTTTTTATTCAATATAATTTCATAAACTTTCTGTAAATCGGACATAGTAAATTTTTCCGGCAATAATGAAAATGCTATATTACCGTTTTCAAGTTTATCTCTTAGCTTAAAGATTGAATTTACTATTATGCTGCAATGGTCAAATGCAAATCCATTTTGTTCAATAATTTTATAAGATATGGTTTCATCATAATTCGTTGATATTCTTAATTCCTCGACAATAGCAGTAAGATAATTTTCCTCATAAGTCATTTCTAATTTATGGGTAATTTTAACTTCAAAACTATTGTCATAAGATTTTTTTTCAACGCTAATTTCTTTAAAATCAACAGTAAACCATACTGCTTCGCTTGCATCATCATTAGCCTTTACATTACATTTGGTATAATCCATCAAAGCCATATATGCACCCGATATAATCCAGCCACGAGGGTCTCTGCCGCTTTCTGTAAACATTTTTACAAATTCAAGATGTGCATTTTCCACACTTGTTTCTTCTTTAAGTTCTCTTTTTGCACATTCATCAAGGGTTTCCCCTTTTTCCATAAATCCACCCGGCAAAGCCCAACTATCTTTATATGGGTGTTTGCCACGCTTAATAAGAAGTAATTTTAATTCCTTTTTTGGCAATTTTCTATAATTTTTAGATACTTCGTCTATTATGGTAAATATAGCGATATCAGCAGTTACTGACGGGCTTTCGTAATTTTTTATATTATAATTTTTAAGAAATTCGCTTTCTGTATTATAATTTTTTTCTTCCATTTATTTAGCTCCCTTTATTAATATTTAATTGATAATATCATTATAATAAGATTTAATCAATCTGTCAATACATATAAAAAACACTCAAAAAATACTGTTAATAACAGTACTTTTTTGAGTGTAAAATTTATTAATAATTGTGTGCTTGTTTAAGCATCATATCTTTGACTTTCATAAGTCTTGTTTGAGTACTTCTTTCATTTTCATCGAGTTTCATAGTAATATATTTGATGCTTTCTTGTGTTTGCGGTATCATAATATGTTCAAGGGCATTAACTCTTCGTCTGGTTTTTTCTATTTCATTTGCCATAAGCTGACAAGATTTTTCGCACTCAGCGAGTCTTAACATATCCGGCAGAATATCTGCAAGATACTTTACCGCATAATCCAAATCTCCTGATGTAAATGCAAATCCATAAGAATAAATATCATTGTTGTCTGATGTTCTTGTCTGATAGTCAAACACAGGCAAATTAACACTCATAACATTCTTTTTTGATACTTCAAGCGTCACCTCTTGTTTTGGTGCAAGCAAAGATGCGGTAACCATCTGTTCCTCCATACCTGCTTTTGCCATAACAAAATTTTTATTAGCCTGTTCAATACCCTTTTCAACTTTTTCTCTAAGGGCTTTATTTTCTCTTACAAGGTCAAGAAATTGACGCATTAATTCGTCTCTTTTATCCTTAAGAAGTTTGTGGCCTCTTTTAGCGGTTATCAATTTTTTCTTTAATCTTGTAAGTTCCATTCTTGTAGGGTTTACTTGTGTACTTGCCATTATGTATCCCCCTTATCAGAACTTACCATAATACATATCAAGATATTCATCTTTAATTCTTTTCAATTCACTTCTTGGCAATATTGACAGAAGCTTCCAGCCTAAATTAAGGGTTTCCTCAATATCTCTATTTGTATTATAACCTTGTGAAACATATTCTTTTTCAAAAGCATCTGCAAATTTAGCATATAACTTATCTACATCAGTAAGTGCAGCTTCTCCAAGAATAACCATAAGTTCCTTAGCCTCTTTACCTCTTGCATAGGCTGAGAAAAGCTGGTTCATAGTATTGGCGTGGTCTGCCCTTGTTTTTCCCTGACCGATACCTTTATCTTTAAGACGGGACAAAGAAGGCAATACATCAATAGGCGGTGTAATACCTTTTCGATAGAGTTCACGGCTCAATATAATTTGACCTTCTGTAATATATCCTGTAAGGTCAGGAATAGGGTGAGTTTTATCATCTTCCGGCATAGTAAGAATAGGAATAAGTGTAATGCTGCCGTCTTTACCTTTCTGGCGACCTGCCCTTTCATAAAGTGTAGCGAGGTCTGTGTACATATATCCCGGATAGCCACGGCGTCCCGGTACTTCTTTTCTTGCGGCAGAAACCTCTCTTAAGGCATCTGCATAGTTTGTAATATCGGTCATAATTACAAGAACGTGCATACCCATATCAAATGCAAGATATTCTGCGGCAGTCAGAGCCATTCTTGGTGTAGCGATACGCTCAACAGCAGGGTCATTTGCGAGATTTACAAACATAACAGTTCTGTCAATAGCACCTGTTTCCTTAAAGCTATCAATAAAATAATTTGACTCCTCAAATGTAATTCCCATTGCAGCGAATACAACAGCAAATTGTTCATTAGCACTTCCTACCTTAGCCTGTCTTGCAATTTGTGCGGCAAGCTGGGCGTGCGGCAAACCACTTGCCGAAAATATAGGTAATTTTTGACCTCTTACAAGTGTATTAAGACCATCTATGGCAGAAACTCCTGTCTGAATAAATTCCTGTGGGTAATTTCTTGCAGTAGGATTCATAGGTAAACCATTAATATCAAGTCTTTTTTCCGGAAGAATATCCGGTCCGTTATCTATTGGTCTTCCAAGACCGTCAAATACACGACTAAGCATATCCTGTGATACACCAAGTTCCATACTTCTTCCTAAAAATCTCACCTTACTGTTTGATAAATTAATACCTGATGCACTTTCAAAAAGTTGTACAACGGCATCTGTACCATTTATCTCCAAAACTTTACAACGGCGTATCTCACCGTTTACAAGCTCTATTTCGCCAAGGTCATTATAATGCACATCTTCAACATTTCGCACAATCATAAGCGGACCGGCAACTTCTTCAATGGTTCTATATTCTTTTGGCAAGATTAATTCATTCCTTTCCGTATAAAAATATAGCTTTATTTCATTTTGTTATAGCATCTATAATAATGAAAATAACACTCAAAAATAACTATTCCTTTGACAATTTTATAGCATTATCTATGGATTTTTCAAGTTCCATCATAATATTATCATATTCCGACTGTACTTTATCCATAGTTGTGTACTTAAAACGACCTATACGCTCTCTTATAGGCATTGTAGATAATACATTGACATCAGCACCCTTTTCAAGTGCGGAAATACATAAATCAAAATATGCAAGTATTAACAACATCATTTTATGTTGTTTTTCAAGCGGTGTATAGGTATCAATTTCGTGGAATGCGTCTTGATGCAAAAAGTCCTCTCTTATTGAGCGAGCAGCTTCAAGTTTTATTCTGTCAGGAGCTGAAAGAGCATCAATACCTACAAGTTTAACTATTTCTTCAAGTTCAGCCTCTTCTTGAAGCAAGGTCATCAACCTTCCCCTGCAATTCATCCAATCGCTTGATACGGTTGTATTATACCAATCGGCCATTGTATCCACATAAAGCGAATAACTATTTAACCAGTTTACAGCGGGAAAGTGTCTTTTATATGCAAGTGATGAATCAAGTCCCCAGAATACTTTTACTATTCTCAAAGTAGCCTGAGATACCGGCTCGGAGATATCACCACCCGGAGGCGATACAGCACCGATTACGGATAAAGCTCCTTCTCTTTCGTCCTTACCATTAGTAATAACTTTACCTGCTCTTTCGTAAAATTGTGCAAGACGACTTCCGAGATAAGCAGGATAGCCCTCCTCACCCGGCATTTCTTCAAGACGGCCGGACATTTCTCTTAAAGCCTCAGCCCAACGGGAAGTAGAATCTCCCATAAGTGCAACAGAATAACCCATATCTCTGAAATATTCGGCAATGGTAATGCCTGTATAAATAGATGATTCACGAGCTGCAACAGGCATATCAGAAGTATTGGCGATTAATACGGTTCTTTCCATAAGAGAATGGCCTGTTTTTGGGTCTATAAGTTCCGGAAATTCATTAAGTACATCAGTCATCTCATTTCCGCGTTCTCCACAGCCAATATATACAACTATATCAGCAGCAGCCCATTTAGCAAGTTGGTGTTGAACTACGGTCTTACCACTTCCAAAAGGACCAGGAACAGCGGCAACACCACCCTTAGCTATTGGGAACATTGTATCAATAACTCTTTGACCTGTTACAAGGGGCATATCAGGTGATAATTTTTTCACATAAGGTCTGCCTACACGAACAGGCCATTTTTGCATAAGTGTAATATTTTCCAAACCTTTTTCGGTTTCAACTGTTGCGACCGTATCTGTAACATTGTATTCCCCTGACGTAATGGATTTAATTTTGCCTTTAATTCCGTTAGGTATCATAATTTTATGGTTTACAATCGGAGTTTCCTGAACTGTACCGATTATATCGCCTGCCGAAACATATTCACCAACATTAGCAACAGCATTAAATTTCCATTTTAAATCTCTCTTTAAGGACGGAACTTCAACACCTCTTTGAAGATTATTACCTGACAATTTCATAATATCGTCAAGAGGTCTTTCAATACCATCATAAATACTGCCTATAAGTCCCGGGCCAAGTTCAACACTAAGCGGAGCATTTGTGCTTATGACCTCAGAACCCGGGCCTAAACCCGATGTTTCCTCATATACCTGAATAGAAGCCTTATCGCCGTGCATTTCTATGATTTCGCCAATAAGATGTTCTTCGCCAACACGAACAACATCAAACATATTTGCATCTCTCATATTTTCAGCAACAACAAGCGGACCGGCTACTTTTTTAACAATGCCACTCATCTTTCAAGGTTTCCTTTCCTAAAAAAAATTTAATCATTAAATATAATATCCGAACCTACTGCTTTTTCGACAAATTTCTTAACATTAGATATTCCTATACCATTATTTCCCTTAATACCGGGTATAGGAATAATAGCAGGGATTTCTGCATCTTTATAGCTGTCGATTTCTTTTTCCAATTTAGCAGCCAATTCCTCGGTAATATATATAACAGAATATTTGCTGTCGGCAATACTTTTAAATTTTTTACCGATATTTTCTTCATCGGTAATATCATATATATCAAGACCGAGTGCAGCAAACCCATAAATACTATCTCTATCGCCAACAACAGCTATCTTATACATACATATTCCTCAATCTTTCTTTAATAACATTATCATCAAGACTATTTTGTTTTCCTGATAATATAATCCTTACAGCCTTAATTTCTGTTTCTTTTGCCATCGCATAAGCAAGTACGGCACCAAAAGTAAACGGATTACACTTTTCCTCTTTAATCTTAATCATAAGTGTATTATCACACCATTTTTCAAAATATGAAAATGATATTTTTAGAGCGTCCACAGCCTTTGCATAATCTGTTACAGAAAGATAACCATAAATATCATCTATTCCCCTACAAGCGGATTGAATAAGTTTATTTTTATCAAGAGTTTTGCAATCAACAATAGCCTCTTTCATAAATTCAACAGATTTATTCATATTAGAACATCTTACAGCAGTTTTTATATTTGCACAGGCAACCGTAAATTCGCCATAGTATTTCAAAAGAGGTTCTTTTGAATTTTCAGCTGTTTTAAGAATTTGTCTAAGGCAGCCGCTGTCAATAATAACATCGCAAAGTTGGCTGTCGTGCGTTTTAAGTAAAATATCAAAAGATTTTTCGGCAACTTTGCTCATATAATCAGGCAATTCACTAAACTTTCTGTTTTCTATACACTTATAAATTTTATCAGCAGGCATTATACCTCTATTTATAAAAAATTTATCAGGTTTTATATTTGTTATAATAGATTTAATAGCTACTTTCAAATTATGGAAATCATAATTATAAAGCATTATGGCAAAATTTTCTATATCATCTACCAATTCTCTCATAAATTGCCATAGGTTATCAAGTTCATTATTTATAATCTCATCTGCCAAAGTTTCGGAGCCGTTACCATACCCTTTATCAATGAGAATTCTTATACATTCATTGGCGGTATGACAATTCATTAATTGCTCTAAATCTGTCTGCGACAACAAGTTTTTTTCTCTTGAACGAATTCTTGCTATTGCAAAAATAAATTCTTCTGACATACAATTTAATCTCCTTTCTTAGAAATAATAATATTATTCTCACGAAAAGAATAAATTGTGTACCAAGTCTTTTAACTCATTGTCTGCACTGTTGAACAATGCTGTAAAGGAACAATTTGCTTCTATATTACCGTAAGATAATATAAAACCATCGTCTATATCACGGGTTTGCACAGAGATTTTGAGAGAACCGCCCTTTTTATTAATAACATTATCAATTCTTTTTTGTAAATCTTTGGGTAATCGTTTCAAATCTCTTTCGTTAAAAATAATTTCTCCTTTTTGAGAAGAAGCATATTTTTCAACCATTTTAACAATATTGTCAAAATATTCTTTATCATCAGCATTAACAAGTTTATTTTTAGCCTTAGCTATAACATTGGATATAATTTCCTGCTTAGCTATGAGAATCCTTTTGCGTTTTTCCAAGTCGGCAGCAGATTGACAACGCCTAAAATTTTCCTGTTTTTTACTTTCGATAGATGCTTTTATCTCAGAAAGTTTTTTATCAGCATCAAATTCGCCTTTTTTAATAATCTCATCAGCTTTTTCTTTTGCTTCAAGTTCAATTTTAGCGACAATGGAATCAGTTTCTCTGTTTATATCGTTGAGTATTACATCTAATCCGGTCAAATTATGTAACCCCTTTCTATCAAACTGCAAGACCTTTTACACCAAATACTGATAAAATAGAAATAAGAAGTGCAAGAATAGCGTAAGTTTCAACCATAGCGGTCAAAATGATAGCTTTACCCATTTGGTCCGGTCTTTTTGCAACGATTGATATGCCGGCAACAGCAGCCTTAGATTGAGCGATTGCCGAAAATAAACCTGCAAAAGCTATTGGCAAACAAGATGCAAAATAAAGTAAACCTTTTGCAATACTAATATTTGCGTCACCGCCAAGAACACCTATTTGTGTTATTACCAAGAACGAAACCAATAAACCATAAATACCTTGTGTAGCAGGTAAAAGCTGTAAAATAAGAACCTTACCAAATTTTGAAGGGTCTTCTGCTATAACACCCGATGCGGCAACACCGGCTTTACCTACACCAACCGCCGAACCAATACCAGCCATAAAAGTTGCCAATGCTACACCTATTAAAGCAAAAACTACACCTAAATTATCCATTTTTAATATCCTCCTTAATTTTATAATATTTTGTATTAATCTTAAATGGATTGAATTTTACTCCGCCGCCTTCATAGAACTTGTTAAAAAATTCTACGAATTGTAAACGGTTTGTATGAACATACGCACCAAGTGCATTTATTCCTATATTTATGCTGTGACCTATAATAAAAATAATTGCAAATAATATAAAACCTATTATTCCACCGCCAAACATAGTGCCAATTTTATTAAATACTTGTGCAATAACACCTGTTGACAAACCAAGTGCAAGTAATCTTGAATATGATAAAATATCACTTAACCAACTTGTTATACCATATACACCATATGCACCCTTTAAAAGACGCTTTACAGGACTTTTAGAAGTTCTTCCTGATGTAAATAAAACAACTATTATTCCGATAACAGCACAAGCACCGGAAATTTTACCTACTATTGACGGTAAAGGCTTAGAAAAACCAACCATATCAGCAAACATACTTGTTGATAATAATGTTAATACCCCGCCAAGAACTATCATATACCAACTTATTACATCATAAAAAACATCAATATACTTCTTATGTTTGATAAGCTGATAAGCATTTAAAGCTAAACCGGTAAATAAATGTATTATACCTAATAAAAATGAAAACATAAGCATTTTCATAGGGTCATCTAACGGCGAGAACCATAATGGTTTTAGTGTTATATCTTTATTAAAGAATGTAGAAGCAATTACATTAACTGCATCACCAAAGAAACTTCCTAACAAAAATCCCCATATAGTAGTCGATATTCCACAAAAACAGAACATTTTTAGATTTTTCTTCATAGAATCTTCCATATTTTTGTATTTCAACAACAATATGCCGCAGACAAGAAACATTATAATTCCATAGCCGGCATCTGAAAACATAAGTCCAAAAAATATATAATAAAATATAGCCATAAAATTAGTTGGGTCAATTTCATTTTTATTTGGTAAACTATATGTTTCAAGAACATTTTCAACAGGAGATGAAAATGAATTATTTTTCAAATAGACAGGAATATCTTCCGTTATATTAGGTTCTTCAATTTCAACTGCTGCATAATAATCATTAACCAAGTCTTTTTCCAAATTTAGAGCATCTTTTTCAGATATATAACCTGTTAAGATAAATGTTCTTTTTGAATTTGAAAGTAATTCAAGGGCCTCATATTTTTCAGCTCTCATAGTATAGTAGTCTGACATAAATTTTAAGGCATTACTTATTCCAATATACCCCTTTATTTCTTTAATATAATTTTCTATATTATCTTCATAAACTCTGATACGCTTTTTCAGCTCAGTAATTCTTTCTTTTGGGGTTGCCTTTGACGGCGACATAGGTTTTGCAAATCCTAAAAATCTAAGGGCAGCTTCCATATACTCTTTATCCTTATTAAGACAAATTATAAAGACACAGGTCTGCTCTTTTGAAGAACTTATAATTTCTATGTCGTATCCCTTAATTTCCACATTTTTTTCCTTAAAAAATTCGGATAGATTATTGGATATATCTTCTTTTTGCTGATTTTCCGGTAAAATACCTATAAAAGCACTTGTGGTTTTAGTACCGGTAAATCTCATAGAAATATCTAAATTTCTCCAAGGTTCAAGAGAATCCACTTGTAATTGCAAACGGGAAATTTCGGATTTTTCTTCTGAAATAGACTTATTCAGAGAAAGTACTCTATAACCTATACGCATAATTTCTTCTTCTTCATCAATAAATTTATAGTAATCTTCTGATGAAATAACTTTTCTGCCCTCAAATGATGATAAAAGAGATTTTTTATTATCACAATTATTATCAATGATTTCAGCGGCTTTCATAGCCAATGCAGAGTTTTTATGAAATATATTACTTTGTTGAGATGTGTCCTGTTTATGAAAAACACTATCTTCCAATTCGGTATTTCGTATTTCTACAACGCCGCAGCGCTGTAAATGCTCCATAATGGACTTGCGATATTTTCTTAAACCGAAAACAGTAATATGCTTCATTTTACAAACTGCCAAGTTTAACACCTACCTTTCTTTTTAAAAAAGATTAAGAGAGTTTTAAATAAATTAAATAATAAACTCTATAATCTTTTCTATTGCTAAATTTTCCTTTTTAAGTGCTGAGGCATTGAGTAAAGCAATTTCATTTTCAGCATCTTTTATAGAGGCTTTAAGCAGTTTATCTGATTGAGCATCTGTTTCACTTTTAAGTTTAGCCATCATTAAATCTTCTTGTTTGTAAACGTCATCAAGTTTCTGTTTAGCTATTTTATTGGCATCACTAATAAGCTGTTCAGCATTGAGCCTTGCAATTTTTTCTTTTTGTTCCGAGGTTTGTTCAGCCTGTTTAATAGACTCTATACTTTTTATTGCCATAACAATTCACCACACTTTCCCACGCACAGACAAAAATTGTCTATGCGTAAAATTTTATTCTATATATAAAATAAATAGAATACAAAAATTCAGTTATAGCTTTCAAGCTTCTCCAAGTATTTTACAACGCCGTCTTCATAACTTTTACCTATTATTTCGTCTGCAAATTCTTTTACTTTATCAACGGCATCTTCAACAACTATTGCCTTATCAGATAATTCTAACATTTCTATATCGTTTAAATTGTCACCAAAAGCAATAATTTTATCTGCCTTGTAATAGTTTTTAATATATTGTACTCCATTAGCTTTATTTGCATTACTGCTGAAAACTTCCAAAAAATATAGATTGGAGTAATTATCTAAATATAGAACAGCCTTTGCACCATTTATCTTTGATATTTCATTATAAATAGGTTCTAATCTCTCATATTCATCAACCATAGTAAAATAAATTACAGTATCACTATCTTTTAAATTTATTTTAGGAATTTGAGAAAAATTCTTATAATCGCCATGTTTTCTCTTATCGAAAAATTCCTGTTCTACTTTATTAGTAATTTTCTCAAATTTAACAACTATTTCCCCATCATCATAAAAATATACAAATGACATTCTATCGTATTTTACAAGAATATCCTGAACTTTTCTTGCAGTTTCTATATCAAAAGATATTGAATTGACATATTTTTCGTTACCATAGTCATATATAAGAACACCATTAAGATGAACACCTAATAAGGTTATACCTGAACCTTTTAGTAATTTTTTAGCAGATAAACTTCTTGCAGTTGCCGTTGTAAACATAAGACCTTTACCAATCATATTTTTTAAACTGTTTCTGCTGTATTCGGACAGGATACCATTATTTGTCAATAAAGTTCCGTCCAAATCAGATACATAAAGCGTCATAACAAAATCCTTTCCCTTTTCCCATCTGAAATAAAGTGGACAGCCCGTTGTATCCACATTGATACAGGCTCTCCACTTTATATACTTTAATAACTTATATCAATATCATTATAAACGTGACATACTCCCGCCGCCTACGCTTCGCTTAGAGGCGGGGGCTTCTCGCTCAAGTACAGTAGTCTGTACAGTATCGACGAGCTAACCCCGTGTGTCCCACGGTTATGACAAATTTGCTTGCTATCGTCTTGCTTGGCACATGTTACATCCCGACTGATTACGGAAAAAAGAGGTCAATTTGTCAGAATCCCTTATCATAGAGGAATGATTACCTCTAATCCGTTCTCCTTTCGTAATTCTCTGTATTACGGCTTGGTTATCGCTCTATTGTAATACAGGCTTATTTCGATTTCATCTGATTTTAGTATATCACTGTAATTTCATAATGTCAAGAAAAAGTCAGCCTGCGGCTGACCGGCAATTCATCCCCCCGCTTTAAAAGCGGGGGACTTCTTGCCTATTTAGGTTAAAAAAATCATATGTAAAGACAGTCAAATAATTTTCGTCATAAATGCTACATTTTATTATTTTTTTATGTAGTATAATAGTAAACTATACCATTATCAAATATTTTTTCTTGTGTATTGTGTTCTTTAATTTTCGTAAATAAGCCTTTTATTTCATCACCTGATTTTGTATAGATTATTCCTTCCCCACAAGGAACACCCTCGGAAAAATTACCTGTATATCTATGATCGCTATACAATATAGTTCCCTTATCATTAGGTTTTCCCATATATAGGTGTCCCGAATACACACCTCCATTAATATTTAATTCAACAGCAAAATCTACACCTTTTCTATATTTATCATAATCGGTGTTTTCCAGCTGCGGGCAGTATGGCAAATCAGAAAGTTCTTTTAAGCTAACCCTCATACTTTTACTCGGTTCATTATTTTTGAATATACCCTCGAACAGTTTTTCCCCGTATGATACAAAGCTGCAGCCCATACCATTTTTTTGGTCATTTTTGATATTTCCATCATAAATTAAAGTCATATCGTCCGATGAGTATTCTTTCATATAAGTACACTTATTATCATCATATATACATTCTTTAATAATTTTGCCGTTCTCAATTTCATTAATTCTGCCATTCATTTTATCATAGCAAAACTCACCTACATATTTAGGCTCACCGTTTTCGTAGAGAACACCACAGCCATTATACATACCCTTAGACCAGATACCTTTATATGTAATTACCCCGTCACAATAATATTCTCCATAACCGTCCTGTAAATTATCCAACATCTGACCTGTATAATAACATTTTTCATCATCAAATAATTTTCCGTTTCCGTTTTTCACACCATCTGTAAAATTACCTTCGTATTCTTTTTTGCCATTTTTATAACATATACCACTTCCATTCGGCAAATCGTCCTTATATTCACCAACATATACAATATTACCATTACTGTTATATCCTGACATAATACCTGTTGCTATACCGTCTTTAAATTCCCCTTCGCAATATCCGCCATTTTTAAAATATTTTCTTCCTGTGCCATTATAAAGATTATTTTTCCATTCGCCCTCATACAATTTATAACCTTTGGCATTAGTTTCGGTTGCTGTATCGCAAACAAGACCATCTTCAAAATTTCCGTCTATAACTCTGCCATCATTTAATTGCAGGACACCTGCACCATTATATTTATTGTCTTTCCAATCACCAATATACTTTATACTTCCATTCAAGTTATACAATGCACCGTATCCGTTACGCATATTATTCTTATATCCACCGGAATATATTAGGTTACCATCAGCACTTATTTCAGTTCCATAATTCATAAACACGCCGTCCTGCCATTTGCCTATAAATATATTTCCGGTATCCTGAAGATATGTAATTCCTGCACCATTTTTTCTGCCGTTTTTAGCATTACCCGAATATATAAGATTTCCATTCTTATCAAATTGTGATGCGATACCGCACAATTTATCATTTTCCCAATTACCGACACAAATTGATTCATCTTTTATACTGAAAGCTATACCAACACCATTTTTCTTATTATCTTTCCAATCTCCAACATAACACAGCTTACCGTTCTTGTAATAATATGCACCATATCCGTTACGCATATCATCTTTATAATAACCCTCATAAGCAGTCATACCGTTATCCATAATCGTTCTGCCATAACCTGAACGGTTATTTTCAGAAATTGCCCCGAAATAGCAATATTTTTCTTCATCAGATACATTAATAATTTTTTTTGGCAAAGGATACATTGGACAATTACCAACTATACAAGCATCAACATACTGTATATTTGTATGATTTTCTTCAATAATATCTTGTGTTTGTTTTGGACTATTTACAGTTTCCTCTATAATATCATCTGTCGAAATAGCCTCTTCAATTATATCATTTTCGTCCAAATTGATTTCATTTAAGTCGCTTTCTTCATCTTGACTGTTGTAATCACAGACAATACTTCTTAATGCCTGAGCTCTTTTATTGTAGCTTTCATCATTACAATAATAAAATTTACCGCTCGATATTATGCAATAAACTTCCGGTATTCCCGCCATTGAATTAAGAGTATTTTCTATATCGTGATTTGTTGATATAGGAAACGGCGATAATATTTCCTCAAATTTTTTGCCATCATTGTCAAAAATAGTTTTCCTAATAGTGTCGTTATCATCATAGACAATATGTTCTAATATTAGGAAAGGACTTTTCCTGTTATGATTATTAAAATAAAAGGTTTTTATCCAATTATGTTCCTTATCAAAAAAGGTTCTTTTGATAACTTTTCTATCTTCAATACTATATGTTTCGATAATATATCCGTCCTCAATATCAATGCTGGTTTCCTCTAAAATATCATTTCTCATTTTACGCCATTTAAGATTAGAGCCTTTTTGCAAATCATAACTAAATTTAAGTTTATCATCTCCACTATTACAATAAATTTTATTCTTAATACGCTGACCATTATCAAAGTAGCTTTTTCTAATTTCCCCAATAATATCCACATCAGACTGCATATAATCAATATCTGTAAAAAATACAGAATAAAAAGCATTATTCATACCGGGTAAATTTTCAAATTCGCTCAGCATTTAGATACCCCCAAATACAAAAAATTAAGTTCTATACCATTTCATATTATAACATATTCATACAAATTACAAGTAATTTCTGTAAAAATGTACAATTAAAACAAAAATTTGTTATTTTGCTTTATAGAATATAAAGATGATTGGTTATATGTTATAGTTTACTAATAAAAATATTTAGGGGTATGAGTATATGAATTTTTTATTATTAGATACTACTGACGGAGTAGACCAAGCATTAGGGAAAGCTGAAAAATTTTTAAATGAATTTATAGGTTGGCTATTAGCATTTTTGCCAAAGCTAATATCAGCAATAGTAATATTGATAGTAGGACTTTTCCTTGCAAAATTGTTATCCCAATTAATCAAAAAAGCTATGATTAAAGCTAAGCTCGATGAAAGTGTAATTTCATTTTTTAATTCGTTAATTTCTATTACCTTAAAGGTCATAGTTGGTATAACAACATTATCACAACTTGGTGTTAATATGACAACGATTATAGCAACATTAAGTGCTGCTACTGTTGCCATCGGACTTGCATTAAAAGATAGTCTTGCGAATGTTGCAAGCGGTGCATTAATTCTTATTAACAAACCATTTAAGATAGGCGATTTTTTATGCGTTGAGGGATTAGAAGGAAATGTTACAAAGATTGAGATTATGTACACAACAATTATAACAATAGACAATAAACAAATATCTATTCCAAATTCAAAAATGACATCAAGTACTATTATCAACTATACGGCGGAAGAAAAGCGTCGTATAGATTTAAACATAAATATATCTTATAATCAAAATATTAGCGAAGCAAGAAGTATAATATTATCGGTTATAGAAAAATACGATAATATTATAAGAGATATTGAGCCTGTTGTATTAGTAGGAGAACACGCAGACAGCAGTATAAAACTTATTGTCAGAGTATGGTGTTTAAAAGAAGATTACTGGAATATATATTTTAAATTGCTTGAAGAAATTAAAGTTGCATTTGATGAAAATAATATTGAAATTCCATTTAATCAAGTTGATTTGCACATTGTAGAAGATAAAACAAAATAATTTAAATCGAAAACATACCCTCTTTTATTGAAACAATAAAAGAGGGTATGTTATTTTTTATATTATGTAATTATGCTAACTGCCGGCACTCTCATATGCATTTATACCCTTATGCCATATTATTAAACTCAATGATAACAATATAATACTCATTAAAACAACTCCACCAATACAATACAATGGTTTTCCGTTTCTTAATATATAGTTTGCAGGATAATAAGCCGTAAACGCAAACGGTATAATATATGTAATTATACCTCTTATTACCTTATTATAAATAGTTATAGGATATCTTGCAAAATCACTCGTACAATAAAATATCTGCAATATACTTCCGCTTTGCTTAATCCAAAATGCTAACGCCGCACAAGCTATTTTTATGGCTGTAAATATCAACGCACCAAATATTATAGCTATTATTAGCAAAACTATATTTATAAATGTAAAATGCAATGCAAGTTTAATACTTGAATATATTACTAAAATCAGACCCATAGCAATTTCACCCAAAGCATCAAATTGTATGGTTTCAACTATTGTATGAAATAATGGTGAAATAGGTCTTGTAAGATATCTGTCGAAATCGCCCTTTCTTACAACATACCAACCTACTATCCACAAATTATCAGTAAATAGATGGTCAAAGCCTTTTGGTAACAATGAAAAACCATATATAAATATAATTTCATTATATAAATACCCATTAAGACTCGGTATTTGATTGAATATTATACTTATAAAAACTATATTAGTTATTTGAGTAATAAAAAAACTACCTGCACCTGTTAAAAAATCAACTCTATATTCCATTAACTTTTTAAGATGTTGTACAATAAAAATTTTATATAATTTTAAAATTCTTATCATAAATATTATCATCCTCCTTGTGAAGACAATCTTTTTTGAGCAAGATACCAAACCATTCTGCAAATCAAAATAAATACAATTAGCCATACTATTTGTTTCGCAAACACAAATAATAATTCATTATTTGAATATTTGCCCATATATACCATAGTAGGTGTATATACCAGCGATGCAAAAGGTAACTGTTCAAAAACTACTCTTATTTTTTCGGGGAAAAAAGCAATTGGTATTATAGCCCCTGAAAAGAATTTTATTAAAGAACCTTTAAGCATATTAAATCCCCAGATATTCATAAGGAAAAACGCTAAATACCCAAAAAGTAAATTCAAGTAAAAGGCAATCAAATAACTGAAAATCACACTTATAATAAATAACAGAAAATTAATAATATTAAATGCGATATATCCCAAAGTAATATATCTGTATATTTCAACACCAATCATAACAGGAATAAAGGTACAGGTTATAACCATAACTTTATCTCCCAATTCAAAAGCAAGTAAACTCAAATTTAGATTTACGGGTTTAATCATTCGCATTATAATGCTGCCGTCTTTAATTTCTAAGGCTAAAGATGAGGTAGAATCGGTTGATGTTAAAAACCCAACTAAATTAGATAAAAATACATATAATGTAATATCAACCATATTAAAGCCCATAAAATTGCCGTTTCCCGATGACATAAAAACAGCTTTCCAGATAAAATACATAACTATACAATATAATGACTCACCTATAAAAAAACAAATAAAATTCACACGATAAGCCATACCACTCTGAATACCTGCTTTTAAAAAAGATTTATAAGTATTGCAAAGCCTTCTCACAAATTATACCCCCTCCCTATTTATACATTCTTCTTACGATTTCCTCTATATTTACATCATTTACGGAAATATCAGCGATATTGGTATGTGTAAGAATATAAGATAACATATCAGAAACACCAATTTTCTGAGAATTAAAAATAACAGTTATTTTTTCCTTATTAGATTTTATCTGAAAGTCATCACTATTTAAATTTAAATCTTCTTTAAATCTCAACATATTAATATCACTGTTATTTTGTAGGGATAAATTAATCTCTCTAAATTTTCCAAACTTATTTTTCATATCCAACAAACTGCCGTCGTAAATTAAAGTTCCTTTATCAATCATAATAATTCTTTTACAAAGGGTTTCTATATCCTTCAAATCGTGGGTTGTTAAAATGATAGTAGTCTGTTCCTCCTGATTAATTTTGGTAATAGCCTCTCTGATATTACTTTTCACAACTACATCAAGACCAATCGTTGGCTCATCAAGAAACAAAACCTTTGGACTATGTAACATACTTGCGGCTAAATCTGCCCTCATTCTTTGACCTAAAGATAAAGTTCTTACAGGACTTTTTACAAAATCTTTTAATTCAAGAACCTCATTGAAAAAATCCATCTGTTTTTTAAAACGGGCATCATCAACCTGATAAATTTCCTTTAAGACGGTAAAAGTTTCAGTTAGTGGCAAATCCCACCATAGCTGCGTACGCTGACCGAAAACAACACCTATTTCCCTAACATACTTTTTTCTGTTTTTATATGGAATTTGACCATTTATTTCTATTTCTCCTTTTGTAGGTGTCAGAATTCCTGTAAGCATTTTAATAGTGGTTGATTTTCCGGCACCATTTGCACCTATAAATCCTAATATTTCACCTTTTGCAACAGTAAATGAAATATCATTGACGGCTTTTACTATATCATATTTTCTACTGAATAATGATTTAACACTTCCCTTCAGACCGGATTCTTTCACTACCTTTTTAAATTCTTTGGAAACATTTTGCACTTTAATCAAAAATAACACTCCTTCCTATTAAGCAATAAATTATTAATTAAAACCCTTTAGTAACCAAAATGGTTACTCATAAATTATTATAGTAACCATTTTGGTTAATGTCAAGCTAAAAGTAACCATTTCGGTGTAATATACAAAAGGGGGTGACCATTTTTTGAAATATTACAAAAGATTGTACGATCTCAGAACTGATAAAGACTTACGCCAAGAGGATATTGCCAATATTTTAGGGACAAGTAAACAATCATACGGAAGATATGAAAACGGTAACAGGAAACTTAGCATAGAAGATTTAATTAAATTAGCAAAGTTTTACAGTGTCAGTACTGACTATATACTTGGTTTAACTGACGAACAAACCCCATACAAAAATAATTCTAAAAATAAAAATATTGATACTGATTAGCTAAATTTAGCAGTTTTATTTATAATACATCTTACAAAAACAAAAGTCAAGATATTTATGTAAAATAGAACAAATTTTCCTAAAAAATGGACGAATATATATTCGTCCATTTTTTATGTTTAATAAAATTATTATATCAAACGATTAATATACTTCATTTTAAATTTTCCCCACAGATTTTGTTTTGAATAAACCTCATTTACAAGATTATCAATAAATGATTTAATTTCATCTATCGAGGAACTTTTAACTTTATATTGACTAAATTTGCACATCATAGCAAGTTGTACTATACTATCAAAATTAGCACAAGATACTAATTCAGATTTGACAATAACTCTATCCGCATAATCAGTATAAGGTTCGTTAATATTCCTACCAAAACCATAAAATTTAAGTATTGACAAACTATACTTAAACATATTTATAACAGATAGATTAGCGTTTGAAAGATTAAATACTTTTTCTCTTTGCTTTAACATATATATTCTGCCTGTCAATATAACAAGTATAATAATAGCTATTAATAATAAAATAATTATAATTATAATGGTTACAAGATTAAGTTTATTATTTTGAGAATTATTATGTTTTAAATCACTTTCAAAATCAGAGTTTTCGCTGCTATCAGGATTTATTGATGTGGTTGTACTATTATCTTCGGAAGATGTATCGCTTGTATCCGAATTTATTTCGGAAGAAGTATCTGCATCAGACGAAGAAGGCTCAGTTATTTCACTGACTGATGAGCTTGTAGGATTAGGATTTTTATTAACATTATTTCCCATATCATATCCGGGGGTAAATTCAACCGGTATCCAACCATATCCGGCTATATATATTTCAACCCAAGCGTGTGCAGATGAATCAGGTACATATATTACTTTTGATATATCTGCGGATTTAATTTCACTTTCTGTTATAACATAGCCCTCAACATATCTTGCAGGTATTCCCATACACCTTAGCAGCAGTGCTGCGGAAGATGCAAAATGCATACAATATCCTTTTTTATTTTCTTGTAAGAAATATAAAACAAAGTCCTTATCATCAGGTGTACTGCCCGGTTTTAAAGTATAGCTTCCATTCTTTGCTACATAATTTCTTACTATATTACAAATGTCATCGTAGTTACCAAATTTAAAAAATGAATACAAACTCTCATTATAATAATATTCCGAATATTGACCTAATATATCTTCAAAATTTTCATTAAAAAATTCTTGAAATTCATCAGGAACATTAAGATAATTACTATAAACATAATTTCTGTAAAGAGCCTCATTATTAGTATAGTTATAATTTGTTGCAAAATTTATATAGCCATTATAGTAGCTTAATTCGGAATATTTCATTATGTTATTAATTTCAGCAGTAGAGCTATATCTTGTAATATCAGACACTGCGATTTCAGATATTTTATTTTCAATACAACAGCTTATGCTGTAATTAAGTTTTTTGCTTTCTGTAACTGCATAAAATTCGCCGTCATAAGTACTATTAATATTTGAAGCATTGCTGCAGCTTATAGAACCGGTATTATAAGTAGTAAAAATACGGTTACTAAGCGAATATTGATTTTCTATATTTAATGTATATACATCATCATAATAGTAGTCTTTACTTATTAAAGCTGAATAAAGGTACGGCATAAATGGAGGTCTGAACTCAACTCCACTTGTGGTAAAATTTACTTTTCTTGATGAATTATCGTATATCCAGCCATCACTTGTATAATCCTTACTGACAAAACCTTTAAGATATAAATTTTCCTCAGTATTATAATTATCCGGCAAAGTAACTATAAGCATTGTTTTATTAATATAATCTATATCTCCGGCATTTTTAAAATTACCATCATTCATCAGAACATCATTAGGCTCTTTATTAAATATATTATTAAGTGTGCGTTCAATCAATTTATATACATTATTTGAGAATTGGTAAATTTTATCTTCCGAATTATAACTGTCCGGCTTATAGGCAATCCCTATGCAAGATAATATCATCAATGTAATCAAAGCCATTAACAGACTTTGCTGCATAAGATAACGCCTTGAATATTTTCTGTTGACCAGTTCAAATACCGTTTTATTTTTTTTCTCCTTAATCAAGAAGTGAGTTTTAATATCTTTATATGTTAAATTTTCGCTTTCGGTATGGCAGGCATATAACATCATTATACCACATAATACCATAATAATTGATATAAATGATGGTTCTATATCATACATCATTGGAATAACCATAATAAATATTACCAATGCTATTGCAATAGTGATACTATATCTATGCATTATGCCCCAAACCAATATAAATGTAAATGTTATAATAAATAATACTAATGCCATATAAACAGCTTTTGTATTATCAATCTGGGTTCTTGTAAGAGTATATTTCAAACGAGCCGTATCGGATTTTTTTCCAAGCCAGTCTATTCTTTCAAATAATACAGAAAAAAATTCGGAGTTCTTAAAATATATTACTATATATGTAATCAATAATGCCAAAAATATAAATATTGAAAATATATTTCTGTTTTTCATCGGAAATAATATCAAACTCAAAATTATTGCAGATATAAATGTAACTATATATAATTTCGTCTGATAATGTGAAACAGCCTCATTTGAAAACAATCCAAAACTATTCAAAAAGTTATTCAAACTCGGAAAAATAATAATAAGTATTATAGTCAATCTTGAAAAAAATTGAATTACACTTTCTTTAAAGGTCATAGGTGATTTTTCACGAATACTCAAATTGCATATATCTATTAAATTATTCAAAAAATATCACCACCCTCATAATGAATTAAATACACTATCGGTTACTTCATTAATATTAGTTTCATTTAATTTTATATACTTATGGTTTTCGTCAATATCATAGGTCGTAATATAATCAGAAGATGATATAAAACTGGCATTATTTACTTTGTCTAACATATCAGAATTATAATCATTTTTAGTAGTAAGATATATTATATTATTTATACTTTTATCGCTGAAATTTATAATATCTTCTAAAATATAGTTATTATAATTACAGGATAAAACAGAAGTTATTACTTCAAAAAGATGTTCTTTATTTTCAATTTTTTTTTGCATAACAGCCGAATTAAATACATCATAATATATCACAGTAAATACAGCATTATTTTCAATTAATCCAATAGCAATATTCCCAAAAATTTTGACAATTTCAGCGGATTTAGTTTCGGAGTTTTTCTCTTTATTGTTCTGCACATCAAGAAATATGAACAATCCTATTGATACAGGCAAACTATAATCTTTAATCATAGTTTTATCTTGTAAAGCGGATAATTTCCAATGTATTCTTCTTACATCGTCACCGCTCTGGTATTCCCTTATCTGAAAAATTTCTGTATTATCATCACCCTTTTTGTTATGCGAATATCTGTCGCTGTCAGAATCATAAAATTCAGAAATAAAGCCATCTTTTTCTATATTATTGTAAAATTCGTGTAAAAATAAGGTACTCACTTTTATATCTTTTAATTTTTTTGAAAAACTGAAAACTCCAAGATAATCAATAGTTTTTAAATTTGAAATATAATAATCGCATACACCGCATATATTACATACTGTATTAACATTAATATCAAGTCTATCTCTTGATTTTATAGGACATTTAATATATTGCACTTCTTTTTTATCAATAAATTTATTATATATCTCAAATTTAATTATACACAGAGGTATTGGAAATATGGATTTATTATAAATTGATATAATCTGACTGTTTTGACCATTTACAACTCCTTGTTGAACGATTGATATATCAACAAAAAAATAGTTAATTAACCCGATTATGAAAGTAACAACGGGCAAGATTAAAAATGCCAGCAGCAATACAAAAGTAAAATAAAAATGTGCAGATGTAAATGTGATAAATAAAATTAATAAAATCAGCACATAATATATTCTAAATGATTTCACATTATTCACCTCTACTCAAACACGAGGTGCGGGAACTTCCACACAAATTCTTTTTAATATATCAGCACTGCTAAGATTTGATAATTTAGCCTGTGAACTAAGCAATATTCTGTGTTGAGCAATATCAGGAAATACCTTTATCACATCATCGGGAATAACATAATTTCTGCCGCTTAAAAATGCACAAGAAGATGCCAAGGATACCAATGCAACAGTACCTCGTGGACTAACTCCAAGTTTTATATAGGGATTTTCTCGTGTAGCCTTTACAATTCTTGCTATGTAATCATAAATTGCATCATTTTTATAGACCTTATCAACAGCATTTTGAAACTTAACTATATCTTCGGCCGTTGCGACAGCATTAACATTATTCATAGGATTTTCACCGTTTCTGTCTTTAAGCATTTGTATCTCGCCATTTATATCCGGATAACCCATAGACATTTTAATCATAAATCTATCAAGCTGAGATTCCGGTAAGAGCTGTGTACCGGCTGAACCAATAGGATTTTGAGTTGCTATAACTATATTAGGATTAGGTAAATTTCTTGTCACGCCGTCAACGGTAATTTTTCTTTCTTCCATCATTTCAAGTAACGCAGATTGGGTTTTACTTGATGTTCTGTTGATTTCATCAGCGAGTAACAGATTGCACATTCCTACACCCTTAATATATTCAAATTCATTTTTTTGACGATTATAAGACATATATCCTATAACATCTGACGGCATTACATCAGGCGTAAACTGTATTCTTTTATAGTCAAGATTTATAGCCTTTGAAAATGCAAGTGCTAATGTAGTTTTACCAACACCCGGAATATCTTCTATTAGAATATGACCTTTGGCTAATATTACCATTAACAATTTAATAATCATTTGGTCTTTACCGACTACGACTTTTTTTACTTCTTGAATTATTGAATTCAATACTGACATATTACTATATTACTCTCCCTTTATCTATTTTTATTATTGACTATCAGGTCAATAATAAACCCTTATGTCACTTTTAAGATACTTTACACAGTGTATATATCTTCTCTATAATAAATAACATTATTATTCTATTTGCCAATGTCAAAAAGTGATAAAGGGTTATTATAAAATATTATATTTCTGAGTAGTTACCCAAAAACGAAAATTGTTGTAATTCCTGAGATAGGGCAGATATAAGTTTTAAAACATTATCCTGATTTATATTGCCTATAATATCTACATAGAATATATATTCAAACATACCGCCTTCCATAGGTCTTGATTCTATCTTTGTAAGATTGAGACCGTGCAATGCAAATCTGCTTAAAGTCAAGTATAATGAACCTATTGTATGAGGAATAGCAAAACACAAACTTATTTTATCTGCACCCTCTGTAATATATAACTTTTTAGATATAACAATAAATCGTGTACAATTATTTTTCTGATTTTGAATACCCTTTTGAACCAACTCCAAGCCATACTCTTCAATTGCACTTTCCGAACAAATAACCGCTATATCATCTTTATTGCTTTGTGATACAAATTTCGCAGAATCGGCTGTGCTGTAATATTCGATTGCTTTATAACCCTTTTCTTCTATATACTTAGAACACTGGTGCAAAGCCTGTGTATGAGTATAAACCTCCTTAATATTATCAATATTTGTGCCTTTTTTTACGGCTAAACAATGGTTTATAGGTACATCAACCTCACCTACTATGTAGTATCTATGTTTAATAACCAAGTCGTAAACATCTGTAACAGAACCCGCCAATGAGTTTTCTATTGGCAAAACACCAAATTCAATTTCATTATTCTCAATAGCATTGAATATATCCTTGAAATATTTATAAAATTTCAACTTTGCATTAGGGAAAAATTTATCACAGGCTTGATTTGTATAAGTTCCTACATTTCCATAACAACCCACATTTATGCCCGGTTTTTCACGATTAAGAATATTTTTAGCCCTATGAATAGTTTTCTCTAAATTATTATCAGAATTAATAAAATCATATTGATAAGACCTGCTTATTTCTATCAATGACGAAAAGAAAATTCTTGCCTCACTTCCAAATTCTCCTGCATCGGCTTCAACCTTATCAAGAATTTCTTTTTCTCTTTCGGTATTTAAAATGGGCTTATTTTCTTTCATTTTACTTTCCGCAACTCTTCGTGAACAATTCATTCTTTTAACAAAGAGTTCGGTAAGCTCCTTATCTATCTTATTTATTTCTTCTCTTATTAAATCTAAACTCATATCAAATTTGCCCCCATCATTAATTCCATAATAGCAATAGCAACAGCACTTTCTATAACAGGTACTGCTCTTGGCACAATACACGGATCGTGCCTTCCGACTATACTAAGTTTAGTATCGGATTTTGTACTTAAATCAACGGTATCCTGCTCCTGAGATATAGATGCCGTTGGTTTAATTGCAACCCTGAATATTATAGGCATACCGGAGGTTATACCACCTAAAATACCGCCATTGTTATTTTTGGTAGTAACAACCCTATTGTCTTTGTAAGTATAAGGGTCATTAGCCTCGCTGCCCTTCATCTTCGAAATATCAAAACCGGCACCAAATTCTATACCTTTTACGGCAGGCACTCCAAAAATTATTGACGAAATAACATTTTCAACCCCATCAAACATAGGTGAACCCACCCCAACCGGCATACCGGTTACAGCACATTCTATTGTACCGCCTATACTGTCTTGATTTAAACGACATTCCTCTATAATATTCCTCATAGAAACTTCAACAGACTGATTTATAAGAGAAAATGCCGACAATGACAGCCTGTCCATTAATTCACTATCAATTTCAAGAGGATTAAAACCATCATCTTTAATGTTGCCGATAGAATTTATATGTGCTGAAATTTTAATACCTTTTCTTTCAAGTATCTGTCTGCACAAAGCTCCTGCAAATACAATAGGTGCTGTTAATCTTCCCGAAAAATGACCTCCGCCTCTTTGGTCATTAAAACCTTTATAACGCACAAATCCTGTATAATCGGCGTGACTTGGACGAGGCTTTGTTAATAAATTTCCATAATCTTGTGAACGGGTATTTGTATTTCTTATTACAGCAGTTAAAGCTACACCTGTCGTAAATCCGTTTAACATACCTGATAATATTTCAGGTGTATCACTTTCTTTTCTTGGAGTAGCAGTTTTATCTTTGCCCGGTGCTCTCCTTGCCATTTGAATAAGCAGCTTATCCATATCTATTTTTTCTCCGGAAGGCAAACCGTCTATTACGATACCTATTCCGTTACCGTGACTTTCGCCGAATACTGAAATTTTTATATTATTTCCCCAAGCTGATGACATTGGACAAATCTCCTTTTTATTATAATTCTTTTATATAACACATATATTTCCGCCCATTCTATTAAACTCTTCAAAGAAAGTCGGATATGATTTATTTATGCTGTAAGCGTTTGTTACGATTATTTCATTTTGAGAACATATCGAAGCAACAGCCATTGACATAACAATCCTATGATCATTATATCCCTCAACACTTCCGCCTTTAAAATTCTTAACCCCCTCAATAATAAGACCATCTGATAATTCAATAACTTTTGCACCAATGGTATTAAGATTATTAGTAATAGCAGATAAACGGTCACATTCTTTTATTCTCAATCTTTCTGCACCATAAATTTTGGTTGTACCCTCGCATAGTGATGCAACAACGGCAAGTACCGGTACTAAATCAGGAATTTGACTTGCATCAATATCTATCGCATTTAAATTTCCTTTTGAAACGATAATATTGTTATTGACAATATCTATATTAGCACCAAATTTTCTAAAAATTTCAAGACTTTCCATATCACCTTGTACTGACTGAAAGTTTAATCCCTTAATTATAACACTATCACCTATTGCACCACTTGCCAAGAAAAATCCAGCCTGTGACCAATCACCTTCAACCGTAAAATTCTGACATTTATACGATTGACCACCTTTAATAAAATACCCATTTTCAGTTTTATCAATTTTTACACCAAAAGTATTCATTATATTTACAGTCATATCAATATAGCCAACAGATTCCGTTTTGCCTGTAATAATAATCTCACTGTCATTTTCCAATAATGATAAAGCAAATAAAAAACCTGTAATAAATTGAGAACTAATATTTCCGGGTACAGTGTAAATACCATTTTTTAATTTTCCTTTTATTTCAAGAGGCAAACCACCTCCCGTAATACATTCAACATTAAACTTAGGCAAACAATCAAGATAAATACCAATCGGTCTTTGCGGCAATAATCCGCTTCCAATAAAAGTCGCATTAACACCTTTTGCGGCAGCTACCGGTATTAAAAATCTCAAAGTAGAGCCTGATTCATTGCAATTTAGTAAAGCAGTTTTATTTGAAAACATATTTGTTCCATCAACAGTTAAGACATTTCCGTTGACAGAAACTTCCGCACCCAATTCCTTAACACAATTTATAGTTGCAGAAATATCCTTAGATAATTCAATAGGAGATATTTTACTAATTCCCTTGGCTAACGCAGCACATATTATAGCTCTATGGGCAGCACTTTTAGAGGGAGGCATAGTAATTTCACCTTTTATTGTGTTTGGCATTATTTTAGCTATTTTCATAATATTCAGTCCCTTATTTAAACATATACAATTTCATTATATATGTTTATTTACTGAATGTAAAGCAATTTTAAATCCATAAATTCAATAACTTATATATAAAATCAAAATAATTGTCAACAAATCCTTTATATTAACAGTTTATAATTAAATATACTTGCAGTTTATTATCGTAAATGATAGAATATAAATATTATACTAATTACTTAGTTGGAGTGGCTTAAATGTATATTTTTATTTTTTATAATTCGATTAAAAATTTATAGGTTAATGTTGAAAACTTTTTGTTTCCTAAAAAGACACTCTTATAGAAAAATATGCATTTAAGCTGCTCCCGGCTTAGTATGAATGGAGGAATTTATTAAATGTTAAACACAGAAAAATCTTTTGACAAAATAGTCAATCTTTGCAAAAACAGAGGTTTTGTATATCCGGGTTCGGAAATCTATGGTGGATTGTCAAATACTTGGGATTATGGCCCGCTTGGTGTTGAATTAAAAAATAATATTAAAAAGGCTTGGTTAAAAAAATTCGTTCAGGAAAATAAATACAATGTTGGTCTTGACTCAGCCATTTTAATGAATCCACAAACTTGGGTAGCATCAGGCCATCTGGGTGGTTTTTCCGACCCGCTTATGGATTGCTGTGAGTGTAAAACCCGCCACAGAGCCGATAATCTTATAGAAAACTTTGACGGAACCAATGTAGCGGGTTGGTCTAATGAACAAATGATGAATTATATTAACGAACATAATATTTGTTGTCCTGAATGTGGTAAACACAATTTTACAGATATTCGTCAATTTAATCTTATGTTCAAGACATTCCAAGGTGTAACTGAGGACAGCAAAAGTGAAATATACCTCAGACCTGAAACAGCACAAGGTATTTTTGTAAACTTTGCAAACATTCAAAGAACAAGCCGTAAAAAAGTACCTTTTGGTGTGGCACAAATCGGAAAATCATTTAGAAATGAAATTACACCGGGCAAATTCATATTTAGAGTAAGAGAATTTGAACAGATGGAACTTGAATTTTTCTGTAAACCGGGAACAGACCTTGAATGGTTTAACTATTGGAGAAGTTTCTGCCGTGATTGGCTGTATTCATTGAGTATTAAGGAGGAAAATCTCAGACTTCGTGACCATTCACCGGAAGAACTTTGTTTTTATTCAAAAGCTACAACTGACTTTGAATATCTATTTCCATTCGGTTGGGGTGAATTATGGGGCGTTGCTGACAGAACAGATTATGACCTTACACAACATATTAAAACCAGCGGAAAAAATCTGGAATACTTTGACCCTGAACTCAATGAAAAATATATACCTTATGTTATTGAACCGTCACTTGGTGTTGAACGCTTATTCCTTGCTATTGTTACAGATGCTTATGATGAGGAAAAAATTGACGAAAAGGATACAAGAGTTGTTTTAAGACTTCACCCTGCACTCGCACCATTTAAGGCTGCTGTTCTTCCGTTATCGAAAAAACTTGGCAGTAAGGCAGAAGAAGTCTTCACATTACTCCAAAAGCATTTTATGGCAGATTATGATGATATTGGTTCTATTGGCAAGCGTTACCGCAGACAAGATGAAATTGGAACTCCATTCTGTGTAACATATGATTTTGACAGTGAAACAGACGGCTGTGTAACTATTCGTGATAGAGATACTATGACGCAGGAAAGAATATCTATTGATAAACTTGTAGATTATATTAAAGAAAAAATTGAATTTTAAAGTAATATGCCAGAGAGGAACTGCTGAGTTTTTACAAACATTTGTAAATTGTTAAAAGTTCGGGAGTAAGTGTAAACATCTGAATAATGATTGTAATTATTATATTTAAATTTTTATGTGAAAATTAGGAAATATCATATATTAATTTATTATAGTTGGAATTTTTAACCACCTACTCAACCTTTTACAGAAAACACAGTTACAAAGAATTATATCAGGTGTAATATCACGCAAATATAATCGCACCGGCAACGGCTCCAACAGTTGCCGCTCCTCCCAATCTGACAAACCAATATAAAAAACTTCTTCCCTTTT
This sequence comes from uncultured Clostridia bacterium, assembly GCA_947625785.1. GTDB lineage: Bacteria > Bacillota > Clostridia > Oscillospirales > Acutalibacteraceae > CANQPS01. The sequence goes on from CANQPS010000004.1 coordinate 85,017, forward strand.
TAACTATTGATGGTGCATCAGTTTTTCTTAATAATTTTTTTGCTTCTTTTTCAAGTACTTCTCTTTGTACTGACGCATATTCAGGCTTTAAAAACAGTAATGCTCTTTCATAATATGTGCTGCCTGTTTCGGTAACTTCTATTATACAGTGATTTATACCTTTTATCATTAAATACACACTTCCTTATCGATTTTATTAAGGATATAATTGACCATTTGACTACTAATTATTCGTAAAAAATCTAAATATTACAATTTGTAGAAAATATAAATTTCACTTGACAGTGGAAAACTCTGTTGAAATTGTGGATAAATTCCTCAAAAGATTCAACATATATCGCAAAAAAATAATACTTTATTGTTAGAGTAAAAATTTCACAAGCTCCAAAAAATCTTAATTCTCAAAAATTTATTAACATATAGTAAAGTTCTTTAATATAATTAATACATAAATTTAGGTATTGAATTAGCCGCTTCCTCATATTAATATATGAGGTGAATAATTTGGAGTATAAGAAATTTAAAAGATTAGAAATTATAGGCATATTTGTATGTTATATATTAGCAATCCTATTACATTTTCTTTATAAATGGATAAATGGAAATGTATGGGGAATTATATTTGGTTCTGTTAATGAAAGTGTTTGGGAACATATTAAGTTATTCACAATGCCATACTTATTTTGGGCATTTATAGAACTTGCCATCGTACGAATACCATTAAAAAAATTTGTGGTATCTAAGGTAATAGGTGTATATTTTATAATATTTTCTATTATTACATATTTTTATACATATACCTTTTTTACCGGAAAAGCAATTATGATAGTGGATATTATATGCTCACTGGTTTGTCTTATGTTATCATTTTTCGCATCATATAAGTTAATAATATCTGAATTAAATATGGAAAAATGGTATTCTGCGGCATTATGTGCATTAACATTATTTGTAATTATGTATTTAAGTTTTACGATATATCCCCCTAAAATAGACCTTTTCAAAGACCCTGTAACTAACTCTTATGGTTTATCATTTAACACTTACAAACAAGCTATGAAATATTTTGGCGGTATATATGCAATAAATCCGTAAAATTATAATAAAGAAAGGGTATGTTCCTGCGTTTTCCTGCAGCGAAATACCATAATAAATATACTTGCAATTAGTCTTAATTTATGATTTAATCATAAGAGTAGAAATCCAGAAAAGAGGTCGTATTAATTGAGTAAGATAGCCATAATCACAGACAGTAACAGCGGCATAACACAAGCAGAAGCTAAAAAATTAGGCATTATAGTATTGCCTATGCCATTTAACATCAATGGTGAAACATTTTTTGAAGACATTACAATAACCCGTAAAGAATTTTTTAATCGATTAAAAACAGGGTGCGAAATATCCACATCTCAACCTTCACCGGAAACACTCATAAATCTATGGAATGATACATTAAAAGAGTATGATGAGATAGTTCACATACCAATGTCAAGTGGATTAAGCAGCTCGTACGAAACAGCGAGAACCTTTTCGCTTGATTACAACGGTAAAGTATGTGTTGTAAATAATCAACGCATATCAATTACACAAAGACAATCTGTATTAGATGCATTACATCTTGCAAGTATGGGAAAAACCGCATCAGAAATAGCCTCCATTCTTGAAGAAAATAAATTTCAGTCGAGCATATATATAATGGTAGATACATTAAAATATCTTAGAAAGGGCGGAAGACTGACCCCCGCTGTTGCAGCTATTGGAACACTTCTAAGAATAAAACCTGTTTTACAAATTCAAGGTGAAAAACTCGATGCATTTGCAAAGGCAAAAAATCTCAATAATGCAAAAGAAATTATGATTAATGCTATAAAAAATGATATAGAGAATAGATTTGGCGGTTTAGAAAATTGCAAAAAAAATGTGCATATTATGATCGCACATACGGAAAATCTTGAAAATGCTGAATTATTCAGACAAGAACTATTAAAGGTATTTCCTGACAGAGAAATATATATTGGTGATTTATCGTTAAGCGTAAGTTGTCATATAGGACCCGGTTCACTTGCGGTTGCCTGTTCCTGTGTGATTGACTAAGCTGTAATATAAAAAATAAAATGTGCTGTCTAAAGAGACAGCACATTTTATTTTTATAATAATATATTACTTATCTAATTGTTCTTTTATTACCTTAACAATATTTTCCTCGCAAAGACCAAATTGCTTCAATAATTCAACGGCTGGACCTGAATGACCATAGCAATCGTTTATACCAATTCTCTTAACAGGTACAGGATATTCCTCAGAAGTCACAGCACAAACAGCCTCTCCAAGACCTCCGATAATATTATGTTCTTCAACGGTAATAATCTTGCCTGTTTCCTTAGCGGCTTTTATGATAATATCTTTATCTATTGGTTTAATTGTATGAATATTAATAAGACGAGCATTTATTCCTTCGCTTTCAATAGCTCTGACAGCCTTTAATGCCTCATTTACAACAAGACCGGTAGCAATAACAGTTATATCATTACCCTCGTGTAAAGTTATACCTTTACCAAGTTCAAATTTATAATTTGAAGGGTCATTAAAGCTGTCAATAGCAAGTCTGCCAAGACGAATATATACCGGACCTTTATGATTATAAGCAGCCTTAGTCGCTTCAATCATTTCATAATGGTCAGCTGGGTTAAGGATAACCATATCCGGGATGGTTCTCATAAGAGCGATATCTTCACAGCATTGATGAGTAGCACCGTCTTCACCTACCGATATACCTGCGTGTGAACCAACAACCTTAACATTAAGATGCGGATAGCCGATAGAATTTCTTACTTGCTCGTAAGCTCTGCCTGTTGCAAACATAGCGAAAGATGCAGCAAAAGGAACTTTACCGCAAGTAGCCAAACCGGCAGCAATACCCATCATATTGGATTCCGCTATACCACAATCAATAAATCTATCCGGATATTGTTTTTTGAAAATACTTGTTTTAGTAGCGGCTGCTAAATCTGCATCGAGTACTACGATTTCCGAATGTTCTTTTGCAAGTTCGCAAACAGCCTCGCCAAAACTTTCTCTTGTAGCCTTTTTAATTATATCTGCCATAAAAATTACGCCTCCAAACTTGCAAGTTGAGCTTTTAACTCGTCCATAGCTTTTTCATATTGTTCTTTATTAGGAGCTGTTCCGTGCCAGCTTCCGTTATCCTCCATATATGAAACACCCTTGCCCTTAATAGTAGCAGCTATAATAGCACAAGGCTTACCTTTTACTTTTTTAGCTTTATTGAAAGCATCTTCGATTTGGTCGAAACAATGACCATTTATCTTAAATACTTCAAAGCCAAAACTTTCGAGTTTTTTATCAAGAGGTTCGATACTGCAAATATCATTTACACGACCATCAATCTGTAAGCCGTTATTATCAATAATAATGCAAAGATTATCAAGATGTCTGTGACCTGCGAACATAGCAGCTTCCCAAACCTGACCCTCCTGACATTCACCGTCACCGAGCAAAGCATAAACTCTGTAATTTTTATTATCCATTTTACCTGCCATAGCCATACCGCAAGCAGCCGATATTCCCTGACCGAGTGAACCTGAACTCATATCTATACCAGGAGTGCTTTTCATATCAGGGTGTCCCTGTAACATTGCGCCAATATGGCGTAATGATTTAAGTTCGTCCATAGAGAAAAATCCTTTTAATGCAAGTGCGGCATAAAGTCCCGGACAGCAATGACCTTTTGAGAGAACAAAACGGTCTCTGTCAGGGTCTTTTGGATTTTCAGGATTTACATTTAACTCTTTTAAGTAAAGATATGTAAATATATCTGCTGCTGATAAAGAACCACCCGGATGACCTGATTTAGCATTAAACACACCCTCAATAGCACCCATTCTTACTTTACAGGCAGCTTTTTTCAGTTCTAACTTTTCTGTGCTGTTCATAAGAGATACCTCCAATGTTTAATAGACATATTAATTTTACAAGAATATAATTAATATTATTGTTACGCCAAAAATAGCGAATATACTTTACATTATAATTTTATCAATATAAAAGTTTTTGTCAACCATAATTTCAAAAAAGTTTAAATTTTTTCAAAATCATATAAATTTTATACACTAATATTGTATTATACCTAAAAATTAAGTAATAAATTACTGATAAAATTTAATTTTGAACAAGTGGTTTTTCCCAAGCCACCACACTGTCCCAACCGGTCGTATCAAAAGATTCTCTTATACATTTAGAATAATATTCTAATTTTTTATATAATCCGCTGTTAAGTATATCGTCCTCTCGCCAAAAATAATAGTTTGCCATAGCACTTTCCATAAGTGTTGCCCTATCTTCAGTAGGATATGTGAGCGAATAATAACTTACAAAATATTGGTTTGATATGTCGCCATAGACATAGCTGTCATACTTTGATAAATCACCATTCTCATAATCGTAATATGATGCGTACTCAAAATTATCAGGATTTAATGACTGCCAGTCTTCTTCACTATAACTGCTGTTTATCAAACTGCTTGTAAAATCCAATTTTCCGTCAATAATATGTGAAAATTCGTGATAAACATTATCTATCATATTTTCATCAACATCAAAAACAGCATAAGTATAATCACCGGTTGTTGAAACAAATGCTGCACAGCTTGAAAGAGTATCATACTCTCCACTTGCCGTTAAAGTACCTGTCAGATAAATTTTTACTTTTCTATAACTGCCATACTTTAATTGCTGTATAAAACCCTCCGGATATCTTTCAAAAGCTATTTCCATAGATGTTAATGCTGCGTCTATCTTATCTTTATCAAGCATTAATTTTCCTTTATATGACCATTCATCTTGGTTAGCACATTCATTTCCTATATAAATTTCAACACCATATTTTTCTCCGATAGATATAGCCTTTTTGTGTACTTCTTCAAGTTCTCCCCAATCAGTAACCGTTACATCTCGACCGTCATTACACTCGCTTATATTAAGTTTTTCTTCAAACTCATCATTAACATCTAAATCCCATAACATAACTTCCATACTCTGATTTTCTACATTATTTTTCAGAATTAAAAGAGCATTATATTTAGGCAGATATATATTATTGTATGATACATATCCTTCCAAATCATCATTTGAAAAAGTACATTCATTAATTTTTTTGCCGCTGTTCAAACTATAATACTCATAATCATAAATTTGATTATCAAAGTCTACTTTATGTAAAATAAGATTATTATTCTTAAAATCCCATAAACAAGAATCGAAATCAACATCTGTTTCATAATCTTTTCCGTTTATATCACCAAAATAAACTTTTTGGTCTAAATAACCGTAATCATAATAAAAATACTTGTAATCATCTGATACTGTCAAACAACTCGAACTTGGCACATCAATATCTAACTTCTTACCATTCTTTATAGATATAAATTTACAAACATTAATATAACTGTGATTATCTGTGCCGGTCAGCACAAGTATATCATTGTTTATCATTCCTAAAATTGATGGATTAATTAGACCGGTTTCTATTTTAGTTTTAGTATATGTTTGTTTAGATAAATCAGAAATATCTGCAACAGTTACAGATGTATCACCATCATAAATATCATTACAAGATATATAACACATTGTTTTTAAATCTTCTGAAAACTGCAATACATCTGCGTAAACTCCGCCCTCGTCCTCATCTATTTTTATATTTCCAATCATTTCAAGTTTATCATTATACAAAAATACACTATAACTTGAAATATCAAACAATACTATTCCTTTTTCGTAAGTATTTGTTAAACAATAATCTTCAAAATTTGTATCTATTACTTTTTCGCAGATAATTTTATCAAGAATAGGGTCATATACAGCCCATTCTATACTTTTTACGCCTCCTCTGGCATCGTCACTATATATAATATTCTGTAATAATATATAATCGCCCAATTCAAGAATATCAGAATAGTACTTATTACCAAAATCATTATTTAATATATACATACCATTTTTATCTTCTAATTTCGTACCTATCTTTGCATAATCAATTTTAACAGGTCTTTTATTTTCTTCATCAGTTTGACTATTATCATTGGAATTACTTTCGGAAGAATTCTCATCAACATTTGAATTTATATCACTTACAACTGTACTGTTATTGCTATTATTATTGTCATTATAATTATTATTTTTATTACAAGCGGTCATATTGGTTAACATTGACATAGTAATTAATGTAATTGAAATTAATCTTAAAGTTAATCCTAATTTTCTCATACGATTATCTCTCCTAACCAAAATTATATTTTATAATTAATAAATTCCCTGTACAGCAACTTCTCCTGAGCTTATATTAAATTGCTTTTCGTCATTTTTTATAACTAATTCGCCATTTTCCAAAATATCAACAGCAATACCTTCAATGACTTTATTGCCAATATATGCGGTAACCTGTCGTCCAATAGTTACACAATTTTTTTTAAATTCGTCTATCATACTAAACGAATTAGATAATACAAAATCTCTATAATCCTTATCAAGCTGCCTTAATATCTCCTTAGCAAAATCAGAACGATTTATCATACAGCCTTTTGCAATAGATAATGATGTAGCTTTATTCTTAATATTCTCCGTAAATTCCTGAACATTAACATTAATACCTATACCAACTACAATATAATTTATACGGTCTGTTTCGGCAGCCATTTCGGAGAGTATTCCGCAAACCTTTTTATTACCTATAATAATATCATTAGGCCACTTTATCATAGCATCACATTTTATAAAATTTCTTATTGTTTTACAAATAGAATATCCTGCTACAAGAGTAATATTAGGTATATCAAAAGGTCTTAAATCAGGTCTAAGCAATATAGAAAAATATAATCCGGCTCCTTTCGGCGAAACCCAACTTCTGCCAAGTCGACCTTTACCACCGGTTTGCTGCTCAGCAAAAATTACCGTTCCGTCAATTTCTCCGCAATTTCCTAATCGTTTAGCTTCCTCATTGGTTGAATCTATTGTATCAAGGCAAATTATATTTTTACCAATAATCTCAGTGTCAAGATTTTTCATTATATAGCCTTTGCTTAAAATATCAGGTACAGAAATAATTTTATAACCCTTTCTTGTTGACGCATCTATTTTATACCCGATATTTCTAAGGCTGCTAATAGCCTTCCATACGGCAGCTCTTGAAACTCCAAGTTCTCGGCTTATATCTTCGCCCGAAACATAATCATTTTTATCAATTAATAATGACAATACTTTATCTTTCATATAAAAAACATCTCTATTCTATTGATTTTAAAGACTCGACCATATCAATCTTTTTCATCTTGAAATACATAAACGCATTTACTATAACAGCGAATAATATAGTTATAAGTATTGAAAATACATAACTTAAACCTGTTATCAATATCGGGAATGTTACCATATCCATTTGTATTGTTTTTATTATAAAGCCTTCAAGAACAGTACCCAATAATGTTCCAAATATTATTCCCAATATAGTTAATACTATATTTTCCCTATAAACATACGATGAAACATCTTTATTATAAAATCCAAGTACTTTTATAGTTGCTATTTCTCGAACTCTTTCCGTTAAATTTATATTAGTCAGATTATAAAGAACAACAAATGCTAATATACCGGCACATAACACAAGCACAACTACTATTATATTAAGACTTTGGATAATCTTATTAAAAGTTATTATTATATTTGACGAATATTGAATAGAAAGAACATCACTTCTTTGCAAATACTGCTCAGCAAATTGTCTTTGAGTTTCGTCTGTGTCATCTTTCATAATAGCCAATGCCATAGTGTACATTACTTCGTTGCCTGTTGTTTTCTCATATAGTGCAGGCGACATATACATATAATTATAGACATAATTTTCTACTATACCACCGACTTTTGCACTATATTTTTCATCTTCGTCAACAAAGTAAATAGTATCTCCGACAGATAGATTATAAACATCGGCTACTCTATTTGTTACGATTACCGAATTATCATCAAGAGTTAATATTTCACCTGTTTTATGGTCTTTTGCTGTTATCATTGTTTTAAAGTCGTCAAGATTTTCCGGAACAACAATATAGATATCCATAGTATCTTTTTTAGCATCTGTACTTATCTTTACACTACATTCCCTTACAAGTAATGTATCAGATAATCTTTCATCATTTTTCAATATATTTAATATATTGGATTTTTTCTCTATTGTACCGGGATTTTTAAATACTATAGATGTATTATTATGACTTATCTCGTTAAATTGTCTGTCAATAATAACACCTATTGAATCCTTTAATCCAAATCCTGCGATTATAAGTGCCGTACAACCCGCCAATCCAATAACTGTCATTAAAAATCTTGCCTTATACCTAAATAAATTTCTTGCAGTAACTTTTGAAATAAAACTAAAATGTTTCCATAAAAAAGGTATTTTTTCAAGCAAAATTCTTTTACCTGCCTTTGGGGCTTTCGGTCGCATAAGAGTAGACGGTTTTTTCGCCAAAGACTTGTAGCAGCTTGCAATAACAACAAATGTTGTACATAATAATGCAACAATCACAGATGCTATTATACTGCTCCAAGGCAGTTTTAAAGCCATATTAGTAAGTTCATACATTATACCGTACGTATTAAATATTATGTATGGCAATGTTATCATTCCCACTACAATACCAATCGTACAACCGGCTATACAAGCTATTGTTGCATATACTAAAAACTTTTTTATAATAGCAAAATTTGAATATCCTATTGCTTTTAAAGTACCTATTTCGGTACGATGTTCGTCAACCATTCTTGTCATAGTTGTCAAACATACAAGTGCCGCAACAAGTAAAAAGAATACAGGAAAAACTGCTACTACTCTATCTACCCTTTCAGCATCTTCTGAATATCGGCTATATCCTGAATCATAATCTCTTGTAAAGAAGTACCACTTACCACTTGATACAGAATTAATTTCTTCTTTTGCTTCATCTAATTGCTGTTTGGCATCAGAAAGCTGTAACTGTGCATCTGTCTTTGCTTTTTCATATTTCTCTTTTGCATCGGCAAGTTGTTTTGCACCATTTACTTTTTGTTCTTCCAGCTCTTTTTCACCATCTGCAAGTTCTTTTTCGCCTTCTTCGATTTCCTGTCTTGCTTTATCAAGTTCTTGTTTTCCTGTTATTTTACCTGTTTCAAATTGCAGCCTACCATCAGCAAGTTCTTTTTCTGCGTTTCTAAGTTCTTTTTCAGCCTTCTCTAATTCTTCTTTGCCTGCTTTTTCTTCCTGGTCTATTTGTTGCTTTGCATTTTTTAATAAAAGTTCTCCTTGTTCAAGCTGTTCTTTTCCTGAGTTGTACTCCTCTAAAAGAGAATTATATTCCTGCTCAGAAGATTTTATTTGTTCTTTTGTTATATTTATTAAATTTTCATTTGGATTTGGCCTGCTTTCAAGATATTCTAAAAACTGTTTTGAATAATCTATTGATGATTTTCTTATAGTTAAAAGAATTTCAGCTTGTTCTAATTTTTCTTCTGCGTCAGGTTTAGTTACAAAATAAAATTGCTCATATTCATTATCATACTTTTCCCTTGCCTCACTGATACCGTCTTCTAAGGCTTTTTTAGCGTCCTGATATTCTTCCCAACCTTTGTCGATTTTGTCTTGTGCTTGCTGCAGTTGTATAGGAGTTTCAGTTATAAGAATATTATATTCTTCTTCTCCCTGTGCAAGTTGAATTTTAGCATCTGCAATCTTTTGTTTACTGTCCTGAAGGAGCTTTTCTGCTTTTGCTATTTCATCATTGTACTCTTTTTCTGCATCATCTATTTCCTTTTTAGCATTAGCCAATTCTGTTTCCGCATCTGATTTTGCTTGTAAATAATCCTTTTCGGCTTTATCTATTTCGGCCTGTGCATTTGATATGATATCATCTCTGAAACGCTCACATTGTACATCACCTATATCCAAGAAAATATCTTCAAATTTATCTACAATTTTGTCGTACTCATCACTAAAACAGGAAACACCTTGTGTATCTTCCAAGGTAATATATACATCTGTGTAGCGTTCATAGGCGAAATCTTCCGGATTTATAAAAATATATGTAGCAACATTACCATTACCTATTGTTGACGAGCCTCTTTCATATGATAAATATTGAGGAGAAACAACTTTGCCGACTATTTTAAATTCCTGTACACGAATTGCCTCAGTATCTCCACTATTATAGAGTGTTATTTTATCGCCGATTTCATATTTATTATTATTCCTATTATTATCAATAACACATTCACCGGATTTTTCCGGTAATCTTCCGCTTTTTACTATTAAATTGTTAAGCTGGGAATTTAGTTTATTTTCAGTATCACATAACGATAATACTTTTATAACACTGTCGCCGGTTTCACCCTTTTCAATAACATCGGCGGTATATGACGCCATTACTTCTTTTACACCATCAGTATTTTTAATAACCGTTATATCATCATTATCAAAACCATAACTTGACATAAGCCTTATATCCATTAAATTTTTTTCAGAAAAATACTTTTCTGCCGTATTAAGCATTGATGGCGTTGTAGCCTTTACACCCGAAAAAAATCCTACACCTAACGCTACTATTGCCATTATAGATATAAATCTCGATTTTGTTTTCTTAATTTCCCGAAAAATATTTTTATTTTGTGCCTTCAAAAAGTCCACCCCTTTAAAATCTCCCCTAAAATGCTTACCACTCTATTTGTTCTACGGGCATAGGATTATTATTTATTATATTTCTTATCACCTTACCGCTTTTCATTTCAATAATCCTGTCAGCCATAGGTGTTATAGCTTGGTTATGAGTAATCAAGACAACAGTCATTTTTTCTTTATAACAGGTATCTTGTAATAATTTTAAAATATTTTTACCTGTATTATAATCCAACGCACCGGTAGGTTCATCACATAATAAAAGTTTTGGTCTTTTCGCCAATGCTCTTGCGATTGAAACTCTTTGCTGCTCGCCGCCGGATAATTGTGACGGAAAATTATCTCGTCTTTCGCTTAATCCGACACTTCCCAAAGCTATATCTGCGTCCATAGCATTTTTACAAATTTGCGTAGCGAGTTCAATGTTTTCCTTTGCCGTCAGATTTGGAACAAGATTATAAAACTGAAATACAAAACCTATATCATATCTTCTGTATGTAGCTAATTCTTTTTGTGACAGCTTACTTATATCCCTGTTATTAACAATAACTTGACCTTCATTACAGCTATCCATACCACCCAAAATATTTAATACGGTTGTTTTTCCTGCACCACTCGAACCCACTATAACAGCAAATTCTCCTTCTTTTATTTCAAAGGATACACCGTTAGCAGCAGTAATTTCAACTTCACCCATTTTATAACGCTTATAAACATCTTTAAATTCAACAAAATTTGACATATTTACATCTTCCTTTCTAAATATAAAATAAATATTTTAAATTGTCTTTAAAACAGTTACTGTAAAAATATCATTAATATTCATATCATCAAATTTTTCACAACAAGCCGATAATACATAATCCGCTTGATTATTTTGATTTAAAAATAACATTGACTTAAATATATATTTATCACTGTTTACTTTATCATTATTTTTTATACTGTAATTATTTTTACCAGATTTATAAAATACACAATTTTTCAATCCTTGCGACAAACCATAACCTGTTGTTTTGACAAAACATTCCTTTAAAGTCCAATATCTATAAAAGTTAATACAATATTCTTCTTGGTTAATACTATTATTAATAATATCTTGTTCAGTCTTATCGAAACATCTGTTTAAAACTCTTTCACTTACCTTTTTATTTATTATTTCTAAGTCTATACCCACATTATAATCGGATATTATACATACAACTATCCCTTTACAATGAGATAAATTAAATTTTAAATTACAATCTTTAAAATATGGCTTACTGTGTTTATTTTTTTCTACAATAAGCTTATCGAAATTAAAGTCTGTATAATTATTAACTATATATTTTAATAATCTCCACGCAAGTATATGTTGAATTTCATTATCTTTTAGATTAATATCTATATCATTAGGAAGTTTATCCCTATAATCATATACGAAAATCACTGATTTAACACTCCTTAATATAGATTACTCAAATAAAAGGTAAATAAATTTGTTAATAAAATACACTTTTAATTATAATATATTTCTATCCACAAAAAAAGTATAAAATATTAACATTTCCACAATCAGTCAAAAAATAACCACTGTAATCATTTTAAAGATTACAGTGGTACTAATTAATCAAGAAAAAAATTTTAAAAATGCTTTATATGCCATATAAACATCAATCTTTGAAACAATCTCAAATGGTGCGTGCATTGACAATACAGGTACTCCTAAATCAACTACATCAATATTAAGATTAGCGATATATTTCGCAATTGTTCCGCCGCCACCGGCATCAACTTTTCCAAGTTCACCGCTTTGCCATATAATATTTGCATCATCAAGCATCGTACGAATTTCACTCATAAATTCGGCTGTCGCATCTGATGTATCATACTTACCGCCGTGACCTGTATATTTTGTAATAACAACACCATTATTTATAAAACTCGAATTTCTTGCCTCATAAACACTTGCATAGTTAGGGTCGAAAGCTGCATTAACATCTGCTGAAAGACATTTACTTTTTGTTATAATATGACGAGCCTCAACACCATCTTGCTGTGCCAAATCTTCAATAAAATATGAAAGATATTTTGATTGCATACCTGTATTTCCATCACTGCCGATTTCTTCTTTGTCAGTAAGAACCGTAATAACAGTATTTTCCGGAACACCGCAATCAATAGCTGCCATTAATGCAGGGTATGCGCATACTCTGTCATCGTGACCGTAAGCACCTATCATACTTGCATCAAAACCTACATCTCTTGCCTTAAATGCCGGTACTGCCTCCAAGTCCGCTGATAAGAAATCTTCCTCAATTATACCATATTTATTATTTAGAATTTTAAGAATATTTAATTTAACAAGTTCGCTTTCTTTATCGTCCTTAAACGGTCTGCTGCCAATGATAATATTGAGGTCTTCACCGGTAAAAGCCTTTACCATAGGATTTGACATTTGCTGATTTGCCAAATGAGGTAATAAATCTGTTACGCACAAACAAGGGTCATTATCATCTTCACCAAATGATACATTTACGCTTTCACCATTCTTTAACATAACAACCCCGTGCAGCGACAATGGAATTGTTGTCCACTGATATTTCTTTATTCCCCCGTAGTAATGTGTCTTAAAGAATGCAAGGTCATTTGCCTCATATAACGGATTTGGTTTTAAATCAAGTCTTGGGGAATCTATGTGTGCTATTGCAAGTTTTACACCCTCGGTACTTCTTTTTCTTCCTATCACTGCAAGAATTACTGCCTTATTTCTATTGACAACATAAACTTTATCACCGGGATTATAGTTTTTATTAAAATCAAACTTAGTAAAACCATTATCCTCAGCCAAAGTTACGGCATAGCGTACAGCTTCTCGTTCGATTTTAGCAGAATTTAAGAAATTTTTATATTCCTCACAAAATTCATCTGCTTTTGTTAAATCTTCCTCGCTTATTCTTTTTGCACCGTTTTTAGTATTTGCAAAAAGTTTTTCTTTAAGTTGTGATACTTCTGATTTTTCTTCTGTTGACATTTTCATCTTCCTTTCAGTTAGTCCTATAAAATAAATTTATTATAATATATATAAATATATTTATAAACTCAATAATATCAGCCACCTTTTACAGATTGCGGTTCAAAATATAGTTCTTTATATATTTTTTCAGAATTAATTACTTTATATAAATAATTTGTTGTTTCTTCAAATGGTGTGTTTAAGATATTTATACCATCAGAGTATTTATTATCTTTTAACCAACTGTCAACATTTCCTATTCCCGCATTATATGCACATATAACAGCCGATTTACTGTTATATCTCTTTAATAGTATTGACAGATAAAGTGTTCCATATTTTATATTTGTTTCAAAATCATACAAATCAAGTTTATTAAAATCTTCCCCTGTATAGTATTCCGTAAGCCACTCCAATGTTGAAGGCATTATTTGCATTAAACCTACCGCACCGGCAGACGAAACCACATCTTTATTAAAGTTACTTTCTGTTTTTATTATGCTGTAAATTAATTCTCTATCTACATTGTATTCTTCGGAATATTTTTTCACTTCATCATAATAGGATAATGGATACGCTGATTTTATATAATATTCTTCTGCCTTTTTTAAACATATCACCGCAGCAATAAGAAAAATTACCAGAAAAATTATGGTAATAAAAATACTAAGATACTTTTTTGTTTTATCACTCATATAATCCACCTTTAAACTACTTTTAACTCCGATATAATCTTAACGGTGTTATTAATTAAATCATATTCTGTTGAGTTGTTATTTATTATATAATGGCAATTTTCTTCAAAAAATTTATCCGTATGCTGTATAGATATTCTCTGCATTGCTTGTTCCTTAGTAATATTATCACGATTAATAATTCTTTCTATTCTCATATCAATAGGTGCAATAACCCCTATGATAATATTACACATAATATCAGCCTTACTTTCAAACAACTGTGGTGCGTCAATTACAACCATATTGCAATTATTTTCAAATGTCTGACAAATATATTCGCTTATTTTTTTGACTATAAATGGGTGAGTGACAGAATTTAGAAGTTCCGTATTTTTCTTAGATGAAAATGCTCTTTCAGCAAGTAATTTTCTTTTTAATGTTCCGTCATTATTTATTATATCTTTTCCAAAATAATAACACAATTTATCAAGACATTCGGACGGTGGAATCATAATTTCTCTTGCAACTATATCCGCATCAATTACCTTACAGCCATTTTTTTCAAAAACCTTTGCGACAGTACTTTTACCGGAACCGGTAGTTCCCGTAAGACCTATAACCAATTTATCCAATATCTATCACCTCAAAACCTGCTGCTCTTATTATTCTGTTATATACTGCAAGTGCCATTCCGGTAGTATCCGGACATCTCGCATATACAAGTTTAGTGCTTTCATCTTTATCAATCTCCCGCAAAACGGAAAATAATCTGTGGGCTTGTGATATATAATCATTTTTTATACCATAAGACATTTTTTTTATTTTTATATACGGAATGTCCTCGTCATAACATAATGCGATAGTATTATTATCAATAATATTATTTACAAAATCAATATAATTTTCATCTGAACCTCTTAATAATATAACTTTTGCTTTTGGAGCATAATGCTTGTATTTCATACCGGGACTTGCAGCCTTCTGATTTTCTTTAAGTGCATTAAGTACGGCATTATCAACCTCTATATGACCTATAATTTTTTCCATTTCTTCAAGTGTAACTCCGCCCGGTCTTAGTAATCTTGGAGGATTTTCCGCAAGTGTTATAACAGTCGATTCAAGTCCGACATCACATTCTCCACCATCAATAACAGCATCTATTTTTCCGTTCATATCGTCCATAACGTGTCTGGCTGTCGTTGGGCTTGGACTGCCTGATAAATTTGCCGATGGTGCTGCCAATGGACAACCACATTCTTCTATAAATTTCATAGCAATCGGGTGTGACGGAAATCTTATTGCAACCGTTTCCAATCCTGCACTTACCTCAAACGGTATTATATTTGATTTTGGCAAAACCATTGTTAATGCACCCGGCCAAAAGTTTTCAGCAAGTATCCTTGCTTTTTCCGGAAAATCCGATACAAGTTTATATATGTCATTTATATTGCATATATGCACTATCAAAGGATTATCCATAGGACGACCTTTTGCTTTAAATATTTTTTCAACAGCTTTTCCGTTAAGAGCATTTGCTGATAAACCGTAAACCGTTTCTGTCGGAATGGCTACAAGTCCTCCGTTTTTTATTATAAGGCTTGCTTGTTTCAAATCATTTTGTGTTAGTAACTGTGTTTTCATTTTTATAAACTTAATTCTCCTGTTGCTGACTGAGTTTTTCGGCACGGTCTGCCGTTATTAATGCATCTATAATTTCATCAATATTGCCGTTCAGAACATCATCTAATTTATAAATTGTTAAACCTATTCTATGGTCTGTCAATCTGCCCTGAGGATAGTTATATGTTCTTATTCTCTCTGAACGGTCGCCTGTTCCCACCTGTGAACGCCTTTCCTGAGCAACTTCATTTTGTTGTTTTTGTTGTTCAATCTGCAAAAGTCTTGATTTTAAAACTTTAAGTGCTTTATCCTTATTTTTATATTGGCTGCGTTCATCTTGACATTCTACGACCATTCCGGTTGGTATATGTGTAACTCTGATAGCTGATGATGTTTTATTGATATGCTGTCCGCCTGCACCGCTTGAACGAAATGTGTCAATTTTTAAATCTGCCGGATTTATCTCAAATTCTACATCTTCCGCCTCCGGCAAAACCGCAACAGTGACCGTTGAAGTATGTATTCTTCCTTGTGCTTCCGTTTCAGGTACACGCTGCACTCTATGAACTCCGCTTTCATATTTGAGTTTAGAGTAAGCCCCCTCACCATTTATCATAAAACTTATTTCTTTATATCCGCCAAGTTCCGTTTCGTTAACATTAATTAATTCAGTTGTCCAACCCTTGCTTTCTGCGTACATAGAATACATTCTGTAAAGTACACCGGAAAACAATGCTGCTTCTTCACCGCCTGCACCCCCTCGTATTTCCACAATAACATTTCTGTCATCATTAGGGTCTTTTGGCAAAAGCAATATTTTTAATTCTTCTGATAATGTCATAAGATGATTTCTTGCATCTTCTAATTCTTCTTCTACCATATTTCTAAAATCTTTTTCCAGACCACCATCTCTTAAAAGCTGTTTTGCTTCTTCTTCGGTGTTTTTTGCAGTTTTATACTCACGGTACTTAATAACAATAGGTTCAAGTGATTTATATTCTTTCATTATTTCACGATATTTATTTGTATCAGCAACAATATCGGGTTCACAAAGTTTGTTGCTTAATTCATCATATCTATTTGCTAAAATTTGTATTTTATCAAACATAATTTAACTCCTATTTATTTTTTTTATATTTTTTTCAGCTTTTACCCTCGGCAGCATAATCTCGTGTCCACAACCCTGACATTTTATCTTGAAATTCATTCCCGAACGCAAAACTAAAAATGTTTTACTGCCACAAGGGTGTATTTTTTTCATTTCTAATATATCGCCAACTTGAACGTCCACTAAAAATCACCGACCTGCAAGTAAATTATGCCATTATAAAGCATTATAGTAATTATAACACTTGTATTTATTCTAATCAAGACATAATATATACTTATAGTGATTTACATAACTATATTAATTAATCGTGCCAATTTATAACGGCAAACGATTATTCGACAAAATATCATATCAATTTATATATTTTAATATTTAATTATTTATGCTTATCTAAATGAAGCCTATAAATCTATTGCCGTTATTACAAAAATTATAAATAAATAAGCAATATTTTGTCATATTTGTAAATAAATTTAAATTTTGTTAAACATTAATATTTATCTGTTGACAACTTCCTAAAATTGTATTATTATCAAAAAGGGTAAACATTTTATTTCTATTAATAGGCAATTTACTATAAGTTTGTATTCGTATTTTATTGAAATCTTAACATATTAAGATAAAAGTTATTTAAAAATTGTCAGTATATGTTTTATTCGTGTTTAATATAATTATATGTGCAGAGGTTTACCCGTACTAAAATTGATTATTATAGGGGTGTTTCCTGATATGGATAAATTTGTGATTAAAGGCGGAAAAAAACTACTTGGTGAAGTAACTATCAGTGGTGCTAAAAATGCCGCTGTTGCTATCATTCCTGCTGTTATATTATCAGACGGCGTATGCCGACTTGAAAATATTCCTAATATAAGCGATGTGACATTAATTGCTAAAATTCTTCAATGTATGGGTGCTGATATTAAAAGAATTAATAAGTCTACCCTTGATATAGATTGCAGAGGTATCGTTAAACCTGTTGCTCCCTATGACCTTGTTAAAGATATGAGAGCCTCATATTATCTTTTGGGTGCTTTATTAGGAAAATTTTCAGAGGCAAGCGTTGCCTTTCCGGGCGGGTGTGATTTTGGTAAAAGACCAATTGACCAACATCTAAAAGGATTTTCCGCTATGGGTGCCGTACACAGCATTACAGAAGGTGGAATCGTAAATGTAAAAGCCGATTATCTCAAAGGGGCACATATATATCTTGATGTTGTTTCTGTCGGTGCAACTATGAATATAATGCTTGCAGCCGTAAAAGCTCACGGCACAACCATAATCGAAAATGCCGCAAAAGAACCTCATATTGTTGATTTAGCGAATTTCTTAAATTCTATGGGTGCTAATATAAAAGGTGCCGGCACAGATACAATTAAGATTAATGGCGTAAAAGAATTAAAAGGAACTACTTATTCTATTATTCCGGATCAGATAGAGGCTGGTACATATATGGCTGCCACAGCGGCCGCAGGCGGTAATGTCCTGTTAAAAAATGTTACTCCTGAACATTTGGAATCTATCACAGCTAAAATGAGAGAGATGAATGTTACTGTTATAGAGTACGATGATTCTGTGCGTGTTATAAGAGAAAAACCTATTTTGCCCTGTAATGTTACAACTATGCCACACCCGGGATTTCCTACTGATATGCAGCCACAAATTTCAGTTTTATTAACCTTGGCTAAAGGTCTGAGTATTGTAACAGAAAGCGTTTGGGATAACAGATTCAGATACATAAACGAAATAAGACGAATGGGTGCAGATATTACCGTTAATGATAAAACAGCAACTATCAATGGTAACGGTGTGTTAATTCCTGCTCCTATGAGGGCAACAGATTTAAGAGCAGGTGCTGCTATGATTGTAGCCGCTCTTGCTGCAAACGGAACCTCTTTCATAGAAGATATAGATTATATTCAAAGAGGTTATGAAGATATAGTAGGCAAATTACAGGCGATAGGTGCCGATATTGAAAGAGTACCTTCTTCGGATAATGAAACCATTTCAGTTGCTATATAATAAAATTTTGCATAAAATATTAATTTACAAATAAAAAATTCCTGATATTTGAAACTGTCAAATGTCAGGAATTTTTTTATCAATGCTTTATTATTGCTATTAAAATTGAAAAGTAATGAAATACACTGCCTGCAATAGTAAATATATGCCATATAGAATGAAAGTACTTTATTTTCTTTACAATATAAAATACAACTCCGACTGTATAAAATATTCCTCCAATCAATAAAAACCATAATGATAGTTTTGGTAATGCGTCAATCATTGGCTTTATAGCAAATATGATTGTCCAACCCATTATAATACTGCATACCAATGATACTTTTCTGAATTTTTCTAAATTGATTGAATTGAATACCACTCCAAGCACTGCCATTCCCCATATTATTCCAAATAATACCCAGCCAACTGCACCCCTTAAATTAACAAGTGTATATGGTGTATATGTACCTGCTATCAATATAAATATTGTATCGTGATCCATTATTCTGAAAAATTTCTTTGCTTTATCATTTGTTAATGCGTGATAAAGCGTGGACATTGTATATAGTATAATAAGTGATGCACCGAATATACAAGAACTTACTACTGCCCAAGCATCAGAATATATTGCCGAACATACTATCAATACTACTGTACCTGCTATTGATAACAAACTTCCTACACCGTGTGTTACAGAATTAAATATTTCTTCTCCTAATGTATAACGGACTTTTTGTTTTTCCATTTATAAAAAACCTCTCTTTCGTTAAAATTTCATATTAATTTCTTTAATTATTTATAAGTCACTCTTATCCGTACATTATAGCATAAAGTATACACTTATAACAACACATTGTACAAAAATTAACAAAAAATCTATTTTTACACTTCTTTAAAATTTTGAAATTAATTTAAATTTTTACATACCATACACAAAAAGCTCACATTTATATGTTATTATTCATAATAGTAAACTTTTGTTAAGGTTGATGAAATTATGAGAAAATCAATTTATATATTATTAATTTCTGCAATTATTATTTCTTTTGCATCTTGTACTAATAACGGTGATAATAATAACAATACAAATTCCCAAAATCCAACTGTATCTGATATACAAAACAATAACAGTAATAATAATAATAATAATATATCTGATGCCAAAAGTATTAGTGATTATGATGTTAATACTGCTGTCATCACACTTGATAATAATGTCAATATTACAGGTACAGGTGTTTCAAATGAGAATGGTACTATAAAAATAGTTTCCGGTGGAACATACATATTCAGCGGCACTCTTGAAAACGGCTGTATAGAAGTTAATACAGAAGATAAAGTTAAAATCAGATTAGAAGGTGCTAACATCACCAATAAAAATGGTTGTGCAATAAATATCATAAACGCTAAAAAAGTAAAACTTGTTGCTGTGCGAAATACTGAAAATTCATTAACAGATGGTACGGACTACTCTAATACACCTGATGCAAAAGGCACTATATTTTCAAATGATACGCTTGAAATACAAGGTAACGGCTCATTAACTATAAATAGTAATTACTTAAATGCCGTTGCATCTGACGATGATATTATAATATCAAATGGTACAATAAATATATCTTCAGCTGTTAAAAATGCCTTTCAGGCTCACGATAATATAACAGTTGAGGGCGGAAACATCACAATTTCAAATTGTAAAAACGGACTTAATTGCCGAGATGGTGACATTATAATCAATAATGGTACAATAAATATATCTGATTGTGATACGGCTGTTTATTCAAATCTTGATATAAATATTAATAATGGAACTATCAATATAAATAACTGCTTGGAAAACTTTAAAAGTGAAAAAAATATTATTACAAACGGAGGTACGATAAACTCATAATATACAAAAAAGTTATAAACTATTACAAATTGTAAAGATTTACTATCAAAATTTGTAAATATCTATTGCAAAAAATTTTATTGCGTGTTATAATGTATGTGTAATAGTTAAGTGTATGTCTATTTATTAGAATAGTTTTCATATTTTTACTTCTTCCTATGGCAAAGAGATGATTTCGGTGTTTAATCATCTCTTTGCTTTTTTTATAATATTTTAAAGAACTAACTTTCGGTACTTTGTACATTTCAAAAATAAACATTGTTATGTTTTTGTATAAATAATGGAAAATTCATACTTTATTCACAAAATTATTGACTTTGATATTAAAAAGTGATAAATTATGTACTATAATATGTGAAAAGGAGTTTAATTTCTATGAAAAGGACAAAAAAAATCATTTCTCTGTTATTTGTGGCAATTTCTATAATGTGCCTATTGACAGCTTGCGGCAAACCGGCAGATAAAACATTCACAACAAGTACAAAGGTTTCTATAACTTTAACTGACGCTTTTGCATTAAGTAATCAGGACGGTTTAGACGATTTTGATGCTGTTTATTTTAGTCCGGTCTGTGCTTGTGCAATACTCACCGAATCTATATCTTCACTGGAAAGTATGGGATATGAGGAAATGACAGAAAAAGAATATGCAGATCTGCTCGTGCTTGCATATAATGATGGTACAAGAACTATGGGAAGCGTTTCAACTAATGCAGCAACTAATCTTGTCAGCTTTACTTATACTGCTTCAAACGAAGGTACTACATTCTATTATTTCTCTGTTGTACTCAAAGACTCTACAAAATATTGTACTGTTACATTTTGGTGCGAATACAAAGACAAAGATAAGTATCAGAGTGATTTTGAAAATTGGGCAAAAACTATTAAATTATAATTTTCAAATTAACCAAAAAGGTGTACTGAAGAACAATTCAGTACACCTTTTTTTAGCATAAAATAAAACGTTCTAAATACCATTATAAAAGCACTTAGAACGCTAAAATAAAAAAGAAAAAAGGAAAAAAGAAAGAGAAAAAATTAAAAACAAAAAGCTCAATGGCTAACAAATTTATTAAATAGATATCATATATATAGTTTAAAATATTATTAGATTTTAGTCAATAAATATACAGCTCATTTTACACTTTGTACACAAATAATTTACCTATTATTTATTTTTTGATTCTTTCTGTAATCAAGATAATCCTGTAAAATAATTGTAGCAGCAACACTGTCAACAATAGATTTGCGTTTTTTACCTCTTACATCTGTTATATTGAGATAATTATGTGCTGTAATGGTTGTTCCTCTTTCATCTCTCATTATCACCGGCAAACTTGTTTTTTCCTCTAAAATCTGCTTAAATTCTTTTGCATTTTCTGCACTTTCTCCTTCAGAGCCGTCCATATTTCTTGGCAATCCTAAAACTATTTCTTCTACATTATTATCTCTTGCAAGAACATCTATCTTCATAGCAAGTATATCTTTTTTAGTTTCCTTTATTACACAAAATGGTGATGCTAAAAATTCGTTTTTATCACTTAACGCTATACCTGTTCTAACTTTTCCTAAATCAACTGACATTATAACCATTTTTTAATTACCTGCTTTTCCATCTAAAATTTATTTTGTTACCCAAGTGTCGCATTTAAAATTTGATGATAAATGTTTACTGTCATTTTCTACTAATATCTTTATATTTTTATACAAGCCATCGCACTCAACAATATTGACTGATGTATTATCACCCCAGCCAATACTATTTATTTCAGTAACAGGCTTATTATAAATATTACACATCATACATCTTATGGCACAACCGTGCGATACTATACAAATTGTCTTTTCTCTATAATTATTAATTATTTTTTGTAAAGCACTTCCGACACGACTATATACATCAACCATACTCTCACCATCCGGTGCTGAAAATTTATGTGGATTATTCCACCAATCGTTCATCTGCTCAGGATATTTTTCTTTCATATCACTTACATATTTACCGTCCCAATCTCCCATACTTATCTCAATTATATTATCGTCAGTAATCAAAGGGACATTATGATATTTATTAATACAAAGTGCAGTATTATAAGCTCTCTGTAAAGGACTTGAAACAATAATATCTATATTTTCATTTTTAAGTCTTTTTGCAACAAGTTCTGCTTGTTTTTTACCCATATCGGACAACGCAACATCTTTTCTTCCCTGAAAATATCCTTCAAGATTTCCCATAGACTGACCGTGCCTTACCAATATAATTCTTGTCATAAATAAATTACTCCAAATCACCAAGGTTTTATAGTTCCTGTAAGCTCCGTTACCGATGATATACCTTTTTTATCAAGATAACTATTAAGTCCATCAACCAATTTTATTGGGGTGTATGGGTCAATGAAATTTGCTGTTCCAACTTGTACGGCATTAGCTCCTGCCATCATCATTTCCACTACATCTTGCCACTTGGATATACCACCCATTCCGATTATTGGCAACTTAACTGAATTTGCCACTTGCCATACCATTCTTATGGCAACAGGCAATACTGCCGGCCCTGATAATCCACCCGTATTATTTCTTATTATTGGTCTGCCTGTTTCTATATTAATTCTCATTCCCGTTAATGTATTAATAAGTGATAATACATCCGCTCCGGCTGCCTCAACTGCTTTTGCGATTTCCGTAATATCTGTCACATTTGGAGATAATTTCACCATAAGCGGTTTCTTACAATGCTCTCTTACTGCCTTCGTAATACTTGCTGCTGCCTCACAAGATGTTCCAAATTGTACTCCACCCTGTTTCACATTAGGACAAGAAATATTCATCTCTATCATATCAACATCTGTATCGGATAATTTTTCTGCCATAGCACAATAATCTTCAGGTGTATTACCGGCTATATTGGCTATAACAACAGTGTTTTGTTCTTTTAACCAAGTTAAATCATTTTTTATAAAATAATCAACTCCCGGATTTTGTAAACCTACTGCATTAAGCATACCGGACGGTGTTTCGGCAATTCTCGGCGGTGGATTGCCCAGTCTTTCTTTTAATGTTATACCCTTACAGGAAATCCCTCCGATTGATGACAATGGATAAAATTCCCCATATTCCCTGCCAAAGCCAAATGTTCCTGATGCCGTTATAATAGGATTAGAAAAATCTACCCCTGCTATATTTACCTTTAAATCTGCCATTACCAAACAACCTCCTTTGATGAAAATACAGGTCCGTCTTTGCAAACGTGTTTATAAATCTGTTCCCCATTTTCTTTATTTACAAGTACCGCACAACCTAAACAAGCACCTATTCCACAAGCCATTCTTTCTTCAAGAGATACCTGACAGGGAATACTATTTTCATCTGCAATTTTTGCAATAGCCTTAAGCATAGGCATTGGTCCACAAGCACATATCATTTCCGCCTGATTAACAACTTCTTTTAATGCCTGTGTTACAAATCCGTGTATGCCCGCACTTCCGTCATCTGTTGTCAATATAACCTTACTGCCATTTTTTATAAAATCATCTTGCAGTATAACAGCATCTTTATTTCTGAAACCTGTTATAACTATACCATTTTCCCCGAGAATTTTTGACGCATAAAGCATAGGCGGTACTCCTATACCACCGCTTATAAATATGGTCTTTTTATTACAATCAAGTTCAAAGCCTTTTCCAAGCGGTGCAATTATATCTAAGTTATCACCAATTTTTGTATTTGCGAGAATTTCCGTACCTTCTCCCCTTACTTCAAATACTATTCTTAAAATATCTCCATATACATCACATACAGATATAGGTCTTCTTAAAGTTTTCCCCGGTACGGCTATATGTACGAATGTTCCCGGTTTACAAAGTTTAGAAATTTTTTCATTTTTCAATCTAAAATCATAGATTGTATTTGTTAGTTGGTATTTTTCTACCAACTCAAAATTACCAACATCATATTTCATTCTTAATGCCCCTTATATAAGTTTTGTAAATATTATAACATATTGTTATTAACACTTTCAATATATAACAAAAAGAACGAATGATATTCGTTCTTTTTACAAAATATTATTCTTTTATGGCAGCATTAACCTTTTCTCCTCCATTTTCATTCCTCCTTGTAGAAACTTATTGCAATCTAAAAGATTTCGCAGACTTTTTTTCTTGATGGAAATAACCCCATCATCTTATAATAAATATAGCAAATTCATCTTAGATTTGTCAATAAAGATAAAAGGAGTACTTACTATATTAATGCTCCAATGCTTTTTCAAGTGCTTTTGCGAGTTGGTCAGGACAAGATGTCTGTTTGTAGCCACACTTTATTCCCTTACATCTTGCTATAACATCTTCAACCTTCATTCCCTCGACCAATGCCGAAATACCTTTTGTATTACCATTACAGCCACCGTCAAAACGAACATTTTTAATAATACCGTCTTCCACATCAAAGCTTATGCCTCTTGAACATACACCACTTGTTTTATAATTGTAATTCATATTAAAAACTCCTTTTATTATATTTATAATATATGACCGCATAACAGATAAAATTTTTGCTTTTAGCCCTAATAATTCAATATTCTTTCAATCTCGGCATTATCGGTTACACAAGTTCCTATCGGATTATTAGTACCACCATAAAAACCGTGAAAATCTGTTCCACCTGTCATAATAAGATTATTTTCTTTACAGATACATTTTAAATTTTTTGTATCTTCTTCTGAGCATCTTGGGTGATAAACTTCTATTCCATTAATACCACACTCTATTAATTCAGGTATTAATTCAAAGCTATTATAAACGGGCGGGTGTGCAAGAATTACAACTCCGCCGGTCGATTTTGCTGCTTTTACAACATCAAAAACATTAGGATAATCAGGTTTCTCCTGTATAAGTCCGCCCTTTTTGAATAATTTTGCATATAAATCGCCAAATATTCTATCCGTATATCCATAATCCATAAGAGTATGCATTATGTGCTGCTTAAATATAGCTGTACCTTTATTCGATTTATTATAAACATCTTTTTCATCAAAAACATAATACTGTTGTAATTTTTTGATTGTTTTTTGTCCAAAACGGTTTCTGTTTTCTACTGTTTTATTTATCATACTAAATAATGGTTCCGGATTTTTATAATTATAACATAATATATGAACTTTTTTCAATCTTTTAAAATCATAAGACGATATTTCTATTGCTCTTATTACTTTAATACCATATTTTTGACCACACTTTATAGCTGTTTCCACACCTGCTATTGTATCGTGGTCTGATAGTGCCATATAGTCTAAACCTTTTAATGCGGCATAATGTACAATGGTATCTATATCCATCACACCGTCAGACATAACGCTATGACAATGTAAATCTCCTGCCATATATTATTCACCTCTCTAAAATTTACAACTATATCAAAAGAGCCGACGCATATCCGCGGCGACTCTAATCTTTATATTTTACAAGTACACTAAAATCAATCACTTGTATATGGTAAAAGTGCTAAATATCTTGCACGCTTAATAGCTATTGTAAGATTTCTTTGATGACGAGCACAAGTACCTGTTACTCTGCGAGGAAGAATTTTTGCTCTTTCTGAGATGTAACGACGAAGTCTTGCTATATCCTTGTAGTCGATAACCTCTACTTTATCTAAACAGAAATTACAAACCTTTTTACGACCTTTACGGCCATTTCTGCGGTTATCTCTATCTTGTCTTTCAGCCATTTTATATACCCCCATTCATATCTTAGTTATCAAGAATTACAAACAAAGAATTTTTATCAGAAAATCCGATTTAATTAAAACGGTAAATCATCGTCTGATACTATTTCTTCAAAATCACTTGCACTTCCATTTGAATATGTTGGTGCAGGTGCATTATAGTTATTTTGCTGTGGAGCATATTGCTGCGGCTGCGGTGAATAATTATTATTACCATTATTTAAGCCGTAACTGTCACGCTTTGGTTCAGCAAAATGCACACGGTCAGCTAACACCTCAGTTGTATAGCGTTTTTGTCCGTTTTGGTCTGTATATGAGCCGGTTTGTATAGAACCCTCGACGGCAACAAGTTGTCCTTTGTGGAAATATTTTTCTACAAATTCAGCCGTCTGACGCCAAGCCACTATACTAATAAAATCTGCTTGCTGTTCACCGTTATTTTTAAAATTACGGTCAATAGCAAGTGTAAACCTGACAAAAGCCAACCCTGATTGAGTGTGTTTTAACTCCGGTTCGGCAGTAAGTCTGCCCATCAAAATTGCAACATTGAGCATAACTTCAAAGCCTCCTTAGTTTTCTTTCTTAATAACAAGAGAACGAAGTATGCCGTCTGTAATTTTATAAACTCTTTCGAGTTCTGCCGGGAATTCTGGCTCTGACTTGAAACTAAAGAGAACATAATAGCCTTCTGCTTCTTTGTCTATTAAGTAAGCAAGTCTTCTTTTGCCCCACTCATCAACACTTTCAAGTGATGCATTAGCCTCAATCATTCCTTTAAATTTCTCAACAAGAGAAGCTATTCCATCTTCGCCTTGTTTCATAGAAATTACAACGACACTTTCATATGAATTGATAACCTTTGACATTTAAAAAGCACCTCCTTCTGGACATTAAGGCCCCTATAATCAATAGGAGCAAGGAATTTTGCGTACATAAGAACGCAATGACATAATTATATCATTTTCATTATTATTAGTCAAGCAAAAATATTTATTTTACTGTATTTTTATAATCTTAATGAATACAAATATATTTATTTGTTTTTTGGAGGAAATTGAGATAAATATAATTCGATTACTTTGAGCATTTCTTGTTTTTCATTACCATTGAATAATCCATAGTTAATATGTGATTTATCCTTATCCCAAGCACATAAAACAACTTTTTCATCAAAACTTCTTTCTGCTGTAAAATAGCTTGCTTGTGTAAATTCTTCATTAAACAGCATATATGCACGATAGCACAGTGGGGTATTCTCAGGTTCAGGAAATGATAATTTAATCAAAAAACTATTATTATCAAGTTTAAAAAATTCTACTTTGTATTGTTCCGGCTTATATTTACACTCAACACCTTCATTTTTACAAATATTCTTCATAACATCATATGGAACATTATGCTCTTTTTGTACAACCGCACCGGCAAAATTTAATCTGTCACTAAAAAACCATTGCGGAAATAAATTGTGTTCTAAAATATATCTTGCCTCTGATAAGTTCATAATTTAAAATCTCCTTTAATTTCTCACTTTTAGTATAACATAACACAGCAAATGCGTCAATAAAATTAAATTGCCCTTGTCTATATATATAAACAAGGGCAATATTTAATTTAATCTATTAAACATTTCCTGTAATTTTCAATATGCTTGTACCCGGTTCTACTGTCCATACTCCTGATTCTTCCTGACTGTAAGTTGCTTTTGGAACTGTAATTTGTCCTGCAACAGTTTTAAATTCTCCTGTTACTGTATTATAGGTGTAATTTGTCAACAACGACCAAGGAGTATCATTAAATGTTACTGATATATTTTTTAGTATTGGTGTAAAGGTATCTTCTAATACAACCAAATCTGCTGCTGAAGCCTCTGTATTTCCTGTATTTTGTATAACAAAGGTATAGGTTATTTGTCCATTTTCTGAAACTACTTCCGGACATACTGATTTACTAATATCCAGTACTGAATTATCGCTTGTTTCAACTGTTGATTGAACTACTATATTGTTTGCTATTCCATCACCCGATATAGTCGCCGCATTTGTTATGCTGCCATCTACATCTAATGGTGCATAATTATTGGCGGTAACTGTATAAATTATCATAGCACTTCCTTGTTCCGGAACATTAATTCCACTAATTGTCAAATTTTGGTTATTTGTAACAGTAGGTGCTTCCTGTAAAACACCATTTACAAAATATTTAACAGAGTTGTTTACATAGGTTAGAGGTATCAGTTCTCCTGAATTAAAGCTGTAAACGCCCAAATTATCTGTCAATGTTAAATTTGTAAATGGGGTATATCCTGAATTCACAATACTTATAATATAAGTTATATCATCACCTAATGAGTATTCACTTGTTACAGCTGTTTTTGCTGCTGATAAAGCATTTACAATTTCACCGGATGTTTTATTAGAAATTATTGTATTTCCGTTATAAGTTAATGTTGCCTGATTATAAAAAGTTGTTGCCATATCTAAAATCCCCCTATATTTTCATAAAACAGAGTATTTCTATACTCTTAATACATTATATGAAAAATATAGTTATAGTGATACTACAACCAATTTATCGAAATTTACGGTGAATTTTTAGAATTTTTTTTGTTTTTCGAGATACTTCTGATAGTGGGCTTTAATTTTTTATTGTTATTTTTTTGATTGCTATTACGAATATTATAACCTTGCGGTGCTGTTATCAAGCAATTTTTTCCTGTTCCAATAAGGTCAGACCTTCCTGCTATTGTTAATGCCTTTGCAACTATTTCTTTATTCTTTGGATTGAAATATTGCAGTAATGCTCTTTGCATAGCTTTTTCATCAGGCTTTTTTGGAACATAAACTTCTTTCATTGTATATGGGTCTAATCCGGTATAAAACATACAGGTAGATACCGTTCCCGGTGTAGGATAAAAATCCTGAACCTGTTCCGGTCTTATATGTTCCTTCTTTAAAAATAATGCTAATTCTATTGCATCTTTTAATGTTGAACCCGGGTGAGATGACATTAAATACGGCACTAAATATTGTTCCTTGCCTACCTGCTTTGTTATCTCAAAATATTTATCGGAAAATTTCTTATAAACTTCAATATATGGTTTACCCATTTTATCAAGGACAGCCGCAGAACAATGCTCCGGTGCGACTTTTAACTGTCCGCTAATATGATATTCCACAAGTTCTTTGAAAAATTCATCGTTCTCGTCCTCCATCATATAGTCAAATCTTATTCCCGAACGGATAAATACTTTCTTTATACCCTTTAATCCTCTTAACTTACGCAACAAATCTAAATATTCTTCGTGTGTTACTTGAAGATTTTTGCAGGGGTGAGGAGCTAAACATTTTTTATTTTTACACATACCAACTTTTTCTTGGATTTTGCACGATGGCTGACGAAAATTTGCTGTTGGACCGCCAACATCGTGTATATATCCTTTAAATCTTGGATTTTTTGTGAAGGATATTGCTTCATTAATTACGGACTGCTGACTTCTTGTTGTAACTACTCTGCCTTGATGAAATGCTATTGAACAAAAATTGCAAGCTCCAAAACAACCTCTGTTATGCGTTATCGAAAATTCAACTTCTTGTATTCCGGGAACCCCACCTAATACCTCATACGATGGATGATACATTCTTTCATAAGGCAACGAATATACCCAATCAAGTTCTTTTTGTGTTAATGGCGGCATAGGCTCATTCTGTACAAGAATATATTTATTATGTCTTTGAATTACCTTTTTTCCACGAATAGCGTCTTGTTCTTCCATTTGCTTTCTGCAAGCATTAGCGTACTCTCTTTTATTCGCTTTAACAATCTCATAACTTGGACATTCCGTCGCCGCCATAGGTACATAATCTTGCGTTTTTACAGCGTAACAAATTCCTTTAATATCGTGTAACTGCTCTATTGTACAACCATTATTTAATCTGTCTGCAATTTGTATTGTTTGATTTTCTCCCATACCATAGGTTAAAATATCTGCTCCACTATCAAACAGAATTGACGGTCTTACATCATCATCCCAATAATCATAATGTGCAAATCTTCTTAATGATGCCTCCAACCCACCTATTATAACAGGAATATCCGGATATAATTTCTTGACTATTTGAGAATAGACAATAACTGCTCTATCCGGCCGATTACCTGCTTTTCCACCTGCCGTATATGCGTCATCACTTCTTTTTTTCTTTGCTGCTGTATAATGTGCAACCATACTGTCTATATTTCCCGATGTTATCAAAAATGCTAATCTTGGCTTTCCAAATTGTTTAAAATCCTTATCATTATGCCAATTTGGTTGCGGCAAAACTGCCACTTTATACCCCTTTGCCTCTAATACCCTTGACAATATACTTACACCAAAACTTGGATGGTCAACATACGAATCCCCTGTTATAAATATAAAATCCGGTTGTTTCCAACCCAATTTATCCATTTCCTTCTTAGTTATAGGCAAAAAAGCCATTACTATCCCCTCACCATCTAACGATTTTTAATATTAAAGATTATAACATAAATCCGATAACTACTCAACAAAACAAAACTCTAAACAATGATAACATCAAAGTTTAGAGTGTAAAGTACCTATAAATAAGAAATCTTAATTTCACGATTAAGATTTCTTTATATGTTTAAAAAATTAATTTTTCCTAATCAGCTTTTGGATTTCGAGTGCTTTTTCTATATCACCGTCAACCTTCAAATCACCTACTGTAAAAGCAGATACAGGGTCGAGCTTTCCATTAATAATTTTAAGAAAATTATCAGCACTTACAGTAAAAATAACATCTCTGTCAAAATATTCGTATGGTTCAATATTCAATGCTCCGTTATTAAGTTCTATATAGAACTTTCCTTCCCCATCTCCCGTAAGATTTATCTGTAAAGCAAGGTGCCCTTTATAATCGCTTATATCTGCCTGTGAAAATGTATTTTTCACTTCGTTAAAAACTTCAAAAAATGTCATAGATATTTCCCCTTTTAATTGGTATATTATTGATTATTTTTACGCTTTATCTTGCCCGAAGCTGTTTTTTCAAATTCATCATTTCTTATAATAGTTTTAGTTATACGCTTATAAAGCGGCAATTCTTTATTTATCTCATCAACTTTTTGATTAAATGCAGATTCTACATCTGTAATTCCTTTAAGTTTTAAATAATCATTATTTGGAAACATCTCTGCAGTAATTTTTCCGTCCTTTGAGTATATCATCAATTCTTTTGCGATAAGATAACCACTGAATTTATTTTCAAGTTCCTCAGGAGAAACATTTTCGCCATTAGCAAGAATTATAAGATTTTTCTTTCTGCCGGTTATGAATACAAATCCATCATCATCTATATAACCTAAATCGCCCGTTTTAAGCCAACCATCAACTATTGTCCTGTTAGTTTCCTCATCATTTTTATAATAACCAAGCATCATACTTTTGCCTTTTACGAGAATTTCGCCGTCCTCCACCTTAGCCTCACAATCGGGTATAAGAGCACCAACAGAATTTATTTTATTTTTTATATAGCCTCTAACACTAACGCTTATTCTTGGTGAAAATTCAGTCATTCCATAACCTTGTATAAGTTCAATACCAAATTCCTCAAATGCTTCTATAAGTTTAGGATTAAGATAAGCACCACCGCAGTAAATTGTATGAAGTGATTCTCCAAAAACTTGTTTCGCAATATATGATTTAGGAACATTAGGATTTGCATTTACAAGTTCATTGAGTTTATAGTAAAGAGATTCGATTATCATAGGTACTAACAGAATTATATTAGGCTTAAAAAGATTAATATTTTTTACAATTCTCATAATCGAATCATTGAAACAACTCGTTACACCTCCACACAAACACGCCAGAACATCACAAGTAAAGCAATATGCGTGATGAATAGGCAAAACAGAAAGAGAAACCGTCCCAACAGGTTCACCTGTATTCATACAAGTGGCATTATCTGCCAAAGCCGTATGATTAAGCATTACACCCTTGCTTTGACCTGTCGTACCTGATGTAAATAATATAGTACACATTTTATTGTTGTCGATTTCAATATCAAAGCTGCCTTTATTATCTTTAATCAACTGAGAATAAGAAAAAATATTTTCTTTATTTTCATCAATACTCATATTAATATAATATTTAATATCCGGACAAGACGACATTATATCTTTAATTCTGTCTTCGAGAAGTCTGTCAAAAACAAGAGCAGAAATATCAGCACGATTTAAAAGTTCTGATATATCGTTTGCAGGTAATTCTTTATCTATCGGAACAATTACGCTGTTACTGTTTACCGTACCAAAATATGTTAAAATCCATTCATAACTTGTTGCACCTATAACAGCAATATGTTTGCCCAAAAGGTCAAATTTCTTTAAAACATTTGAAAATGCCATACTGTCTTCAAGAAGATTATTATAAGTTTTTGAAATAATCTCTTTGCCCTTTTTAAATCTATAAGCATCACGCTCACCATAAAGCGAAACGGTATCTGTAAGAAGTTCTTTTAAATTTGCATATCTTTTTGTTGGCTTTAAAAAATTACTTTTCATTAATAGTCACTCCTATTGTTTTAAAGTTTGATTAACCTTTTAATGAAGAAATATATTTTATTGCTTCACCAACGGTATGAATTTTAACGGCTTCGCGTTCGTCGATTTCAATATCATATTCGTCCTCGATTTCACCGAGAAAACTCATAAAATCGTATGAATTAAAACCTAAGTCACTTATAAATTGTGAATTTTCAGTAATCTCCTCTGACGGAATATCAACATAATTTCTAATAATTTCTTTAAATCTCTCTAACATTGTTTTATCCTCCTTATTAATTATGTATCAGATATAATTTGGGCTATCTTTTTGTTAGGATTATTTACGCCCTCAAATATAATTCTTGTTAAGAAATAATAAATTTTCTCTAAATCATTATAACTTAAAGCGTCTTTTTTATATTCAAAGCAAAAATCAAGACCATTATCGAGTGAACGGTGCATTACTGTAAGATACGCATTTTGAGCGGCAACACCATTACTGTACCATTCTGACTTATATCTGACATTTTCAGGTACTTCCTTTGCCCTAAGTGATAAAGGCTGGTATGTAAGACTTATCGGTTCATAGGTTTCTCCATTATTGTTTTTGTAATACTTTGAGCGTTCGCCCATAAATTCAATGGGATTATAATTTGAATGACGAAATGTACTTATTTGAGCTTCCTGAATTTTTCTGCAACCATCTAAAAATGTTTCCTCAGGATAAACTATGGTTCTGCAAGGGAAAAAATGCACCCTTGTACCACCTGAATTTTTTTCAAGAAGTGTAGCACGCCTTGAAACTGTATTTTGAATAGATACATCAGGCTCATTATTATTTACTTTTTGAAGATATGTACGCAATGCCATAAGCAATAATGTAGCCATTGGTATATTATAATTTTCGCAGAATTTTACCAATACATCTGACGGCTGTGGTTCAAGATGAAAACGCACAATATCTGCGTCACAACTTTCAATTCCACACTTTGCAGCTCTCAGATTAGGATTATTCTTCTCTTTACGCTGCTGTTCCAAAGTTCTTTCGCCTTTTAGATCTGTGTACATAGGTTCGGAACTTTCTATTAATTTTTTCCAATACTCTCTGTCCTTCTGAGATGACTTTGAATTATTTTCATATTGTAAATCTTTTTCAAGGGCTTTTATGTATGATTCAAGAGGCTTAGGATATTCAAAATTATATTTTTTACTGCAATATATCTGAATGACATCTTTTAAAAATAAGACAACTGCCTGTGCGTCCATAGTCATATGGTCTACTAAAAGATAAACACCTTTAAATCCGTCAGGCATAGATATCATAATAACCTTATTCATTGGACTATCAAAGCGTTCAAATGGAACAGATGTCCATTTTTTCATCTCGTTTACAGCATCTTCCATTTTCCAGTGGCTAAATTCAAAAAACTGTATATCTCGTTCTTCTTTTGGAATAACATACTGCATAACCTCACCGTTTTCGTTTTTACAAAAACGCAATCTCATACATTCACAACGGCCATACGCTTCATAGATACTTTCTTTAAGTAAATTAAAGTCTATATCTATTTCAATTGTCAGACTTGTACCAATATTTAAAACTTGTTTTTTCGAGCAATGAGATACAGTAAAATAGTGCAATTTTTGGGAATTAACTAATGGATACAATTTTCTTTCTTCATTCATAATCTTTCCTCCAAAAAATTTATATTAATGGTCTTTTATTATAGACTATTGTCCTTGCTGCTTAATATATTTTTCTATCAGATTTTTAATTGCCTTTTCATAATCATCAGTTTGAGCAAAATAAGATTCTGCGTGGTCTGCATTTTTTACCTTTAAAATTTCTTTTTCCGAGTTACAGGCATCAAAATTTTTCTCAGTCATCCAAAGCGGTACAAAATCATCATTCTCGCCGTGGACAAATAAAATCGGAATTTCTGTTTTAGCCACTTCATCTAATGTATTAACATCTTTATATCCATAACCTGCCTTTTTTTTGGTCATATATTCAGTCATATTCATAATAGGAAATTTTGGAATATGATAATCTCGTTTAAGAATATGCGAAAAAACATCATACGCACTTGTAAAAGCACAATCTGCTATTATAGCTTTTACATTTTTGGGCAGTTGCAAACCGCTTGCCATTAAAACTGTTGCCCCACCCATAGATATGCCGTGAAGAAAAATATTTACATCTTTACCAAATCTATTTATTGCATAATCAATCCATTTTGCAGCATCTTTTCTATCAAGAACGCCAAATCCTGTATATTTTCCTTCGCTTTCGCCGTGATTTCTCGCATCTGCCAATATTACATTAAATCCCTGTTCGTGGTAAAATTTTGATAAAGCACAAAAATCATTAGTTCCTTTACTTGTATATCCGTGAAAGCATATGACACACTTCTTATTATTATCTGCTCCCAAAAAAGTTCCATGCAGCTTTAATCCGTCAAAAGATTGTATATATAAATCATCTTTTTTCTGAGATTCAAACCATATTCTTCGCTCTTTTAAAAATGGAAGATATTTTTCCCAATTTGTATTTGCATTTATATTATTTTCTAATGTAGCTGTGGGTTTTCTTAGTATCGTTGTGCGAAAAAAATACATCGACGAAAAACCGGCAACAATAGTTATTACTATAATAAGAACAATAAGAACAACAAAAATAATAGATAGAATGTTCATTTAATTTGCCTCCTTATATAATAAACCATTCAATATTATATCAAGCTCAGTATTAAATATATTTTCAATGGTAGAGTTATCTATCTCTTTTTTTTCGTATATTATCATTTGGGCAACCAGAAAAGAGTTAAATAAAATATACGAGGAGATTTCCGGATTTATGTTTCTAAGTTCGCCCGATGCAATACCCATATCAATACATTTATGTATAATATTAATCCACATTTCCATTTGTTCGTTATTGTACGAATATCTGTTAAGTATAATTAACTTAAATAAATCCGGTTTATATATCGAAATCTCTGTGAGCATTTTAAATACAAATTTTGTGTTTTCGGCAAATGATTTTTCAGGCTTGATACATTCTATAACAGCGTCAATAAGTTCTGTACTTGTTTGAGAATGTATAGTGTTTAGAATTTCCTGTTTATCCTTAAAATAATGGTAGACTATACTTGGTGAATATCCAAGTCTATCTGTTATTTTTCTTATAGAGAGTTCATTAAATCCCTCTTCCAAACCAATCGAAACAGCAGTGTCCAGTATAGCCTTGCGTGTTTCTTCATTCTTTTTGATTTGCCTTTCACGCCCCATAAAATCACACCTTTCAATTTTATCTAAATAAAAATCTAACACTGTTTAATTTTTGAATAGTGTTCAATTTATTTTTATTTTATATCAATAGATACTGATTGTCAATATAAAAAATTCAAAATTTTTTACCTTTATATCTGACTTTTTTGGGATTAATGTATAAATACAAAAGACCTCGATAAAAATCGAGGTCTTTTGTATAATCAAATTTTAATGCAAAATGCACACCTTAAAATTTTAGTTTGCGTTAATAACAACTTAACTAACAAAACATATCTTAACCGCCATTTTCACAACCATCAAAAACTTTATAAACCACACCCTGCTCATCATATAAAATTATGAGAAACCATAAACACTGTAAAGCCTATCAACAAAGCAACATTTAAGAAAAGCAAACACATTGCTCTTTTAATTTTATTTTGTTTCTTTCTGGATTTTATCGCAAACACAGTGAAAATAATCAAAGCCACTATTAAAATCAACAATATAAAAAATTGAATAAAATAAATATCCCAAGGGTTCATATATAACACCACATATGAATTGTACACTATATAAAAATAGACCACCAATTTTAATATATATTATAAAAAAATTGATGCTCTTATCTGTAAGGGTTAGGCAAAAAATGAGGCTTTTGCAATTTTTTACGGAAATATAACAAAAAAGCCCGATAAAACCGGACTTTTTCGCACAACCATTATGGTGGGAGAGGATGGATTCGAACCATCGAAGCCGAAGCAACAGATTTACAGTCTGCCCCATTTGACCGCTCTGGAACTCTCCCTGATATTCAATTTACAAAACAAAGAGCTGGTGGACGGACTTGAACCCCCGACCTGCTGATTACAAATCAGCTGCTCTACCAACTGAGCTACACCAGCAAACTTACCTTGCATTATTTCCTCAACGCTTACTTATGATAACATATTTTTCGTAGTTTGTCAACACTTTTTTTAATTTTTTTATAATGTCAAAAGATTATGGATTGTCAATCTTGACAATCCATAATATAATTTATTTCTTTTTGTTTTTAGATTTTTGATTATTTTTATTATTTTTATTATCATTAGTCTTATTAACAGGCGTTGTTACCGGAAGATGCTTATACGCTATACGGGCAACTAATAGTGGAACTACAAAAGATACTAAAACACCTAAAATCAATCCTGTTAAAACAACTATAAGATTTTTTACTATAACACCCATAACACCACAACAAAGAACTATTAATCCGCCTACAAGTCCAAATATATTACCTGATGTTCTCAATTTTTGCAATACACTTTTTTCCTTTGTCCAAGAGAGTTTTATTTCTTTTGCCTCATCATACGCATAAAAATTAGTGACATAAATCATCCAAGCACCAAAGGCTACTATTAACCAACTGTAAATTGATTCATCTAACAGTTTTGTTTCAGGTTTTATCATAATTGTTGCAAAAAGCCAGCCTATAATAGTTGTAAGTATTACCAAAAGCGGAATAGCTTTTCCTGCAATTCCTTTACTTAGCTTTGAATTTATTTTATTATATACTTTTGCTTCAAACATTATTTGACATATAGATAGAGCAACAGGTAAAACAACAAATATTAAATATGTCCATTTATTGCCATAATTTTGCACTGTGCCGTCCATATCAAATTTTATCGGTACATCTCCATCAATACTATAAATAACAAAAGTCAAAATTAATCCATTAAAGACCGATAATAATAATAATATTTTATCCTTCATACTTATAATCCCTACCCCTTTTTGTACATATAGAATAATTATTTAACGCTATCATCTTTAATTTAGTATATAACAACTATCAAACATTGTCAACATTTTTAATAAAAATTTTCGTATTATTGAAAATTTTAAGTAAATTGACTAATAATACAAGATAATAACAACAATTTCTAAATATTTGCAGTTAGCGTTTATATCTGCTATAATATACATTATAACAATACATTTTTGAGGTGTCGGTATGCTATTGGAAAATGAAAAAATCCAGCCACTTGGCGGTAATTATAATATTATAGTATCTGACCAGCATACTTTTTGGAATGATACAATATTATTAGCAAATTTTTCTGCACCTAAACAAAGTGAAAATGCCGTTGATTTAGGTGCAGGATGCGGCGGTATATCCCTTATGTGGTGCAAAAATAATCTTGCCAAATCCATTACAGCCATTGAAATTCAAAAAACAGCTTGTGATATGTTAAATCGTTCCGTTAAACTTAATAATCTTGAAAATAAAATTTCTGTTATTAATGCTGATTTATGCGATTTGAAGGGAATACTCCCTTTTGGAGTATTTGATATTGTTGTATGCAATCCTCCCTACAAGGCTACCGGCACAGGTATTGTCAATCCTTCTGAACAACATAAAATTGCTCGCCACGAAACCCTCTGCACAATAGATGATATTACTAAAACTGCATCTAATCTTTTAAGGTTTTCGGGCAGATTTTGCCTTTGTTTAAGACCCGAAAGATTATGCGAGGTTTTTGAATCTATGCGTAAAAATAATATTGAACCTAAACGCTTGCAGTTCGTTCAGCAGAGAAAATCAAAAGCCCCTAAACTATTCCTCGTGGAGGGAAAAAGGGGCGGAAAAAAAGGCGGTCTTATAGTGATGCCAACCTTATTTATTGAGGACGAAAACGGCAGCTATTCACAAGAAATGATAGATATTTATGGAGATTATTTATGAATGGAATATTATATGTAGTAGGTACTCCTATCGGAAATCTTGGCGATATGTCACCAAGGGCTATTGATACATTAGAAAATGTTGATTTTATAGCTGCCGAGGATACAAGAGTTACTCTCAAACTATTAAACAAATTTAATATCAAAAAACCTATGATAAGCTATTTTGAACATAATAAAAAAGAACACGGCAATATAATCTGTCAAAGAATTTTACAAGGCGAAAATTGTGCCATAGTCACTGATGCCGGTATGCCTTGTATATCCGACCCTGGCGAAACCTTAATTAAACAATGTGCCGAAAATAATATAATCACAATTGTTATACCCGGGGCAAGTGCGGTTGTATCTGCCCTTGCTATATCCGGACTTGATACGAAACGATTTACCTTTGAAGGATTTTTAAGTGTCGAAAAAAGGGAGAGGCGTGAACATCTCAACGAACTTATTAAAGAAAAAAGAACAATGGTTTTTTATGAAGCACCGCACAAATTGGCTTCAACACTTAAAGATTTTTATGATACATTTGGGGAAAGGAAAATTTCAATAGTTCGTGAAATTACAAAAGTTCACGAGGAGGTTATAAGAACCACTTTATCAAAAGCTGTTGAAAATTACTCTAATGGTGAATTAAAAGGTGAAATTGTACTCGTATTAGAGGGCTATACACAAGTCGAAAATGAAGAAGCATATACCATTGATGATGCATATTCAATCGCTTTGCAGTGCATAAAAAATGGTATGTCATCTTCCGAATCCGCTAAAAAAGCCGCCCAAACAACAGGATTTAAAAAAAGCGACATTTATAAAATGATTGTTAATCAATAAAAATTTATAAGAGGTATTACAATATGACTTATGAAATGGCAGTCAGTAAAATTAATTCTTTATTACAATTTGGAATTATGCCGGGTTTAGAAAGGATTTCCGAGCTATTGAAAAAAATGGGTAATCCCCAAAAAAACCTTAAATTTATTCATATAGCCGGCACAAATGGCAAAGGTTCAACTTGTACATTTATATCATCTGTTCTCACAGCAGCAGGATATAAAACAGGTCTTTATACATCGCCATATATAACGGAATTCAGAGAAAGAATACAGATTGATAAACAAATGATACCCAAAGATGAACTTGCCAAAGCATTTGATTTAATTGTTCCTTTAGTCGAAGAAATGAATGTACAAGGCAAAATTATAACGGAATTTGAAATGATTACAGCATTGGCATTATATTGGTATAACAAATCAAAATGTGATATCGTTGTTTTAGAAACAGGTCTTGGCGGCAGATTTGACGCAACTAATGTTGTATATCCGGAAGTTTCTGTTATAACATCAATAGCACTCGACCATACTGCCGTTCTTGGTGATACTATTGAAAAAATTGCGTTTGAAAAAGCCGGCATCATTAAGGAAAACAGTTCTACGGTTTTATATCCAACACTACCGCAAGAGGCACTTAATGTTATAACCGAAAATGCTAAGTCCAAAAATAATACTCTTTATATAGCCGAATATAACAATATTAAAATTTTATCATCAGGTATTAATGGCTCTGTTATACAATACAAAAATTTAAAAATTAATATAAATCTTACTGGAGAATATCAAGTAAAAAATGCCTCTGTTGCTCTTAAAACTATTGAATTACTCAAATCTATGGGATATAAGATTTCAGACCAAAATATTATTGACGGATTTAAAAATGCTTTTATCCCTGCAAGAATGGAGGTTATTTGCAATAATCCCATTGTTATACTCGACGGCGGTCATAATCCTGATTGTGCAAATGTTGTTTCCTCAACTATTAACACTAATTTTAAAAATAAAAAAATTCTTGCAATATTTGGTATGTTGGGGGATAAGGACAGCGAAAATTCCGTAAAATTACTTGCACCACTTTTTGACAAAGTTATAACCGTTAAACCAAATAATCCAAGGGGGCTGTCCGCTGAAAAATTGAGAGAATATATTCTCCCCTATTGCGGTAATGTTATTGCCTGCAGCAGCATAAACAGTGCTTTTGATATAGCAAAAACAGAAATTAACAATTTTGATATGCTCTTTGTAGGTGGCTCGCTGTATCTTGCAAGTGAATTCAGACCTTTACTTATCAATCAATTTCAAAATAAATAAAATTAAAGTATTATAATTCGTGCGTTTTTTTAGAGTAAACCTTTTATTATTAAATAAAGGGTTTACTCTTATTTTTTATTTCAAAGGCGGTGAATAAATTGGCTGTTTCGATTCAATATCTTAACGGAATAATGACGGCAAAACTTTCCGGTGAACTTGACGACCATACGACTCAGGAAATTCGCAAAAATATTGATGCACAAGTAGAAAAAAGACACCCTACTATATTAAGGCTTGATTTTTCACATATTACATTTATGGACAGTTCGGGCATAGGGCTGATAATGGGCAGATACAGAATAATTAAATTTTTAGGCGGAGAACTGCAAATCGTCAATGTTCCTCTAAGAATAATGAAAATATTGGAAATTTCCGGTATGAGAGCATTGGGTATAGACATAAAAGGAGTTGGAAAGAATGATTGAAATTAATGAAATGAATATAAGCTTTTTAAGTAAGTCTATTAATGAAAGTTTTGCAAGAAATGTTGTTGCGTCTTTTTTACTGCAATTAGACCCGACAATTACTGAACTTGCTGATATAAAGACTGCCGTATCAGAAGCTGTTACAAACTCAATCGTACACGGATACGGTGATCAAAACGGTATTGTTTACATAAATGCCAAGATATTCGACAACGGTAAAGTTATTATAAAAGTTAAAGACAAAGGCTGTGGTATTGATAATATTGAGCGAGCTATGGAGCCATTATTCACAACCGGTATTGAAAGAGCCGGTCTTGGTTTTGCAGTAATGCAAAGCCTAATGGATAATGTAAAAGTACAATCAAAATTGAACAAAGGTACAACCGTTATACTTGAAAAAAATATTATACGTAGGTACTACAATGATGACAAACAATGAAAGAGATAAAATCGTAAATGAAAATCTTGGGCTTGTTCATTCCTGTGCCAAAAGATTTAAAGGCAGAGGTATAGAATATGATGATTTATTCCAAGCCGGCTGTATTGGTCTTGTAAAAGCAATAGATAATTTTGACAGCAGCCGTGGTCTAAAATTATCAACATACGCAGTCCCCGTTATACTCGGAGAAATTAAAAGACTTTTCAGGGATAATAATCCTATCAAAGTAGGCCGAACACTTAAAGAATTATCCCTAAGAGTCACAAGAGAAGTAAGTAGATTTCTTTCCGAAAAAGGCAGAGAACCTACTATAAATGAGTTGTCTGAAATTTTATCAGTAAGTCCTGAAACTATATCTGATGCACTTGATATATCTGTACAACCACTGTCTTTAACTGTATATAATGATGATGGAGAAAGTCAGATTGATATTCCGATAGAGGCACCTGATATTAAAACTACTGAACTGTTTGCTTTGCGTCAAGTTTTAAATCAATTACCGGATATAGACCGTTCTATTATA
Organism: uncultured Clostridia bacterium; assembly: GCA_947625785.1. GTDB lineage: Bacteria > Bacillota > Clostridia > Oscillospirales > Acutalibacteraceae > CANQPS01. The sequence goes on from CANQPS010000004.1 coordinate 127,820, forward strand.
TCATTGAGATTTTTTAAGAATAAAACGCAGTCTCAAACTGCATCTGAGCTTGGTATGACACAAGTGCAAATATCCAGACGAGAAAAAAAGATATTATTATCTTTAAGAGAAAAATTGCTTGCATAAATAACCAATCAGTGAGCAGCTTAAGAGTTTCGCCCGATACAATAAAGAGAACTTTTTTAAAAAAGTTCTCTTAAAACTCTAAAACACTTTTAACCAATAACATAAATTAATAACTCTTGCAAATTATATACTCAGAGGTGATACAACTTGAAATATAAAGATTTACAAGAGTTAATTTATTATAGCACAAGTTCCAGAAAATACTTTTTATCCTTGCCTGTTGAATTACAAATTATGCTTCATAACTATGATGAATATATAAATACATTAGAACAACTTCATTTTTATACAAATTATTGTATAAGTCAGAAACACTATATTGAAATAAGTAATATGTTATTTTAAAATATAAAAAATAAACCCTTCCTTATATCAATGGATATAAGAAAAGGCTTATTTTTTTATAAAATCTTATTCCTCGGAAGCACTTTCTTCTGAACTGTTATTATTATCTTCTTCAAAGTTAAGTTCAAGAATTTCGCCGCAAGACGGACAAGGCATATTGCCCGAAATGACTTTGTCCTCAGTAAGATTTATTTTTTCACCGCAAGATGGACAAGTTACCTCATAAAACTCCTCTGTATCGATATCTTTTTCATCAAGGTCATCATCATAATCCGAATCTTCATAATCATAGTAATCATCTTCCAAATCTGATAAACCTTCTTCAAGAGAATCCACTTGCTCACAAAGATCATCATAAGCGTCTTCAATTTCAGAAATATTAGAAGACATCTCCTCCAAAATATCCAAAATAGCTTTAATAACCTTAACCTCTTTTTTATTCTCGTCAAGGTCCAAACCTTCTGCCAAACCCTTGATATATGCGACTTTTTCGCTAATACTCATAGTTAAACCCCCAAAAAGATTTTTTACTCTGCTATAATTATGCTCTTGACATATACTCGCCTGTACGAGTATCAATTTCTAACATATCGCCTTCCTCTATAAAGAGCGGCACTTTAATTTCTGCACCTGTTTCAAGTACTGCCGGTTTTGTGGCATTTGTAGCTGTATCACCCTTGAAGCCTGGGTCTGTTTGTGTAACTTGAAGTTTAACAAAGTTAGGTGGTTCTACACCAAATACATTACCCTTATATGATAACACTTTACAAATCATATTTTCTTTTACAAACTTGAAATTATCACCAAGAGTAGAGGCGTTTATTGGTAACTGTTCGTATGTTTCATTGTCCATAAAGTAATAAAGGTCACCATCTGTGTAAAGGTATTCCATATCACGGCGTTCTACAAAAGCCGTTGGAAATTTGTCATTAGGGTTAAATGTTTTTTCAACTACGCTGCCTGTAATAACATTCTTAATTTTTGTACGAACAAAGGCTGCACCCTTACCCGGCTTTACGTGCTGAAATTCAATTATTGAAACGACATTACCGTCCATTTCAAATGTAACGCCGTTTCTGAAATCGCCTGCTGATATCATAAAAAAATCCTCCTAAAAGTTATTTATACTATCCATACACACTAATTAATCAAAAAATAGTCTGCACTGTCATAGATTATTATACATAAATTAACAGTGAATTGCAACCGCATATTTAATTTATTTATGATAAATTTAAATAATAATCAGTTCTTTTGACACTGATGTCAAAATTTCAGCACCATTTTCGGTTACAGCCACCATATCTTCTATTCTTACGCCGAATTTATTTGGCAAATATATTCCCGGCTCAACCGTAAATATCATATTTTTTTCCAAGATATTTTTAGATTTTGGAGATGCAACGGGATACTCGTGTATTTGAAGCCCTACACCGTGGCCTGTGGAATGGCCAAAACAGCCTTCATATCCTGCATTATATATTATATCTCTTGCTATTTTGTCAACATCTTTTGCATAAATGCCGGGCCTAATTGATTTTATTGCCTCGGTATTTGCTTTTAGAACGATATTGTATATATCAATTTGTTCTTGTGAAACACCGTTTATAGCAACGGTTCTTGTCATATCACTATGGTAGCCGTCCAATAATGCTCCCGTATCCATTAGTACAAAATCTCCGTTTTTAATCTCATCATTTGAAGGTACACCGTGAGGTAATGATGTTTTTTTACCGGATATAACTATTAAATCAAATGCGACATTTTCAGCACCGCACTTTTTCATAAAATATTCTATTTCAAGAGCTAAATCTCTTTCCTTAACTCCGACCTTTATATAATCAAGTATATGATAAAATGCTTTTTCAGTAATCTCTTGTGACGCTTTTATTTTTTCGATTTCCTGTTCAGACTTTATTATACGCATATCCTTAATAATATTATCAAGAGCAGAATTAACAATTATATTACAAGCCGTATTTTTGAGTATATTTTCATAAGTTTTGAGTTCACTTATTGTCATATTATCTCTTTCAATAAGAACATTGTGTAAATTATGCTTTTTAACAAGATTACAAATTGTTTCGCTAAAATTATCATAAACTATAACTTTGCAGTTTTTAGCACTGATTTGTGCTGCCTCACCGTATCTGAAATCTACTATTAAATAAGCTATATCCCTCGTAACTAATATAACTCCTGCTGATGAACGAAAATCTGAAAAATAAAATCTGTTTTCGCCTGATGTTATTAAAGCAGCATCAGCATTTGCAGGAAAATTTTTTATTAATGTTTCAATTCTTGTCATAATTTATTCCCATTATAAATAATTTATTAAACTAAATACTTTAATGCATCAATACACATAAAATAGCCATACTTTCCAAAGCCTATTACAGAGCCTTTACAAACAGGTGCTATAACAGAATTATGTCGAAAATCTTCTCTTGCGTGAATATTAGACATATGAATCTCAAGGCAAGGGATTTTTATTGCTGCTATTGCATCTCTTAATGCGTAACTGTAATGTGTCAATGCTCCTGCATTGACTATTACAGCGTCATAAATTGTTCTTGCTTCGTGCAATTTATCTATTAATGCCCCTTCCCAATTAGATTGATATACATCACAATCATAATTATTTTTATTGGCATACTCGATAATTTGCTTTTCTATGTCTTCTGACGATTCTTCGCCGTAAACACCCTTTTCACGAACTCCGACAAGATTTAGATTTGGTCCTAATAAAACAAGTATTTTTTTCATAAATTCTATTTCCTTTAACTTACTGTCACATAATATTTTATTTTTTTTCTTATCGGCTTTTCAAGCCAACGCTTAAACTGAAAGCCTATACCTTTTTCTTTTTTGACAGGGTCAAGCAAAACGGATTTCATATTTGCAAAATTTGCACCAAGTATATCGGTAAAAATCTGATCTCCTACTACAAGAACCTGTTTAGGTTTTTTGTTCAGCATTTTTTTTGCCTTATTAAAACCGATAGGCAATGGTTTCATACTCATAGAAACATAAGGTAAATTATATAATTTAGCAAATGGTGCAACTCTTTCTTCATTATTGTTTGAACATATAACTATATCTATACCACCGGCAGCCAATTTATGTGACCACTCTATTGTACCCTCAAAAGGCTCTTGCGAACCGTGGCAGGCAAGAGTATTATCCACATCTAAAAGTATTGTGTCAATTTTCATATCTTTTAACATATTTAGTGTAATGTCGGTAACCTTTTTAAGTCTTATACTCGGAATGAAAATCGTAGAAATCAACTCCATATAAAAAAATTATATAATTAAACCCTTATATATACTAAAAAGTGAGCTCTATATTAAGCCCACTTTTGTTAGTTTACATTTGATAAACTGACCGTAAAAGCACAATTCAACTAAGTATTAACAAACAAAAATCAATACTTACGCTTACGAGCAGCTTCAGATTTCTTTTTACGCTTTACAGAAGGCTTTTCATAAGCCTCTCTCTTACGAACCTCAGCAATAACACCGGCTCTTGCACATTGTTTCTTAAAACGCTTCAAAGCACTTTCAAGAGATTCGTTATCTTTAATTCTAATCTCTGCCATCTATCTTCCCTCCCATCCGCCAAAAGGCAGGGGTAATGTGTCATACGATACAACAAAGATTATACTACATATAGGGCATATTTGTCAACACTTTATATGAAATTTAAAGTTAAAAGTTGTAAATTTTCGTAGAGTAATAAAATAGATTTTATCATTTAGCTACTATATTTATAAGTTTTCCTTTTACATAAATCTCTTTTTTAATCGTAAGACCATTTAAAGCAGTTTTAACCGCTTCATTATCCTTAGCCATATTTATAGCATTTAAATCATCTATATCAGCAGGCACATTAATCCTTGCTTTTAATTTTCCATTTACTTGGACGGCGATTTCTATTACATTATCAATACATTTATTTTCATCATATTCACACCATTTTTGTTCTGCTACTATATTATCGTTAAACTTATTAATATTCCAGACTTCTTCTGTAATATGAGGAGCGAACGGATTTAGTAATATTGTAAAGATTTTCATTTCTTCAAATGTAATTTTATTTGTTGCATATATATCATTTATAAGTGACATAAGTGCTGCAATCGCTGTATTAAATTTAAGATTCTCAATATCTTCGCCGACTTTTTTAATTGCCTTATGGAAATTGCTTTCAAGTTCCGGTCTTATATCACCTTGTACAAGGAAATTTTGCATATTCCAATAGCGTTCCAAAAATCTTCTGCATCCTCTTATACCTTTTGGACTCCAAGGAGCTGCTTTTTCAAAGTCGCCCATAAACATCTCATACATACGCATCGTATCTGCACCGTACTCATCAACTATATCATCAGGATTTACGACATTACCCCTTGATTTACTCATTTTTTCATTGTCCTCGCCCAAAATCATACCGTGACTCGTACGCTTTGCATAAGGTTCGGGTGTTGGCACTACGCCTATATCATAAAGGAATTTATGCCAGAAACGGCTGTACAGTAAGTGTAATGTTGTATGTTCCATACCACCATTGTACCAATCAACAGGTGACCAATATTCAAGAGCTTCCTTGCTTACAAATTCCTTGTCGTTATGTGGGTCCATATAACGCAGGAAATACCAAGAAGAACCTGCCCATTGTGGCATAGTATCGGTTTCTCTTTCTGCGTCTGCCCCACACTTAGGACATTTTGTTTTTACCCAATCTGTCATTTTGGCAAGTGGAGATTCGCCTGTTTCGGTAGGCTCATAAGAATCAACTTCCGGTAAACGCAGCGGCAAATCCTTTTCGGATAATGCTACATATCCACAAAAAGGACAATTTACTATCGGAATAGGTTCACCCCAATATCTTTGTCTTGAAAATACCCAATCTCTTAACTTGTAATTAACTTTTGCGTGACCTTTGCCTGTTTTTTCAAGAACCTCTATGATTTTTGCCTTAGCATCTTGGACACTTAAACCATTTAATATATCAGAGTTGACCATTATGCCTGCTGCACAATCCGTAAATGCCTCCTCTTGAACATTTCCGCCTTTTACAACTTCGATTATAGGCAAATCAAATTTTTTAGCAAATTCCCAGTCCCTTGTATCGTGAGCCGGCACAGCCATAATTGCACCTGTACCATAAGATACAAGAACATAATCTGATATAAATATAGGTATATGTTTATTATTAACAGGATTAATAGCATATACTCCCTCTAAACGCACACCTGTTTTATTTTTTGCAACTTCTGTTCTTTCAAAATCAGATTTCTTTGAGGCTTCCTCTTGATATGCTCTTACGGCGTCAATATTAGTTATCCTATCTTTCCATTTATCAATAATAGCGTGTTCAGGCGAGATAACCATATATGTAGCACCATATAATGTATCAGGTCTTGTTGTATATACTGTTAATGTATCACCTAATGTTGTTCCGAAATCAACTTCCGCACCGGTTGAACGGCCAATCCAGTTTTTCTGTTGAGCCTTTACTCTATCAGGATAATTAACTAAATCAAGGTCATTGATTAATTTTTCAGCATAATCGGTTATTTTAAGCATCCACTGAGATTTAACCTTACGGACGACCTCACTATTGCAGCGCTCGCAAGTACCATTTACTACTTCTTCATTAGCAAGTACGCACTTACAAGATGTACACCAATTTACTGCCATTTCTTTTTTATAAGCAAGACCTTTTTCAAATAATTTTAAGAAAATCCATTGTGTCCACTTATAATAATTCGGGTCAGTTGTATTAATTTCTCTGCTCCAATCAAATGATATTCCTAATGACTGTAACTGTTGTTTAAATCTTGCTACATTTTTAGATGTAACTATTTCAGGGTGGATATGATTTTTAATTGCAAAATTTTCCGTAGGCAAGCCAAATGCGTCCCAACCGATAGGATAAAGGACATTATATCCTTGCAATCTGCGTTTACGGGCAACAATATCCAATGCTGTATATGAACGGGGGTGACCAACGTGCAATCCTTGACCCGATGGATAAGGAAATTCTATAAGTGCATAAAATTTTGGTTTTTTAGAATGTTCTTCAGCGTGAAATACACCTCTATCTTCCCATATTTTTTGCCATTTTCCCTCAATTTCTTTATGATTATACTTCGTCATATTTATAAAACCTCCAAACATAAGGCGAAAAAATTATATTTCAATTTCTTTTCCGTCTTTCCACAATCTTTCCAAATCATAATAATCTCTTGCTTCTTCTGAGAAAATGTGTACTATTACATCAACATAGTCAAGCAATATCCAGCTATTAGAGCGGTATCCCTCTATATGACTTACACTTACACCTGCTTCATTGAGTTGATACTCAACCTCATCTGCTAACGATTTAACGTGTGTACTGCTTGTACCGGTTGCGATAACCATATAATCGCTTAATTCAGATATTCCGCCTATTTCCAAAACTTTAATATCAAGACCTTTTTTATCTTCAAGAGCTTTTGCAATAAGTTTTACTGTCTGCAAAGATTCCATTTTATTTCACCAACCTTATTTTATATATTATTTTTTATTAATCATAACAAATTGATTATATGCTTCTAATGTATCTTTTCCTATCGGCTGACACCTTTCTGCCAAATCTGCAATACTAAACGATAAGCCTTCAAGCATAGCTTTATCCATACCTTTATTTGAGGCTTTTCTCATTCTTTCAACGCCATCATAATCTCTTTCAGCAGAAGTAAAGTCTGCAATATATATTATTTGTTCTAATAACGACATATTTGCTCTCGCTGTTGTATGATAGCGAACAGCATTAAGAACTTCATCATCATCTATTTTTAATACATTTTTCAAATAGGCATATCCTGATATTGAATGATATAATTTAGGTGCAGACATTTCTATTTCATCAAGAATTATACCAGCATTCTTTATTATTTGCAACTGTTCATCAATGGGTGTTTCTTTTGTAATATCGTGCAAAATTCCTGCTATTTCAGCTTTTTTTACATCTGAGCCATATTTTTTAGCAAGTCTTATAGCCTCCTCGGCGACATTGACGCTGTGAGTATATCTTGCATTACTCATTCTTCCTTTTATTATGCTTTTATATTCTTTTGCTGACAACATATTTTATCACCCTTTATACAAATTATTATTTTTTATATAATCATAAACACCATCCGGTAATAAATTTTTAATTTTAATATCATTATTTTTAATAGCATTTCTTATTATTGTTGATGATATTTGAGTTAATGGTGTTGAAAGTATCTTACTTTTGGCACCGATACCTGCAAGATATTCGCTGTGTTTTAATAAGATTTCATAATTATCACTATTTCTCGGAACAGTACATATTGTTGCGTTTTTAAAAATAATATCAGGATTTTTCCAATCCTGCAATGTCATAAACATATCCGCACCGATTATTAAAAATAATTCGGCCGCACTATATATATTTAATAATTGAAGTATTGTTTGATAGGTGTAACTTGCACCGCCACGCTTTATCTCAATATCACTTACTTCAAATTTATGATTATCAGAAACTGCTATCCTACACATATCAAATCTTTGAGATGATGTTGCCATATCTTTACTTGCTTTATGAGGAGGTACACAAGTTGGTATAATCAAAAGTTTATCGAGAGATAATTTTTCTGTAAAAATATTTGCAAGTTCTATATGTCCAATATGTATAGGGTTAAAACTGCCGCCAAACATTCCTATTTTCATACATACTATTCCTCTAACTAAATAATATTATTATCTTTTTTTAATTTTTTCATCAGGCAACTCTATTTTAGGCTCTTTGTTATTTCTCCTAAACAATACAAACTTTGTTCCTATAACCTGAACAACATCGGAATTTGTTGCTTTAGAAATTTGTTCTGCATATTCCTTTGGGGATAATTCGGCTGTTTCCAAAACCTTACACTTAATTAATTCTCTTGCAGTCAATGCCGTATCTGCCTGATTAATAACTTGATTATTTAATCCGCCTTTACCAATAATAAGTATTGTATCCTCTTGATTTGCCAATCCACGCAAAAAGGCTCTTTGTTTACTTGATAACATATTATGTATTTTCCTTTCAGCCTATTTATATTTTTTAATTAATTCTTCTGAGAGTAATCTTAATGCTCTGCCTCTATGACTTATAGCATCTTTTCTTGATGGTGTCAATTCGGCAAAAGTTACATTATCGTCTGTGAAAAATATTGGGTCGTATCCAAATCCGCCTTCTCCACGACTCGCAAAACCTATTGTACCTTTACATTCGCCGCGCACAATTATTTCTTCACCATTCGGAAATTCACAGCATATAACGCATACAAACTTTGCTCCTCTTTGTCCGTCAGGGACATCAACCATTTCTCCAAGAACCTTATTTATTTTATCTTCATCTGTCGCATTTTCTCCGGCATATCTTGCGGAATAAATTCCCGGTCTGCCGTCCAAGGCATCTATCATAAGTCCGGAATCGTCTGCTATACAAATCATACCTGATTTTTTACAAGCTGCTTTTGCTTTTATAACAGCATTCTCCTCGAAGCTATTTCCGGTTTCTTCAACATCATCAAGAGATAAACCCATTTCATTAGCCGAAACCGCACTTATTCCTAATGGACTTAATATTCTGTTAAATTCTTCTATTTTATTTTTATTATTTGAGGCAATCAAAAATTCCATAATCAGCACCTATCCTTAACAAATAACTTTTATTCAGATAATCTATCATCTTTTACGAATAACGCCTCTGCGAAATCTCTTGGTGAGAATGGCTGTAAATCGTCTATTTGTTCACCTACACCTATGAATTTAACAGGTACATCTAAATCCTGTTTAATGGCAAGAATTACCCCGCCTCTTGCTGTACCATCAAGTTTAGTTAAAACTATACCCGTAATACCGGCAGCATTTTTAAATTCTCTCGCTTGATTTACGGCATTTTGACCGGTTGTGGCATCAAGTACCAATAATACCTCTTTATCAGCATTAGGAAGTTCTCTGTCTATAATACGACTTATTTTATTAAGTTCGTCCATAAGATGTTTTTTATTATGCAGTCGTCCTGCCGTATCACATATAATTATATCTTTGCCTCTGGCTTTTGCCGATGATATTGCATCAAATACAACAGCCGCAGGGTCACTGCCTTCTTTATGTTTTATTATATCAGCATTTGCTCTTTCTGCCCATATTTCAAGTTGTTCTATTGCTGCCGCTCTGAATGTATCAGCTGCCGCAAGAGTAACTTTTTTACCTTGTTTTGCAAATAATGCAGCAAGTTTTCCTATTGTTGTTGTTTTGCCGACACCATTAACACCAATCACTAATATAACAGAGGGTTTTGTATTAAGAACTAATTCTTGTCCACCCTCTAACATCTCAGAAATTACTTCTTTTAATAAGTCATTAATTTTTTCCGGTTCTTTTATACCTTGTTTTTTAACTTTTATACGCAATTCTTCGCAAATTTTTTCGGCAGTAGGCATACCTACATCACTCATTATTAATAATTCTTCAAGTTCTTCAAATAGTTCCTCGTCAATTTTTGTAAATTTTTTTAACAAAGAATCTATTTGTCCCATAATATTATTTCTTGTTTTTTTCAAACCGTCTTTAATCTTTTGAAATAAACCCATAATAATAATTAATCCTCCTTTATAAAAAATAAATTTTTTATTTAATACCAAGTTTTTGTTCAAGTTCTGATGTTCTAAGTTCAAGCAGTTTTGATATGCCCGAATCTTGCATAGTGACACCATATAAGACATCTGCTTCTTCCATAGTACCCCTTCTATGCGTAATGAGTATAAATTGAGTTTTATCACTCATTCTTCTTAAATATAATGCAAATCTATCTATATTAACATCATCAAGAGCCGCCTCTATTTCGTCCATTACGCAGAATGGTGCAGGTCTTACTTTCATTATAGCAAAATATAACGATATAGCAACAAGTGCTTTTTCGCCGCCGGATAATGCTTCCAAATGCGATACTATTTTACCGGGAGGCTGTACAAAAATCTCTACCCCTGATGATAATATATTTGTATCATCTGTAAGGCTTAATGATGCCTTGCCACCGCCAAATAATTCTATAAAAGTTTCATTAAAATTTTTATTTATTTCGTTAAAGCGTTCAACAAATAAATCTTTCATTTGTTTAGTCAATTCTGCTGTCAAATTTAACAGCTCAGATTTTGATTTTTCAATATCATCAATTTGATTTTTCATAAATTCGTATCTTTCTGATACTTCTTTATATTCATCTATTGCTGATACATTGACATTACCCAAGGATTTTATTTTTTGTTTAATTTCGGCAAGTCTGCGCTGTGCTTGCGGGACATCTTCTATCGAAGCCGCTATATTTTCAGCTTCACGCTTTGTTAATTCATATTCCTCCCATAATTTACCGATTATACCATCATAATCTTTTTGCAGATTAATTTTTCTTTCTTCGAGCCTTGCCAATTCTCTGCTGATATTTTCTCGTTCTGCTGTTTTATCTCTTTCCCTTTGTCTTAATACAGAGGACTGTTTTTCTATATTAATTCGGATTTCAGAGGTATCCTTAATTTTATTTTGTGTTTCTTCTATTTTAGCAGTCGTTTCGTCTATATAAATTCTTATACAGGAAATTTGAGATTTTATATTCTCATTATCGGAAAAAAGTTTTTGTAACTGTAATTTTAGTTCTTCACGCTTATTTTTTTGAAATTTAGTATTTATATTAATGGAATTAATATCATTTTTTAAAGCCTCTATATCCTTTTGCATAGATAAGATTTCAAGTCTGATATTTTGCAGTTTATCAGACAATTTTTCTTTTTTGCTCATAAGTTCGTCTTTATTGCCTGTCAGATTGCTTATTTCTTTTTCAACGGACATAATTTTAAGCATATATTCGTTGCATAGCCTATCTGAATCAGACTTAATATTCTCAAATTCAACGAGCTTGGTATTTAAATCTTTTTGTTCTATCTCTGCACTTTGAATTATTTGTTCTATATCCTCAATCTGAGAATTACAGTTTTTACATTCAGCAGATATGAATATTTTATCCTGTTGTTTAGTTTGCAAATCCTTATTTATTAAAACTAATTTACTTTCAATATCTGTTACTATATTATCAAACTCTTGATATTGTTGTCTGACAATATTGCTTTCAGTTTTTAATTTTTCTGATTCTTGTTTAAATCTTTCAATCTCGCTTACTCTGCTTAAAAGTCCTGATTTTTTAGCAAAGGAGCCGCCGGTCAATGAACCTCCCGTATTGATAACCTGACCATCTAATGTAACTACCTTAAATCTATAATTATATTTTCTTGCTATTGATACGGCGGAATCTATGTTATCAGCTATAACAGTTCTGCCAAGCAAAGATGTTTTAATATTATTATACTGCTGTTCACAGGAACACAATTCACTTGCAATCCCTATAAAGCCAATACAATCTTCTAAACCACTTTCATTCAAACTTTTACCACTGATTGTAGATATAGGCAAAAATGTTGCTCTGCCTGAATTAGTCTTTTTAAGATAATTTATCACAGCTTTTGCATCTTGTTCGGTTGATGTAACTATATTCTGCAATGCCCCACCTAACGCAATTTCAATAGCAACACTATATTCTTTTGGTACTTTTATAACCCTTGATACCGCACCGTGTATTCCGCTAAAAACTCCTTTTGCCGTTTCTTTCATAACAATTTTTACACTTTGAGAAAAACCTTCCATATTTTTTTCAAGGTCTTCGAGGATTTTTGCTCTTCGGGAATTTTCCTCTGCATCTAACGAAAGTTTATCTGCCCTTGATTTATACTCATCACGCTTTTGTATTTTATTTTGCCTATTAAATTCATATCCTTTTATAGTATTTGTCAACTCAATAATTCCAGAATCACAATCATCAAGCATTTTATTATAATCTCTAACGGCAAGCATTAATTTTGACTTTTGAGATTTTTTCGCAATAATCGTATCATCTAACAGATTTAGTCTATTTTGAGCATTTTCAATAGATGTCGATGATGTTATTGACAATACTTTACATTCAGACAACTTTACATTAAGTTCAGATAAGTTTTTATTCAAAACCTGCATACTTTCAGAGGATTTTTCTTCACCCGATTTTAAAATATCAAGATTATTTTTAAGAGAATTGTATTCGATTTCTTTTTGCCGGATATTTTGTATGTTTAAATCTATGAGTTTATTTTTTTGTTTTATTTCTTCAATCAATTCTTTATCAGACTGCAAAGAATTTTGTATTTCAATATTTATTCTATTTATATCATTTTCATTGTGAATAATATTGTTTTCCATTACAGATAATTCGGATTTTTTTTTCGATACATTTTCCTCATAAGTTGAAATATCTGTTCTTAAATTTTCAATCTCAGATGTTAAATCATTGGATTTAAAGAATATTTCTTCTGTTTTCTTTTGAACTTGCTCTAATTCATTTTCAACTGCGTCATATTGTGCTTTTGCTATTGAAATCTTGTTTTCCTGTTCTCTTATTATGACCGTTGATTTCTCCAGAGTATTAAGCCATAACGCAATTTCAAGACCTTTTTTTTCATCTGCCAGAATTATATATTTTTTTGCTTTTTCACTTTGTAATCTTAACGGCTCAACACGACCTTCAAGTTCAGACATTATATCTCTCAAACGCACAAGATTTTCTTCTGTTTGTTCAAGTTTTTTTTCAGCCTCGGCTTTACGGTATCTATATCTTGATATACCCGCCGCCTCATCAAATATTTCTCGTCTTTCTTCACTTTTAGAAGCAACTATACTGTCTATTTTGCCCTGACTTATCATAGAATAGCCATCTCTGCCAAGTCCCGTATCCATAAATAATTCGTGTATATCTTTTAATCTTACAGATGTCTTATTTATGAGGTAATCACTGTCACCTGAACGATAAAACCTTCTTGTTACAGCAACTTCATCTTCATTATATGGCAACGCTCTGTCAATATTATCTATGGTAAGCGTTACTTCGGCATATCCTTGTGGTCTGCGATTATTTGTACCATTAAAGACAACATCTTCCATTTTTGAGCAACGCAAAGCCTTTGGAGATTGTTCACCAAGTACCCAGCGAATAGCATCACTTATATTACTTTTTCCGCTACCGTTAGGACCTACTACGGCAGTTATTCCTTTTCCGAAAACAAGTTTTGTTCTATCCGGAAAAGTTTTAAATCCTTGTATTTCAAGTGACTTTAATATCACAATTTCACCTGCTTCTTATTACTCTTATTTTATGTAAATATCATATTTCCCAAGAGTATTGTCTAAATCCGTAAGTATTTTTATATTATACTTTCGTTCCAAGTAATTTATATTATATTTCTTTTGACCTTTAAACTTAGAAATTGATTTTGGCGATACAATAAATTTTACAGTATCGCTGTTTATATTATTATCTAAAATAGAAACAGCTTTTTTAAGAAAAATTCTATTTTCGCATATCTCTTTAAAGGCTGGGTGATATACGCCGCCTATCATATCGTTTTTTAGACTTTCGCTTTCGTGCAAACCCAATCTTATTATATCAATATTTCTGCTTTCAAAAAATATTATAAGTTCCGCACATAAATCAACTGTTTCTTCAAATGTCAATGAATTATATTTTCCGCTTTTAAACAGATTTCCCAATTCTGTATTTTCCATTATAACAGTAGGATAAATTCTGACTGTATCCGGCTTTAAATCCGCAATTTTATGTGCCGTATAAATATCTTTCTGATAATCACTTTTATATAAACCGGTCATCATTTGCAGTCCAAGAGAAAAATTATATTCCTTAATAAGCTGAGAGGCATTTATAACATCTTCGGAATTATGTCCACGATTATTAGCAATAAGTACATCATCACACATACTTTGAGCACCTAATTCAATAGATGTAACACCATATTTTTTTAAAACAGATAAAACTTCATTATCTATTTTATCCGGTCTTGTAGAAATCCTTATTCCATAAAAATCATTATTTGAGATATATGGGACAGTTGCGTCAAGCAAAGATAACATATAATCTCTGTTAATCGCCGTAAAACTACCGCCAAAAAAAGCAATTTCTGTTTGTTTAGTTTTTTCTCCAAGACTGGCCTTTGCAATATTAATTGCATTTACAACATCTTGTGCTTTTGGCTGAACAGTAACACCCGTTATTTGCTTTTGATTACAAAAACTGCATTGATACGGACAGCCATTATGTGGAATAAATAATGCTACATTATAGTGTTTACTTTTATTAATATCCCATCAACTCCAGTGCTTCTCTTGCGGCTTGTTGTTCGGCTTCTTTTTTGCTTCTTCCGCCGCCCTTTCCGATAACATTACTATTTAAGTGTACTTCAACTACGAAATGTTTTTTATGGTCCGGTCCGCTTTCTCCAACAAGAACATATTCAAGATGTTCTTCGGGATTTTGTTGAATAATTTCCTGTAAAGTTGTTTTATAATCCTTAAAATCCATATGTTTGGGATTATCAATTTCCGGCTTAATATATCTCATTACAAATTCAGTAGCCGGAACAATTCCACCGTCCATATAAATTGATGCAATTACGGCCTCAAATGCGTCTGCTAAAATAGATGACCTTTCATTTCCGCCGCAATGCATTTCACCCCTGCTTAATCTAAGATACTTCCCAAGGCCAAGTTCTTTTGCAAATTTACATAAACTTTTTTCGCATACAAGGTACGCTCTTAATTTTGTGAGTTCACCTTCCGGCATTTTAGGGCAATTTCTAAATATATAATCTGAAACTATTATACTTAATACCGCATCACCAAGGAACTCTAATCGTTCATTACACTTTTCGCTGTCTTTTGATTCATTAGCATAAGATGAGTGTGTCAAAGCTGTTTTTAAGTAGCCTATATTCTTGAAATTGTAGTTTAATTTTTGCTGTAATTCTTCCATAATATCAAACTCCTTTACTTCATATGTAAATCTTCTATTGCTTTTGTAATTTCACTTATCACATTACCTTCTACATAAGATATGGTTTGCAGTATCGCATTATTAATTGTTTTAGCTTTTGAACTTCCGTGTGCCTTAAATACAGGTCTGCAAACACCCATTATAGGTGCTCCTCCATACTCATTATAGTCCAGTGTTTTTTTCAAATCTTTTAAATCCGACATTATCAGACCGGCTGAAATTTTTGTTTTTAAATTTTTACCTAAGACAGCTTTAAATCTATTTAAAATAGCTATCGCCGTACCTTCGTATGTCTTTAAAAAAACATTCCCCGTAAATCCATCTGCGACAATAACATCTGCTGCGTCAAAAGGAATATCTCTGCCCTCAACATTACCTATAAAATTGATTTTACTGTTTTTAAGTAATTCAAAAGCCTGATGTTGTAAATCTCCGCCTTTATGGTCCTCAACACCCACATTTAACAGTGCAACTCTTGGATTTTTATAATTCATAACTTTTTCCATATATATAGAACCCATTATTCCGAATTGCTGTAACATTTCAGGACGACAATCTATATTAGCACCACTGTCTATAAGCATAAAATTACTTGCCATATTTGGCATAACAGGTGCAAACGCCGGTCTTTTTATACCTTTTATACGCTTAACCATAAGTGTTGCACCAACTACAACTGCACCACTATTGCCTGCTGTTACAAAGGCATCACCCTTGCCTTCTGACAATATTTTTAATCCAACAGCCATAGAGCAGTTATTTTTTGACTTCATTATTTCACTGCCTGCTTCATTCATTGATATTATATCCGGTGCATCTACTATTTCAATATTTTTCAGAGATATATTATTCTCCTGTGAAACTTTATTTATAATATCTTCTTTTCCTACAAGAATAATATTGCAGTTTTTTTCATTAACTGCCATTTCACAGCCTTTAATAATCTCCAATGGGGCATTATCTCCCCCAAAAGCATCGACTATGATTTTCATATCAATTCACCTTTTTCCTTCATTTGATTAAGTATAGCCAGCGAACGACCGGCATATTGTTTTGCTCGTTCCTTTTTATCTTTTATATGAATTTCAAGCGGCGGCAATATTCCCATATTAGCCCCCATAGGCTGAAAATTACTAACTGAAACATCACTTATATATCTGCTTAAAGCACCTGTCATTGTTTCTTTTGGCAATATCAGGGGATTTAAATTTTTTAATTTTCTTACAGCATTAATTCCTGCCATAAGTCCGGACACTCCCGATTCCATATAACCCTCAACTCCTGTAATCTGACCTGCAAAAAATATATTATTATTTATTCTCAGATTAAAGTCAGCATTTAGCAGCATAGGCGAATTTATAAATGTATTTCTGTGCATTACGCCGTATCTTATAAACTCTGCATTTTTCAAAGCAGGTATCATACCAAAAACTCTTTTTTGCTCGCCAAATTTTAGGTTAGTCTGAAATCCCACAAGATTATACATTGTTTTGTCCGCATTTTCTGTTCTTAGCTGTAAGACTGCCCAAGGTCTATGATTTGTACGAGGGTCTTTTAGTCCCACAGGTTTCATAGCTCCAAATCTTAGCGTATCAATTCCTCGTTGTGCCATAATTTCCACCGGCATACAACCTTCATAAACTTTCGGATTGGCAACATCTACATTATGGAGGGGTGTTCTTTCAGCGGATACAAGCTGTTCATAAAACGCCTCATATTCCTCTTTATTCATAGGACAATTAATATAATCATCTTCTCCTCTGTCATACCTTGATGCCGTAAATGCGTAATTCACATCTATACTTTCTGCTTTAACTATCGGAGCAGCAGCATCAAAAAAGCTAAGACTTCCGCCACATATATCAAAAATTTTATCTGCAAGTATTTCTGATGTCAAAGGTCCGGACGCTATAACGGTAATATTATCAGTTGGTATTTCAGTGACCTCTTTTTCGATTACTTTAATATTTGGGTGATTTTTTATAATATTTGTAACCATTGAGGAAAAATCATCTCTGTTTACTGCTAATGCTCCACCCGCCGGTACTTTACACTTATCAGCACATTTTACCAAAAGTGAATTTAACATTCTCATTTCCTCTTTTAACAAACCCGCAGCACTCTCTAACCTCATAGCCTTTAACGAATTTGAACATACAAGCTCTGCAAAATTATCTGATTTATGTGCAGGTGTTTTTTTATGTGGTTTCATTTCATAAAGCTCAACCTCAATATTTCTTTCAGCTATTTGATATGCCGCTTCACAACCTGCAAGTCCTGCACCTATTACTTTTATAGTAGACATATATAGTTTTACTCCTCTATTGCTTTTTCAAATCCGCAGCCTTCCGTACCACAAATAATTTTTGCTTTCTTACCTTTTGTTTTATAGAGTATGCCATTACATTTAGGGCATTTTTCTGCTATCGGCTGGTTCCAAGATACAAAATCACAGTCCGGATAATTACTGCAGCCATAAAACACTCGTTTTGTTTTTGTAGTTTTAACAATAATATTTCCGTTGCATTTTGGACAAGGAACTCCTATTTCAGTAACAAATTTCTTAATATTTTTACATTCAGGATAACCCGGACAAGCTATGAACTTTCCAAATCTGCTGACTTTAACAACCATTTGTCTTCCACACTTTTCACAAATATAGTCAGTTAAATCTTCTTTAAGCGGAATTTTTACATCTTTCATTTCTGCCTTTACTTTTTTTAAAGTTTCGTAAAAATCTGTATAAAATTCTTCAAGCAATTTATTCCACTGTAAATTGCCTTTTTCTACCGTATCAAGATTTTCTTCCATTTGTGCCGTAAATTTAACATTAACTATATTAGGAAATTTTTCCTTCATAAGATTGGTAGTAACCTCACCCAATTCGGTAGGAACTAAAGCCTTTGCTTCACGCTTAACATATTCTTTACTTGTTATCGTTGATATAGTTGCCGCATAGGTTGAAGGTCTTCCTATACCATATTCTTCGAGTGCTTTTATAAGAGATGCCTCGGTATATCTCGCCGGTGGCTGTGTAAAGTGTTGATTAGGTAAAATTTCTTTCACTTTTAAAATCATATCTTTTTCAAGAGGCGGCAGTGTCAACTCATTGTCTTCACTTTTATCAAGGCTATCAACATACAATATAGTATATCCGTCAAAGTCAACTCTGTAACCTGACGACTTAAAAATATATCCATTACATATAATATCTGCTTGTGTAGTTTTCTGGATTGTTTCTGCCATCTGACAAGCTATAAATCTTTCCCATATTAATTTATAAAGTTTATATTGGTCCGATGTCAGATTCGATTTTATTTTTGAGGGTTCAAGAGAAATAATAGTTGGTCTGATAGCCTCGTGACCGTCCTGTGCATTTGCCCTTGATTTAAAATGTCTTGGTTTTGACGGCAAATATTTATCTCCCCAAGTTGTTTTTATATATTCGGTCGCATCATTTATAGCGTCTTCTGATAATCTTAACGAGTCTGTTCTCATATATGTTATAAGGCCAACTGCACCCATTCCTTCTATTTCAATACCTTCATATAACTCCTGTGCTATTCTCATTGTACGCTTAGACTGCATACCCAATTTTCTCGATGCTTCTTGCTGCAAAGTAGATGTTATAAATGGTGGTGACGGCTGACGCTTTCTTGTACCGTTTTTGACTTTTAATACTTTAAATTCACCGTCTTTAACTTCGTCAAGTATCTTATGTGCCTGTTCAGAATTTGTAATTTTTATTTTTCCATTTACATCACCATAAAATGTTGATGCAAATGCTTTTCTTATACCTTTTGCAATTAATTTTGCATCTATACTCCAATATTCTTCCGGAACAAATGCCTTTATTTCATTTTCTCTGTCTACTATAATTCTGACCGCTACTGATTGAACTCTGCCCGCTGAAAGTCCCCGTCTTATTTTTTGAGATACAAAAGGACTTAATTTATATCCTACAAGTCTGTCAAGTATTCTTCTTGCCTGTTGAGCATTAACCAAATCTATATCAATTTCTCTTGGATTATTCATACCATTAGTAACGCCCGTTTTAGTAATTTCGTTGAATGTAACTCTGTTTTTATCTTTCAAATCCAAATTAAGCAAATATGCTAAATGCCAAGATATTGCTTCGCCTTCACGGTCAGGGTCGGTAGCAAGGTAAATCTTATCTGCTTTTTTAGCGTGCTTGATAAGGTCATCAGCAAGTTTTTCTTTACCTTTAATTATTTCATAATTAGGTTTAAAATGGTGTCTTATATCTACACTTAGTTTATTTTCAGGCAAATCTCTTATATGTCCCATAGATGCTATAACTTCGTAACCTGAACCTAAATACTTTTTTATAGTTTTAGCTTTTGCAGGTGATTCAACAATAACTAAATTTGACATTATATCCACTCCACTAAAAAATCTAATCAATTACGAATATATCTTCTTCCTGATAATGTACTTATTAATCCGGAAAGTTCCAGTTCTGTTACAGCCTGTAAAACAATATTAATTGATAAATTTGATTTCGCTGCAATATCGTCTATATGTACAGGTTCATTACCTATACAATTATAAATTAACTTTGTTTCATCGGAAAAATCTGATAAATCCGTTTCGTTTTCTGTAATATCTATATTTGTAACACTTGTATTAATATTACTATTTTTATTTTTTGAAACTTCACTCTGATTAATATTATTATTCAATAAATTTTGATATTTAAGCATATCTCTAATATAATCGGAGTCAAATTCCTTTAATATATCTTTAAAATCTGTTATTGGTATTGCAAGACCATTTTTTATAAGGGAATTTGTTCCATTTGACTTACTGTTAGATACGCTTCCTAATAATGCAAAAACTTCTCTGTTTTGTTGCAGGGCATTACCGGCTGTGATAAGCGAACCGCTTTTTTCGCCTGCCTCAATAATTACAGTTCCCAATGACAGCCCTGATATTATACGGTTTCGCATAGGAAAATTTCCTGCTGAGGGGCTTGTTCCGGGCGGATATTCCGAAATTACCGCACCGTTTTTAGAGATAGCTTTTCTCATACCCTCATTTTCTTTAAGATAGCTGTAATCTATTCCGCAGCCAAGAACACATATGGTTTTACCTTCTGCTTCCAATGCACCTCTATGAGCTGCCGAATCTATTCCCAATGCTCCACCGCTTATCACCATTGTACCACAACTTGCTAAATTATATGCTATTTCATAGGAATTTTTCAAGCCATACGCTGTTGCTTTTCTTGTTCCCACTATTGATATTGCAAATTGGTTATCTATATCTTCCATATCTCCCCATACATAAAGCACACAGGGGGGATTATAAATTTGTTTCAATCTTTTAGAATAAATTTCATCATCATAAGTAATTATCTTATATCCTCTTTCAATACACTTATTTTTTATTTGTACAGCTTTATCTATATTTTTATTGGATAATTTTCTTAACTCTCCCGGGGTAAAGCAACCGCAAAGTTTATAATCTCTTTCACTGCTATTGTAAAAATCTTCTATTTTATCATATAATCTTTTTATGGTAAGGATTTTAGAATTTCCGTACCCTAATATTTCCTGCAGCCATATCCAATATATTTGTAAATCTTCCATAATCTCCTCGCTTTTTTAAAATGTTTCAATAAACTTAAAAATCCTATCTTAGCATTTCCCACATAAGTATTGATGCAGCAGCAGCGGCATTTAAAGATTCTGCTTTACCTCCCATACGGATAGTTATACTTTCTGAAACATTAATAACTTCTTTGGTTAAACCGTTACCCTCATTACCGATAGCCACTATTACACCTTTATCAAATGACACCTCCGTAACAGACTTTGTATTTCTGTTGGGTACTGCCGAATAGATACTAAAATTATATTTTTTACTTTCAACCATAAATTTTAAAAAATCGTCCGTAATTAGAAAAGGCACTCTAAACACTGCCCCCATACTGCCTCTAACAACTTTTGGACTATATATATCGCAACAATTATCTGACATTATTATGCCGCTAATACCGAGGGCTTCGGCTGTTCTTAAAATATTGCCGAGATTTGAAGGGTCTTGTATATGTTCTAATGCAATATATTTTCCTATTCTATCCATTGTACTCAATGAAAAGGAATTGTCAATAGTTTTGCACACGCACATAACACCTTGTGGTGTACTTGTATCCGATATATTATTATAAATTTTTTCGCTAACTTCATAACTGTTTTGAGAATATAATTGTAATTTTTGTATTTCTTCAATATATTTTTCCTTTGCCTTTGATGTATATAGGAGATATTTTATATTAATATTACTTTCCATAGCATCGACCGACAAACGAAGTCCTTCGGCAATAAAAAGTTTTTTTTCTTGTCTAAACTTTGCACTGCCCAAGAGCCTTGATATTTGTTTAATTAAATCATTATCTTTGCTTGTAATCATAAGTAATCACCGTTTTTAAAATCAAAAAGCGTCTGAGAAATCTCCTCAGACGCATTTCTTTAACAAATTATAAAGCAGTCTTTGCTTTTTCAACAAGACTTGTAAAAGCTGCAGCATCTGCGATTGCGATTTCCGCAAGCATCTTACGATTAAGTATGATACCGGCTTTCTTCAAGCCATTCATAAACTTAGAGTAATTGATATCGTTCATCTTGCACGCTGCTGAAATTCTTGTAATCCATAAACGGCGGAAGTCACGCTTACGCTGTTTACGACCGATATAGGCATAATTGCCTGATTTCATTACGGCTTCTTTAGCCATTTTAAAGTGCTTACTTTTTGCACCCCAATAACCCTTTGCAAGTTTTAAAGTCTTTTTTCTTCTCTTGCGAGTTGCCATAGCACCCTTTACACGAGCCATTTTATATTACCTCCGAAATTGGTTTTTTTTAAGTTAAGTTTCCCAAAGCTAAAATATTATTGATATGGGAGCAATCTTTTTACTTGTGCTACATTTGTTTTATCTGTAACAGCAGTTTTTCTTAATCCTCTTTTACGCTTTGTAGTTTTCTTGTTTAATATATGTCTTTTATTTGTGTGTGCACGAAGAACCTTACCATTTTTAGAAATCTTAAAGCGTTTTTTAGCACCACTATGTGTTTTAATTTTAGGCATAATATTTGCCCCTCCTTATTAAAGAAAATTAAATTATTACTTATTTGGTTTTGGAGCTAAGAACATAAGCATACTGCGTCCTTCAAGCTTTGCCGGTTTTTCCACATTTGCAAACTCCGAACAAGAATTGGCAAATCTATCCATTATATCATTACCAATTTCAGGATGTCCCATCTCTCTGCCTCTGAAACGAATAGATACTTTTACTTTGTCGCCACCTTTTATAAAGCGTTCTGCGTGTTTAACTTTTGTATTAAAATCGTTTGTATCAATACTAAGCGATAATCTGATTTCTTTAATATCCACCACACGCTGATTTTTTTTAGCTTCTTTTTCCTTTTTGGCCTGTTCAAAACGATACTTACCATAGTCCATAATCTTACAAACAGGCGGCACAGCCTGTGGAGCGATTTTAACTAAATCAAGATTTTTTTGAATTGCCTTTTCTAAGGCCTGAGCAGCCGACATTATACCTAATTGTCCGCCTTCTGAGTCGATAACACGAATTTCCTTATCACGAATTTCTTCATTGATTTGTAGTTCCTTGCTGCTAATGGGTAAACACCTCCAAAAAATACCTAATAAATTTAAAATTACAAAAGCACAGCAGATATATCAAAGAAATCTGTTGTGCCTCAATACTTGCATAATTTCGCAAAAATACATTTCCCAAAAAAGAGAAATGCGAAAAAATGTATTGACCCACAACAGACTTATTTAACCTTGTAGGTGAAAGCATTGTATAAAAACTGCTTTGCTTTGTTTTTACTTTCAGTATTATACTCTATTGTATGACATTTGTCAATAGATAATGATAATTTTTTGTTATTTTTTGTATTGGCGGTGTGACATTGCCCCACGCCCTATAATAGTTCCGCCCTTAACCTACAAGCCTTTTGAAAAAGGCTTGACCGAAAACTTTTACATTTAAAAAGTTAAAAGTTTTTGAGAATTTTAAGAGAACTTTTTTCAAAAATTTCTCTTAACGGGTCGAGAGCAAAGCCCTCGTGGGAGTAAAGCTCAGCATCAAATATCATATTTTAAAATTATTTGCTGTCACCTTTCAATTTATTATTGAATAAAGCAGCTGCAATTATTAGTGCTGCCATTATATATATTAAAATTATTATTATAGGATTAGATATATTATCATAATTATTATTAAGCACTGATTTGATAATATTTAAACAATGCGAAAATGGGAGTATTTCACAAATTGTTTTAAAAAATCCCTTCAGCATTTCAGGTTCAAAGTAAATACCACTTGTAAAAGCTACAAGCTGAACTACTATACTTGAAACACCTGCTGATGCCTTATCAGAAGTTATACAGCCAACAATTAATCCCAATGCTATAAATAAAACTGATACAGGAACTGAAATAAATACCGATAATATAATATTAAAAGTAAACTTTAATCCCAATATAATTGCAACAATAAAAAACAATAAATTTTGCACTAATACCAATGGTAATATAGACAATATATACCCTATTATGTAATTGCTTGCTTTCATAGGACTTGCACATAATCTTGTTAAAAGTGATGTTGCTCTGTCTTTTGAAATTAATGTTGCTGTAAAAAGTGTTAGAAACGAAAAACTAAATATTAATATACCGGGTGTAAAATTTTCTATTTTATATACATTACTTGGAATTTCAAACTGCTGAAAAATAAATAATAAAAATAACGGCAGCAATATGGAAAAAATTAAACTTAATGGGTCTCTTATAATTTCCTTAAAATTTCTGTTTGCAAAATTTAGTGTTTTCATTCCATATAATCTCCCATAGCCAACTTTACGAAAGCATCTTCAAAATTATTGGTTTCAGCTCTTTTAATCAATTCATTCGGAGTGCCTATACATAATAAACTGCCCTTTGACATAATGCCTATTCTATCCGATAATTGTTCAGCTTCCTCCATATAGTGTGTTGTTAAAATAATCGTTATTTTACCTTTAAGTTTCCTAATAATCTTCCATAATTCCCGTCTTGCGATAACATCTAATCCCAATGTTGGTTCGTCTAAGAATAGAATTTTAGGTTCATTTATCAAAGCTAATGCTATTGATAATCTTCTTTGCCAACCGCCTGATAATGTTTTAGATTTTTGATTTTTAACTTCCTCTAAATTAAAATCATCTATAAGTTTATTAATTTTTTCTTTTTTATTCTTTATGCCATAAACACCTGCCATAAATCTAAGATTTTCTAATACCGTCAAATTTGGTGCAATAGCCGTTTCCTGCGGTGATAAATTTATAATTTGTTTTATTTCTGTGCGATTATCCTTAATATTTTTATTATCAATGATAATCTCACCGCTTGTTGGCATAATTAAACTTGATAACATTTTAATTGATGTAGTTTTACCGGCACCATTTGTCCCCAATAAAGAAAATAATTCTCCTTGTTGTATTTCCAAATTTAGGGAGGATACTACAATTTTATCTTTATACTTTTTAGTAAGATTTTTTGTTGTAATTGCCGTCATAAAAAATCATTCCTTTAAAATCCAATTATTATTATCAACCTTTACCATAGCAATCCCACCTTTTGACTTATCTCCCAACAATATAAGACTATCGCCTATATTTATACCGAAAATACTAAATGCTTTTTCCGGCAATTTTATACAGCCATTATTATCTACCGTTGTTAATCCAACAATAACCTTATTTTTCTCATCTTCTTTTGATAAAAGTTCTTCTATTGTTCCATTTACGAGTGCATCTATGCTTATATCATATATTTTTGCAAGTTCATTACATTTCAATAAATCCGGTAAGGTTTCATTATTCTCCCATTTTGCAACAGACTGTCTTGATACTCCTATTTTCTCAGCCAGTACCTCCATAGTATATTTATACTTTATTCTTAAAAATTTAAGATTATCCCCTATCATATTACCGCCTTCTTTCTTAAAACGATTATATAATATAAAAATGTTAAGTTCAATAAACCTATATATTCACATTATGTTAAATTAAGTTACCTTTAATCTTAAAAATTGCAGTTCATTTTATTAAAAACAGTAATTTCCTTGCCTTAGATTTGCCCAAATATTTTTCGTTTTTAAGAATAAGTTCTTTTATCAACATTTCTTCACTTTCGCTAATAGGAACAAAGGAACGGTTATAATTCCATTCCCAACTATTAATGGCTGATAAAGATAAATTTCTTATATTGTCATCGGTATCACTTAAAGCTCTCAGCATATATATTAGTCTTTTCCATTTTGTATCCTTAAATAACAATGTCAGACATTTAATTCTTGTGTTACTCAGATTTGATGTTTGGTATATTTGATATATTCTATCAAAATCCTGAATATAATATTTTTCTATCAGAAGTTTAGCAGTTTTTACAACACCACAATGTTTGGATAATAGCATTTCAATTATACAATGTTGATATTTCTTTAAATCCAACCTCAATAACGCTGTCATAGCTGCACGAATGATTACCGGTTTATCTGAATAAAGATATTTTTCTATTATTGCACAATCATTTATATTGCCTGTTTCACTAAGTCCCAAAATTGCAGATTGAGGTTTGATATTTATAGATTTTAGATAAAATTCGTGTATATTTGTGTTAGGACTTAATTCCCTCACTATTCTTTGTGATAACTCTCTGACACTTGCATCTTTATCCAACAACATATTTATTCCCTTATTAAGAGAATTTTCCTTGTCATTTTCATATATATATCTTAAAGCCATTGACCTGTTTGCCGGCAGTTTGTCTTTAATAAAATCATCGCTTATTTCAAGTACATTATATCCGTCTTTTATTAAATTCAAATATATTTTTCTGCGTAAGAAAGGTTCTCTTTCTTTTGGCAAGTAATTTGCAAATATTGTATATTTATCTATATCAATCATATTTAAGAGCAATGAAATACATATTTTTCTAATATATATATCATTATTTTCTAAGCCTTTCGACAATGTAACAACACCATCATCGGAATTAAATCTTTTATTTATTAAATCTAATATATATTGATTTCTTCTTGTACTGTAATAAAGTTTATATATGTATGGCAAAGAATTAATCAGCTCATCTGTACTAACAGAATAAATCTTCTCAATAAAAATGTCTTCTGCGATTTTTCTGATAGGTTCAACCCAATCATTGACTCTGAAAGCTATATATGGTAATGAATTATCATAATTTTTTAGTAATCGTAATGCACTTTCCCTGATGTATCCGTTAGAATGAAAACTTGCAAAAACTATTACAGCAAATTTCTGTTTATCTGACATTTGATATGTCAAAAAATCTTCTGCATTATAACTTTTTCCTCTGATGAATCTCGAGTATCCGTAATACTCATCATACCATTGACGATTATGTTGTATATTACATATATCCTTAAAATGAGATTTATCTAACCATTTTTCCATTACCTTAGATGCTCTATATTTCATATCGTTATTATTTAAAAAAAATACATTGAATATTGATGTTATATAGCTGTACTTTGCATTTTCCTCACACTCTTTTAATAAATTATCATAAAATTCTAAATCTGTCATAATTTATCTCCATTTTTTATAATATATTAAATCCACTGAATAAAAGCTGTTTTATCATTTTTATTGTATCCTGCAAAAAACATTATACTAAAAAAGAGATTACCAGAAAATAAATTTCTGATAATCTCTATGACTATGGACCAACAGGGACTCGAACCCCGGACCAACCGGTTATGAGCCGGTTGCTCTAACCAACTGAGCTATTGGTCCTAAAAAACTCCCCCAGTTGGACTCGAACCAACGACAACTCGGTTAACAGCCGAGTGCTCTACCGACTGAGCTATGGAGGAATAT
>CANQPS010000005.1 GCA_947625785.1 uncultured Clostridia bacterium
AGTGAAAGCCCCAATCAGATAGACAAGCAATTTACAAACAATATTAAGGGTGCTATTGAAAATAATATAAAAGTCGGGGTATATCATTTTTCTTATGCCACAAGTGCCGAAAAGGCAAAAGGTGAAGCAGATTTTTGTATCAAGTTAATAGAGGACTACAAAGATAAAATAGAATTTCCGGTTGCATTTGACTTTGAATATGACAGTCTAAAGAACAATCCGCTTACTAAAAAAGAAATCACAGACTGTATGATTGCATTTTGTGAAAGAGTAAAAGAAAAAGGGTACAAGCCTTGTATATATACTAATTATGATTTCATAAAAAATAAAATAGATATGGACAGATTAAAAGATTATTATTTATGGCTGTCATATCCTAACAGCGAACAGCCAAATATCAAATGCGATATATGGCAAAACTTGTTCGCCGGAAAAGTAAATGGTATTAATGGTGATGTAGATACAGATATATCATATACGGACTTTATAAAAAAGGAAGAAAATCTTCCTCAGGATAATAAAAATGATAATAGGAATTATATAAATTACACAGTTGTACAGGGCGATACTCTATGGGATATTGCAAAAGAATTTTTGGGTAATGGACTTAGATATGTCAAAATATCAGAAGCAAATAATCTGAAAAATGATGTTATATATCCCGGTATGGTTCTTAAAATTCCAAAAGAGAAAGAAGTGATTTTATATAAAGTAAAAAAAGGCGATACGCTTTCATCAATAGCAAAGAAATACAATACAACTGTTGATAAACTTGCATCTGACAACAATATAAAAAACAAAAATTTGATATACGTTAATCAGAAACTCATAATTAAATAACTAAAAAACAGCAAAAACCAGATAGGGAAGTACTCTCTATCTGGTTTTTTATTATTACAAAATTATATATGCTATGTGTATGGGATTTGGATGTAATGCTTGCGGTGTAACAGGTTGTAGGATTATTAATTCTCCGAGAGAGCGACTTATTGCTATTTTAACAAATAATTTGGTTCCTTGTAATGGAAGATTTCCAATGATTATAGCAATAA
Organism: uncultured Clostridia bacterium; assembly: GCA_947625785.1. Classification (GTDB taxonomy): domain Bacteria; phylum Bacillota; class Clostridia; order Oscillospirales; family Acutalibacteraceae; genus CANQPS01. The sequence continues at coordinate 1,053 of CANQPS010000005.1, forward strand.
TAAGTATGTTTTTGGTTGGTGGAGTGATAGCACCTCTAAAATCAATAGTTTCAGCGTTAATATTATTAGGGGTAATAATATTTGGTGTATGTATGACTTTGTTAATATCAAAATTTTTATCGTTAACAATTTTAAAAGGAATACCATCAAGTTTTGTGCTTGAATTGCCGCCATATAGAAAACCTCAAATATTAAAAGTAATAGTTCGCAGTATATTTGACAGAACGCTGCATATATTAGGAAGGGCAGTTATAGCGGCGATACCAGCCGGAGTAATAATATGGGTGATGGCAAATATCAGTGTAGGGGATAATTCAATATTAAATATATGTACGAGTTTTTTAAATCCTTTTGCAAGGTTAATGGGACTTGACGGTGTAATATTAATGGCATTTATACTTGCATTTCCGGCAAACGAAATATTTATACCAATAGTACTGATGGCTTATTTGTCAACAGGCGGGATGATGGAATATGAAAGTTTGGAACAGTTACATCAAATACTTGTTAATAATGGCTGGACATATATTACGGCTATATGCACTGTAATATTTTCAGTATGTCATTTTCCTTGTGCTACTACCTGTATGACTATTTATAAGGAAACTAAAAGTATAAAATGGACATCGCTATCTGTATTAATTCCAACAATTTTAGGAGTAATAATGTGTATGATGGTTAATGCACTTTCTTATATAATATTATAATGATTTTATATTAACCTATTTTTGTTAGAATTTGTTATACACTATTTAACTCAATGGGCAAGAAGTCCCCCGCCTATGTAGGCGGAGGGCTGAATTGCTTGTGTGATACACAGGGTTGGCTCGCTTATGTTCAGTACATAGGTGCTATCGAACGAAAAATAAACTCGCCGAAACAGGAAGTTCTCGCCTCTAAGCATTAGCGTAGGCGGGGGAGAACATCACCATATAGGGTAATTTTTTATTTTTTATTATTTATATAATTTAAATATTTATCTCTTATTGTTTTAATGTTTCTTTGTCTTATTGAAACACAGTCACCGTTTGACATTATAAATTGTTTATCAACCTGTCTGATATAATTCATATTTACTAAATAACTTTTATGACATCTCAAAAATTGTTTGCAATTCAGTTCAATTTCTATTTCATCTAATTTTTTATATATAGTATATTTGTTGCCATCGATGCTATGCATAATACATTTTGAATTATTGCTTTCCACATAAATTATATTGTAATACGGAATTGTTATAAATTGATTTCTGTATTTTATATGATAAACATTAACATTATAACTGCGTAAAATTCTATTCATTGAGCGTTCAAATTTTTCCATACTATGTTCTTCTAAAAATTGCAATTCGATTGATGAATAGCTTTTTAAGATTAAGTTTATAATTTCATATAACTGTTTTATATTTTTAGGTTTAAATAAATCGTTAATACTTTCTGTATCCCAATTTTTTAAAACTTCTTTTGTTATGTCATATAAGTGTTTATAATTTATATCTTCCTTTATAAAATTTTCACTTATTTTGCATAGTATATCGTAATTATTCACAAAATTATTATTAATAATATTTTTATTCACTATGTCATTAAAAATTTTTATATCTTTGTTTTTTAACAAATAATCAACAGCACCAACATCATATCCTGAAAAAACAAAATCCGGTGTTGAGGTTAAAAATACTATTTTACCATTAAAGTGAATTTTTCCAAGTTTTTCAGCTATCTCTATCCCATTTATTTCTTTAATATATATTTCAAGGAATACTATATCAAAATTGATATTATCTTCAATATCATATATTAAATTAGTGCCGTTTGAATATTCAGTAAAATCAATATTAATATACTTTCTTTCAAAATAATTAGTTAATAATTCAACAGCTAACTCTCTGTCAAGAGAATTATTATCACAAATTGCAATCCTCATTCCATAACATTCCTTTACTTAATTATAATTGTCAAATTCAATAAAATATTTGATTTTTTCAGTGATTAAAACAAACATTAGAACTTATAGGTTATAATTTTATCACAATAACATTTATATCAAGGAGTGTCAATTGAATATGATTATATACAAAATCACTGAAAGCAATATGTGGGATACAGACAACGGAAACTACACATCATTTGGAATTTGTGCGTACGAAATACTTAATAATGATAAGAAGTTGGTTGCTTATGTTCCCGATATATTTCTAAATAAACAAGATGCCGAAGTTCTTGTTGACAGATGTAATAGTGGCAAGTTATCTCTAATACATCTTTATGATGTAATAGAAGATGCTCTTTCATAAAATATAATATCACTATATTCCCGATTAATCAATACATATTTTTATTTTAAATTTTTTACCTTATACAAAATATTTAAATAAATTTTGACTTTGTATTTATATAAAACAGATATTGTACTTTATTCACAAAAATTCCCTTTAAACTATATAAACTTTAAAATTTTATATTTCTTTTTTACAGTTAATTACATTTATGTTTGTGGTATAATGTAATATATTTACAAATTACCAAGGGGGCAAACATATATGAAAAAGTTTCTTTGTATATTTACATTAGCCCTTGCTTTAGTAGCTGTTTGGTATCGAACAACTGATGACATTGATTTTATTATTGATCCTATACTTGACAAAGTTAAATCTATTTTAAATATTGACAGTATTACTAATAAAACTTCTGATGACATTTTCACAGATAGCGAGGGCGGTCAAATAATAATGTATAAGAAAGATAAAAAAGTTGAATTTAAAGATGTTTCTTATTATAATACTTCGTTGTTTGCAGAGGGAACATACGAAATAGGAAATAATGGTGATTATATTATAACTATAAACGCTGTTCAAACAGAATACTATAAGGAACTCATTGGAACAAAGTTGACTATCAATCAACCTGATGTTGCTACCATTAATGCCTTTGGAACAACTTATAAAAAAGACTAATAAAGGTTTAATTCAGTTTTTTATTAAATATTTTTAAGGGTTAGAATATCTTATTCTAACCCTTAAGTTTATTTACTTCATAGCTGATGACATAATACAATATCCTTTTGCATTTTTTTCATATATTAAATGTTTATTTTCGTCATTAATTCCACCTATCGCAAAAACAGGAATATTTACAGATTTTACAATATCTTCAAGAAATCCAAGTCCACGAGGGGCAATATTTTTTTTACAGTCAGTCGCAAATATATGTCCTGCTATTATATAATCCGCACCTAAATTTTGGGCTGTAACCGCTTCATCTATACTATGTATGGATACGCCCTTAGTTATATTATTTAATTTAGAAATATTTTCTTTAAAAAGATTAAATGGCAAGTGAACATTTTTTATATTGTTATCAAGTGCAAAATCAAAGAATGAATGAACAAACAAAGGAATATTGTATTTATCGCATATATTTTTACATTTAAAATACAATTTTGAATATTCGTTGTATGATAAATCTTTTTCTCTTAATATAATACGGCAAGGATTTTCACTTGCACATTGTTCTATCTTATCTAAAAAATTAATAGTACATAATTTTCTGTTAGTTACAATTATCTTCATAGCTTTATAACCTTATATAGTCATTATAAACAGGCTGCAAACCTTTACTTATAATCATATCGTGTATTTCCTTGACATTTCTTGAATCGGCAATTTCAAATTGTTCGTCACCTTTCTCGTCTTTACCGTGACCACCTACGCCAACCTTAACGCCGGAGGAAATTTTTGTTGCTGCGATACCAATTACATTATCCCTAAAACCTGCTCTTTCTCTTGTTGATATGGTTATACCGGCATAAGGCATAAATAGTCTGTATGCCAACATTACTTGTAATAATTGTTTTTCGTGAACATCATTAGGATTGTTGTCAGAATTATTTATATATGGTCTTAATCTTGGTATTGAGAATGATATTTCAGCGTGTGGATATTTTTTTTGTATTAAAGATGCGTGTAATCCTGCTGCAAATGCGTCTTTTCTGAAATCTCCCAAACCCAATAACGCACCGAATGAAACACCTCTCATATTTGCCATTAATGCCCTTTCCTGTGCATTAAATCTATATGGATAAATTCTCTTATGACCGAATAAGTGTACTTCCTCATATTTATCTGTATCGTATGTTTCCTGATAGACGCACACATAGTCCGCACCACATTCCCTAAGGTAACGGTATTCGTCTACATTTAGCGGATAAATTTCAATGCTTATACTTGAAAAATACTTACAGGCTATTTTAACGGCTTCACCTATATATTCTACGCTTGACATATTTCTTGATTCGCCTGTTAATAATAATATTTCTTTAAGACCTGTACCGGCAATAGCTGCCATTTCTTCTTCTATTTCTTTCATAGTAAGTTTAGCACGATTAATTTTATTCATACAGTTAAAACCACAATAAACGCAATAATTCTCACAATAATTTGCTATATACAATGGTGTAAACATATTAATGCTATTACCGAAATGTTTCATAGTTTCTTTTTTAGCCTTATGTGCGATTGGTTCAAGATATTTTTCGGCGGCAGGCGACAATAATACCTTGTAATCCTCAAGTGAAATTATATCTTTTTGCAGGACTTTTAAAACATCATTATCTTTATATTTTTTATAATCGTAATTTTCAGTTTCCCCGATAACCTTATACATAATTTCAGAGCCGATATTATCCATACCTTCCATATATTCCATATGATTTGTTTCTCTTAATTTCAAATTTAACACTTTCTTTCTATACTTATAAAATTATCAGTCATTTAAAAATCCTGTTAGGGGACTTGATGCCTCGCCTTTATTTTCAAGAACTCTGCCGATACCCGACAAATATGCCATTCTTCCTGCTATTATAGCAAGTTTAAATGCTTCCGCCATCATTGGAATATTACCTGATGTTGCAACCGCCGTATTAGCCATTATTGCGTCAACACCCATTTCCATAGCCTCGCACGCCTGCGATGGTTTACCAATACCGGCATCAACTATAATAGGCAAATCTATTTCTTCAACAAGTATTTTAATAAATTCTTTTGTGACAAGCCCCCTATTGCTTCCGATAGGTGCTGCCAACGGCATAATAGCTGATGCACCTGCATTGACAAGCTCTCTTGCCGTAATTAAGTCAGGATACATATATGGCATTACAATAAAGCCTTCCTTTGCGAGAATTTCTGTTGCTTTAATAGTTTCATAATTATCCGGTAATAAATATTTACTATCTCTTACTACTTCTATTTTAACAAAATCTCCGCAGCCCAATTCTTTTGATAATCGTGCTATTCTGACTGCCTCCTCGGCATTTCTTGCACCGGATGTATTTGGCAAAAGTGTTATGCCTTCCGGAATATAATCGAGAATGTTTTCTTCTCCGCCATTATTTGCACGCCTTAATGCCAATGTTGCCATTTCAACCCCGCCATTTTCAATAACAGCCTTAGTCATATCGAGTGAAAATTTACCCGAGCCTAATATAAATCTTGAATTGAATTCGTGACCGCCAATTATAAGTTTATCATTATTCATTATAAAAAACTCCTTTATATCAATATTTTAACAATCTTTAATATTTAATAATAAACGCACTGCCATATTCGCTTGATGACCTGCACAAATTTGAACTCTTGGAGCCATAAGTCCACGACCAATTTCTGCACCATTTTCACCGTCGCCACAGATATATAAATTTTTAATTGGATTTGTTGTTCTTATTGTATTAGAACTTTCATAACCCGCCATTCCTGAACTACATACTAATGGTGTATCAGGTAACTTTTCCAATATTTCATTAACAAGCATAGCTTTGCAATTTGGATTGTCAAATGCTTCGCATATTATATCGCAATCTTTTAATATCAGGCAAGCATTATTTTCCGTAAGATATTCGTTTACAGCAGTAACTTTAATAAACGGATTTATTTGTTCAATCTGAGATTTCATAGCAATACATTTTAGCATACCTAAATGATTTATATAATAACTCTGTCTGTTGAGATTACTTGGCTCAACTATATCAAAATCAATCAGTATTAAATGTCCTATACCCATTCTTGCAAGGCTTATAGCTATATTTGAGCCAAGTCCACCTAAACCGGCAATTCCAACCGTTGCATTTTTCATTTTATCATAAACTTTTGGTGTATGTCTTGCACATATCATAAGCTCTAATTGTTCTTTTGGGGGCATAACACCTTTTTGTATTATAAAAATATTATCATTATTATTTATTATAGTATCTTCCGATATCTGATAACCATTTACTATAACAATACTGCCGTTACTAAATTCTTTATCTCTAAGTTCAAATGCTGTTTTGCAGCTTGTTAATGTCTTTTTTCCGTTTAGCGATATTTCTAACATATCAGCCGCCACCCACAAAACTTACCACTTCTATTATGTCATTGTCGTTTATAATCTCTGTTAAAAATTTGGCTCTCGGAATAATATTTCCATTTTTTTCAACGGCTACTCTATTTATATTGTATCCGTTTTGTTCAAGAAAATCTGAAAGTTTAATTTCTTCTTTTAATGAAATTGTTTTGCCGTTTATTCTCACTCGAAATCAGCCTTTCTATTATTGAATTATTGTAAAAAGACAAAAGGACGGCAATACACCCGTGGTGGTGTACCCCGTCCTATTGTGACAAAAATATTATAATACTATTATATATTGTTGTCAATATGCAATTTTAAATTACTGCTTTGACTACTGTAATATGTCTATTGCAGACCTGCAACTTTGAAATAAATTATTTTCTTATATAGTATTGACTTATCCGAAACTATATGGTATAATCTCTAACGAAATTCACACGCTGAAACTTATTCGTTAGGTTCTGTTAAAAATAAAAAACAGTAGTACGAATTTATGTTTTAGTGGAGGATAAATAAACCTAAGGAGGACTATTCAATGGCAGTAGTATCTATGAAACAACTTTTGGAAGCCGGTGTACACTTCGGTCACCAAACAAAAAGATGGAATCCTAAAATGGCTCAGTACATCTTTACAGAAAGAAACAGTATCTATATTATCGACCTTCAGAAAACCGTTAAGAAACTTGAAGAAGCATATAACTTCGTTCGTGACCTTTCGGTAGAAGGTAAATCAGTTCTTTTTGTAGGAACTAAAAAACAAGCTCAGGATTCAGTTAAAGAAGAGGCTATTCGTGCCGGTGCTTATTATGTAAACGCAAGATGGCTCGGTGGTATGCTTACAAACTTCACAACAATTCGTCACAGAATTGACCGTCTAAGACAACTTAGAAGTATGGAGGCAGACGGAACTTTTGAACTTCTCCCAAAAAAGGAAGTTATAAAGTTAAATCTTGAGATCGAAAAACTTGAAAAATTCCTTGGCGGTATTAAGGATATGAAAGAAATCCCAAGTGCTTTATTTATAGTTGACCCACGCAAAGAAAGAATTGCAGTGGCAGAAGCTAAAAAATTGGGTTTGCCAATCGTTGCAATAGTTGACACAAACTGCGACCCTGACGAAATTGACTATGTTATACCGGGTAATGATGATGCTATAAGAGCAGTAAAACTTATTGCCGGTGCAATAGCAGACGCTATTATCGAAGGTAAAGAGGGACAAATGGGGGCAGCCGCTGTTGAAACTGAAGAAGAAAAAGAAGAAACAGCAGAGTAATTTTATTGACTTGACAAAATACCCGCACGAATAAGTACGGGTATTTTTCTAAAAATAATAACTAAGTATATTTATATAAATGGAGGTTTAATATTATGGCATTTACAGCACAAGATGTAAAGTTATTGAGAGAAAAAACAGGCTGTGGTATGATGGATTGTAAAAAGGCTCTTACAGAGTCTAATGGAGATATGGACGCAGCTATTGACTATTTAAGAGAGCAAGGTCTTGCTAAACAGGCTAAAAAGGCAGGAAGAATTGCAGCTGAGGGCGTAGCTTTCGCTGAAACAAATGCAGATGGTACGGTAGGCGTTGTTATAGAAATTAATGCAGAAACAGATTTCGTTGCTAAAAATGCAGATTTCAAGGCTTTTGTTAAGACTTGTGCAGATACGGTTATGGAAAAAAATCCGGCAGATGTTGATGCTTTACTCTCCGAAACAGTTGTAGGAGGAACAGGCACTGTTGCTGAGTTATTACAGGAAAAAGTTCTTACAATAGGTGAGAATATAAAAATTCGTCGTTTCAGTCGTTTTGAAGGTTCGGTTGTATCGTATGTCCACGCTGACGGCAGAATTGGTGTATTAGTAAACTTTGATACAGATGTATCTAATAAAGATGGTTTTTCAGCTTATGCTAAGGATATAGCTATGCAAGTTGCTGCTGCTAATCCGGGCTTCCTTAACGCTGAGTCAGTACCGGCTGAGGTACTCGAACACGAAAAGAAAATTCTTAAAGAGCAAGTTATCAATGAGGGTAAAAAGCCGGAAATCGCTGAAAAAATTGTTATGGGTAAGATTGGTAAATTCTATAAGGAAAATTGTTTGGTTGAACAGTTATTCGTTAAGGATAATGACTTGTCTGTTCAAAAATATACAGATAAAGTTGCTAAGGAACTTGGTGGTTCTATTGCAATCAAAGAATTTGTTCGCTTTGAAAAAGGTGAAGGTCTTGAAAAACGTGCTGACAACTTTGCAGATGAAGTTGCAAGTATGGTAAAGTAATACGAAATTTAAATTAAATGCTGTACTGAATTTTGTTTGGTGCGGCATTTTTTAATATTAAAATGTAAAGGAGTAATCACTATGAGAAAAAATTTTGGAGCAAATACTTGGATGTATCCTCTGCCGGTATTAATTGTTGGCACATACGATGAAAATGGTAATGCAAATGCAATGAATGCTGCGTGGGGTGGAATTTATGATGTTAATAAGGTCATTCTATGTCTTAGCGAAGACCATAAAACAACACAAAATATAAAAGCAAAAGGTGCTTTTACAATTAGTTTTGCAGATGCTTCCCATACGGTCGAGGCTGATTATATAGGTATAGTTTCTGCTAATAAAGTGCCTAATAAACTCGAAAAAGCGGGATTTCACACTACAAAAAGCGAGTATGTAGATGCTCCGATTATTGATGAGCTGCCAATGACTTTGGAGTGTAAATTAATAAAAATAAATGAGGACGGAAATATTATAGGTGAGATAGTCAATGTTAATGTTGATGAGTCTGTTATATCAGAGAATGGTAAAATTGATATTTCAAAGCTGCGTCCGATTACCTACGACCCAATAAATAATAATTATATTGTCTTGGGAGAAAAGGTCGGAAACGCATTTTCAGACGGTAAAAATATAATGTAAAGGGAAATTTTTTATGGAGTATGTAACTTTATCAAATGGTATAAAAATGCCAATATTAGGTTACGGTGTATATCAGGTAACCGCTGATGAATGTGAAAGATGTGTACTTGATGCACTGGAAGTTGGATATCGCTCTATTGATACAGCACAATCTTACTTTAATGAGGAACAAGTCGGCTCTGCTATTAAAAAATCAGGTGTGGCAAGAGAAGATATTTTTTTAACAACAAAAGTATGGATAGAGAATTATGGCTATGACGCTTGTCGCAAATCAATAGAAGAAAGTATGCGTAAGCTGCAAACAGACTATATCGACCTTGTATTACTGCATCAGCCATTTTCTGATTATTATGGTGCATATCGTGCTATGGAAGATTTATATGATGAAGGTAAGTTGAAAGCGATTGGAATTTCCAATTTCTATCCTGACAGAATGGTTGATATTGCTTCATTCAGCCGCATTTGTCCGATGGTAAATCAAGTTGAAACGCATATATTGAATCAGCAGAATGAAGCTAAAAAATGGATGGATAAATATAATATAAAAATAGAGGCGTGGGCACCTTTCGGAGAAGGCCGAGGCGGCTTGTTTGATAATGAAGTAATTAAACTAATAGGTGCAAAATATGGAAAGACTAATGCACAGGTTATGCTGCGTTGGAATATACAAAGAGGTGTAATAGTTTTGCCAAAGTCTACACACAAGGAGCGTATGCTTCAAAATATTGATGTATTTGATTTTGTACTTTCTGATGAGGATATGTCAAAGCTATCTTTACTTGATACTGCAACAAGTTCATTCTTCTCACATAACGACCCTAATATGGTGGAATGGTTTGTAAATATGGTAGAAGAAAGAAAACATCAGCACGATAGCAGTAAGGAAAAAAAGAATTGGTAAATTCATAATATTCGATTGCCAAAAAATTATGTTTAAACCGAGCACTCTTTAAAAGTAAAAATATTATTACCTTGTTTCAAACTTATTTATGTATAATTGTATTGACAAATTACGACTAAATGGTAAACTATTTTTAGAAGATTTTTATTAAGGAGTGTCAGCTTAAATGGACAAACTTTTTCTCTCACCAAAGGAAATACTCGAAGGGAATATTCAATCGGGTAAGATAAAAGGAAATTTATCCGTTGGCAAAATGATTTTATTAGGAATTATGGCAGGAATGTTTATTGCTATTGGCGGTTCAAGCAGTAATGTTGCTGTACATAATATCAGCAATGTGGGACTTGCAAGGACATTAGCAGGTTGTATATTTCCTGTTGGTCTTATGATGATTGTATGTATAGGCGGAGAATTATTTACAGGTAACTGTATGATGATTACTGCAGTTATGGATAAAAAAATTAAAATCAGAAATATGATTTTAAATTTGGTTATAGTGTATTTTTCTAATCTAATAGGTTCACTGATAGTTGATTTATTAGTATTCTATTCAGGACAATTTGATTACACTAATGGTATGCTTGGAGCTTATACAATAAAAGTTGCTGTCGGAAAAGTTAATTTGCCTTTTATAAAATCGTTTACATCCGGTATTATGTGTAATATTTTAGTTTGCGTAGCTGTATTAATGGCATCAGCTGCAAAAGATATTGCAGGAAAACTCTTTGCCGTATTTTTTCCGATATGTGCATTTGTTATAGGTGGATATGAACACTGTGTAGCAAATATGTTTTATATTCCATCGGGTATATTGGCATCTACTAACCCGACATATGTTGAACAGGCAAAAGAACTCTATGGTATAACACAAGAACAAATAGAGTCTCTAAATATAACAAATAGTTTAAATAATTTTATCCCTGTTACCCTTGGAAATATATTAGGAGGGGCAGTATTTATTGGACTTTTGCTATATCTGATACATAAAGTACATACAAATAAAACTGAAAAATAATTTTATAAATATGCACATTTAATTTATAAATATTAGATGTGCATATTTTTGTAAAAGTTTAAGATTTTTTTGAAAAAGGTATTGACAATTTTAAACTAATATGATAAAATAATAAGCGTTGCAGATGAAATAATAAATTTGCGGGTGTAGTTCAATGGTAGAACACTAGCCTTCCAAGCTGGTTGCGTGGGTTCGATTCCCATCACCCGCTCCATATATTGTAGTATGCGCCAATAGCTCAGCTGGATAGAGCAACTGCCTTCTAAGCAGTAGGTCAGGGGTTCGAGTCCCTTTTGGCGCGCTGCTTATTTGGCGATGAGATTTATCTCATCGCCTTTAAATAGTGTCTGAAAATTTTTTAGTTATCACTCAGAGGCAATTTCTCACATTTAACTTTAGTAATTTTTAGATTACTTGACAGTACAGCTACAGCTGTTTTAATGATATAATAAGTGATAAAAAATAAGTTCTCACAAGTCATTAGTCGAGAGATTTGTAGTAAATGTGAATTTTTCCTTAAATATTCAATTTATATAAAATAAATACAATATTTATGTAAATACAGATTGAATTTTGTATCATATAAATAGTTTTGTTCTCTTTTTATCAGAAATTCAAAAAAAACTATTGACATTTCTGAATAAGAGTCCTATAATGTAACCAGAATATTTCAAAAGCAAGGGTGCTTCGGACTTAGTCCGTAGGCACCCTTTTCCTTTGTATTACTTTTCAGAAAAAGGTGTGATTAGGAATGAAGAATCAGCAGATACTACCGATTACAAATGCAGACGAGATAAATAATCTTCTCCGCAGATACGGAGTTAAATTTGGTGTATACAAAAATGGACAGTTCAAGGAGCAGTTTTTTCCGTTCGACCCTATTCCGAGAATAATTGAGGCGGAAAAATTCAAGGTCATTGAAAGTGGACTTGTTCAGAGGGCGGATGCACTTAATAAGTTCCTTTTTGATATTTATCATAAAAAAAATATTATCCGTGACGGCATTGTGCCGGAAGACTTTGTTTACATTTCAAGCGGTTATCTTCCGCAGTGCGAGGGAGTTACTCCGCCGGAAAATATTTACAGTCATATATCAGGAATTGACCTTGTTGAAGGAAAAGACGGCGAGTGGTATATACTTGAGGACAATCTCCGTATTCCGTCGGGTGCATCGTATCCGCTTATTGCAAGGGAACTCACAAGGGCAGCATCACCTGATGTTTTTTCGGAAAATGGAATCGTTGACAACCGCAATTATGCAAAACTGCTGAAAGATACAATGGACTTTGTAAACCGTGGAGGAATCAATGCAATTCTTACCCCTGGACGCTATAATGCTGCATATTTTGAACATTCGTATCTTGCTGAACTTACAGGTGCGGCACTTGTTCAGAACGATGAACTTTTTGTTGAGGATAATATGCTTTGGCAGAAAACATATTCCGGCGGAAAAACAAGAATAGGTACCTTGTACCGCAGAATTTCAGATGAATATCTTGACCCGCTGACATTCAATCCGCAGTCTCTTATTGGTATTCCGAATCTTATGGAGGCTTACCGCAGCGGAAATGTTGCAATTATAAATTCGCTGGGCAATGGTGTTGCCGATGATAAGGGAATTTATTACTTTGTGCCAAAGATGATAGAATATTATCTCGGTGAAAAGGCAATATTAAAAAATGCTCCGACATATCTGCCTTTTTATGAGGAAGACAGGGAATATGTTATTAAAAATATTCACAAGCTCGTTATAAAAGATGTTGCAGAGGCAGGCGGTTACGGAGTTGTTTTCGGAAGTGATTTGTCAGAGGAAAAACTTGAAAGTTTCCGTCAGACTATCATCAATGAACCACGCCGTTTCATAGCTCAGGAAGTAATTGATTTCAAGGATTTGCCGATTCTTGAAAATGGCGGACAGGTAATGCGGAAAGCAGACCTGAGAGCATTCGTGTTGTCCGGAGAGACAACACGTGTATGGGCATCGGGATTGACAAGATTTTCACGCAATCCTGATTCATTCGTAGTAAACTCATCACAAGGAGGAGGCTTTAAAGATACATGGGTAATGTTATGATTCAAAGCCGCACAGGCAATATTTCAACAGAACACAGTAGCCGTATTTACTGGCTCGGTCGTTATGCGGAAAGAGCGTTGACAACGCTTAAATCCCTTGAAAGACTTTATGATAAAGTCATTGACCGTGACCCTGAACACTACAAAAAATATCTTGAATGTTTTGGTCTTAATGATATTTACGGCGATTACAAAACTTTTTTTCACAGTTTTATTTTTGATAAGAATAACAGTTGTTCAGCGGCATACAGTCTTGAACGTGCATATGACAACGGAATTGAACTGCGTGAGGCAATTTCCACTGATTCTCTTGCTTATTTACAGCTTGCAAAGGATAAGCTTAAATCCGCTGAAAACACTTCGCAGGGACTTGTTGTTGCATTGATGCCGCTGGAAGATATTCTGTATGGATTTTACGGCTGTTTTATCGACCGTGTTTACAATGAGGAAATACGTGATATTTTCCTTTGTGCAAAGGCTGTTGAACGTGTGGAACTTTACATAAGACTTAAATACCGCAAGGAAAAAATCCTTTCAGAATCTGAAAGAATGTGTGAGTTTCTGAAAAGAATCCCTGAAAATACGCCTTACAGGTATAATGAAAATATTCTTGAAAACCTTATGGAAATGATTCATTCAGAAAAATACATAGGTCGTGAACTTGAAGCAATATCACTGGTTAACAGTATTTTTGACGGGGGTGCGGTATGAAAACACTGAATTTTTCTTTTGCCACAAAACTTACTTTTGATAACTATGTTCACAGTCATTGTTTTGCACTCCGCTGTTTGCCGATTGAAAGCAATTCACAGCATATTGTAAACTGTGAGATGAACATTTCTCCGTTTGTGCCGACAAAAAATACGGTTGACGCATTCGGAAATAATGTTACTGCGGGATATATAGGCAAAGAGCATAGATTTCTTGATTTTGAAATAAACGGCTGTGCTGAAATTGACTTGTCAAAGCCGAAAACAGACTATATGCCATGTTATTTGTATCCATCGGAATACACAAAACCTGACAAGAATCTTGTTGATTTTTATAATGAAATATCTGTAAAATGCAATGCGGAAAAGCCATATGAGAGAGCCGTTTTTTTCTCGGACATTCTGTCTGACCTTATTCGATACGAAAAGGGTGTTACTGATACAAAGACAACATCTGTTCAGGCTTTTGAACTGAAAAAAGGTGTATGTCAGGACTTTTCCCATATTATGCTTTCACTTCTGAGACTCGATAAAATCCCATCTCGGTATATTGCCGGACTTGCTGTCTGCGATGGTGAAACTCATAGCTGGATTGAAGTCTGGGACGGCGAAAAATGGATTGGTCTTGACCCTGCAAACAACTGCCCTGTGAATGAGGATTATCTTGTTTTGTCACAAGGGCGTGATTTCGGCGACTGCTCAATAGACAGAGGTGTGATGTTTGGAGCATATACAAAGCAGTTACAGCTTATTACATCAAGTCTGAAAACGGCATACTGAGGAGGTTTTACCAATGATAAAAACAGTATCGCAGGCTGGTCTTGCAGTTAATGAAAAACTGAAAATCCAGAAAAACAGCATAAAAAATGGTAATTCACAAAAGCGTGTATGCATTGTGACGGGAACGCACGGAGATGAACTGGAGGGGCAGTATATTTGTTATGCATTGGGTAAATATCTGGAAAAAAATACAGATAAACTCAACGGAACTGTTGATATCTATCCTGCACTTAATCCGCTTGGAATTGACAGCATAATGCGTGGTATTCCAGGATACGACCTTGATATGAACAGAACCTTTCCGGGTACTGAATCAGGTACAATGCCCGAAATGATAGCCCACGAAATTCTTGAGGATATTGAAGGTGCAGACATATGCATTGATATTCACGCAAGCAATATTTTCCTGCGTGAAATTCCGCAAATACGTATGAGTGTACCCACTTCTGAAACACTTCTGCCATATGCAAAAATGCTCAATGTTGATTTTGTGTGGGTTCACGCTTCGGCAACGGTACTTGAATCCACACTTGCACATTCCCTTAATTCCGCCGGCACAAAAACACTCGTTGTTGAAATGGGTGTTGGTATGAGAATTACAAAGGAATACTGCTTACAGCTTATGGACGGGATTTTAAATCTGCTTGTAAATTTAGAAATGCTGACAGATGTTGAGATTCCTAAAATCCGTGAACCGATTGTTTCTCTTGACGGTGCCGTAGGCTTTATAAATTCCCCTGCGGCAGGAATTTTTGTACCTGAAATTTCTTTTGGCAGCACTGTTGAAAAAGGCGATATTATTGGTAAAATTGTTAATCCGCTGACAGGTTCAACAGCAGAAAATGCAGTCGCTCCGTGTTCGGGACTTCTGTTTACTTTGCGTGAATATCCGGTGGTTTACGGCGGTTCGCTTATTGCAAGAATTTTACGCCAGGAGGATAATAATAATGATTGAGAAAACGATTTTTGTTCTTGAATCGGTTTATAGAGAACCGCTTGAAGTAAAAGCATTTTGTTTCGGTGATATGAGCCGGAAAACTATATGTATTATGGGTGCAATGCGAGGAAATGAAATTCAGCAGATGTATGTGTGTGCAAGACTTGTGCAGGAACTGAAAAAACTTGAAATTAACGGTCAGATTGTTAAAAATACGGGAATTATGGTTATTCCGTGTGCGAATTATCATTCAATGAATATCGGCAAAAGATTCTGGGCGATGGACAATACGGATATAAACAGAATGTTTCCGGGATATAATCTCGGAGAAACAACTCAGCGTATTGCAGACGGTATTTTCACAGAAATACAGGGATTTGAGTACGGCATACAGCTTGCGAGTTTCTATCAGTCCGGACGTTTTCTGACCCATATCAAACAGATGGTTACGGAATTTACAGACGATGATGGGCTTGTAGATTTCGGACTTCCATATGCATTGAAACGTACTCCGAAACCGTATGATACAACAACGCTGAACTATAACTGGCAACTATGGAATACAAAGGCATATTCCCTCTTTACGCATTCAACTGATGATATGAAAGAGGACTCCGCTGACAATGCGGTAAATGCAATTCTGCGTTTTATGAAAAACCGTGGAATTATAAATTATTCTATTCATCCAGGATATGTGACATCTGTTATAAACGAATCCGATATGCTTCAGGTGCATTCACCGTGCGGCGGAATTTGCAAGATAAAAACTAAAATCGGCGATACCGTTGAGCGTGGGCAGGTGGTCGCAGAAATTCTGAATCCGCTGACCTGCGAAGTACTTGCTGAAATTAAAGCTCCCGAAAAGTCAACAGTATTTTTTCACTTTGAATCACCGCTTATTGTTGAGGGTACAGTGATTTTCAAGCTTATAAAAAACGATATTATCCGTGGTGACTGAAATGAAAATTTTTAAGAGAAAAGTATTCGGATATTGAAACTATTGATAACAAAAGGGTAGTATTCAATGATTATTCTACCCTTTATTGGGAGGATTTTAGCGAACAAGAAAGAGATATACTTGCTAAAAGACCATACTTTGTTTTCAAATCGCCGCTTATTCAGCTTTACATTTACTAATGACTAAATGTTGACTAACTAATTAGTTAATTTTAGTTTTGTAAATACAAATAATTATAAAAAGGATTTTATATTATAATATTGAATTACAAAAAATAAAATATATAATTAAACTTGCAAAGTGCTTTGTAAATTTAGTTATATATTTTAGGAGATATAGTTATGAACTTTAAAGAATTAGCGAATATATGGTTTGAGATATACAATATGGGTATCTGTTTGACGTGTTAGTTCAAATGAAAAGCTATCGGGATTATTTCCCGATAGCTTTTTTACTAAATAAATATTTATATAGCCACTGTTGAGTTTAATTTCATAATTCAATTAACATTTTATAAAAATCTCTATGGCACTCTATTGATATTGAAAAGATACCTATACTATTTGATATTCTCAAAGAAAAATGCATTGAAGATAGATATACTGTTTTTACAGAAAATGAAGTAGAGATTGTTTTAAATATTATTTTAAAAATATTTTATAACTTTAGTATATTATAGCTCCGTATTTGTTGGAAATTTCTTTAAGTTTAGTTTCATTCATATCACTTGTTGAGTCAACGATTGCACGACCGTTAAATCGTTTAAGAACATATTCAAGAATATCAGGTTCGTGACAATTAATAGCAACCGGTAACTTAACAAACGGCAAAGCCTCTATTAAATAATCTGCATCGTCTTTATTTGTTATACAGACTAATAAAGCATTAACCATTTCGTCCTCATAATCTATGAGTATATCGGATAGGTTTATTGAACAGTAGATTTTTTGTGTAAGAGTTATATAATCATTTAAGAAAAATACCTCATCATATATTGAGGCGGCGTAGGAATCAGTGAAATCTTTTTTTCGGACTTTCTCATTGCGTATTTCGGAAATAATATTGTATTCACAATTTTTATAGCTTTCATTTAAAAAAAATACTGAACCGCCCCTATCTTTGATAAGTTTATTTGAAAAACTGCTGCAAGGAATATCAAGTGTAATAGGTACTTCTGTATGATGAAATAATCTTTTAAGTATTTTATGGATAGTATTATGGGATAAATCACAAGAAAAACCTACCGAATAAGCACCTAATGATTGTAATGTTATAATAAATGATGTCAGAGAAGTATCTGTTATATTTTTTTCATAATCATCTATAAGTTTTGTTAAGATTATAGGTATATTATTTTCTTTACATATTATGGTGCATACTCTCATATGAGATAAACTTGTAAAACCTTTTGCGTAAATCATACTGTAATTCATAGATTTAATTTCTGATATAATATTATTATAGTAGTCGTATAATTCCGAAAATGTAGGCTCGTTATCGGAATTATAGGTTTTTTGAGATATAATAGCAATAGATTTTTTATTATGTTTTTTAGCATTTATGATAATTTCAGAATTTCTGTAATTATAATCGGCTATATAATCGTATAAGCTGTAATTATCTTTATTTGTACCGATGATTATGGGAAATTCTGTTGAATTGTTCATAATAATATCTCCTTATAAATCACATTGACTCAGGGACATTTATTTTAAACATAACCAAAATATTCTTTATTACGGTTTTAACTGCAAAACAAAGTGCTAATCTTGCCTGTGTCAACGATAAATCTTCGCCTTGTACCCTGCAAGAGTTATAAAATTTATGAAATAGTGTTGCGAGTTCTACAACATATTTTGTAATTTTTGTAGGGTCATAATTTTTTGCCGATGCAATTATTTCTTCGGTATATATTGATAAATGGTTAATTAATTCAATTTCCTCAGGTTGAATTAGTAATTTTAATTCATTAATATTACAATTCTTGAGTGATATGCCTTCTTTTTCAAGTTTACGGATAATACTGCAAATTCTTGCGTGGGCATATTGAACATAATAAACAGGATTTTGTGAATCTTGTTTTACGGCTATACCTAAATCAAAATCAAGAGGAGAGTTAGCCTCTCTTGTATTAAATAAAAATCTTACAGAATCAACCGGTACTTCATCAAGTAAATCTCTAAGTTGTATAGCTTTACCTGTGCGTTTGCTCATACGGGCAGGCACACCGTCTATATATAACTTAACAAGCTGCATAAGTATAACATCGAGCTTATTGCCTTCAAGGCCTATGGCATTCATAGCACCTTTCATTCTTGCAACGTGGCCGTGATGGTCAGCACCCCATACATCTATACACAGGTCAAAACCTCTTTTTTCAAGTTTATTTCTGTGATATGCAATATCAGCAGCAAAGTAAGTAGGATTTCCGTTTTTTCTAATAAGCACATCGTCCTTGTCTGCACCCATAGCAGTACTTTTATACCACAAAGCACCGTCCTTTTCATATGTCATACCCTTGGATTTCAGAAGTTCAATAGTATCAAGGACTTCACCGTTATTGTGTAATTCGCTTTCGTGGAACCATTTGTCATATACTATTCTGTACTTGGCAATATCCTCTTTCATTTTAGCAATATTTTTTGGCAGTGCAAAATCAATAAGAGTTTTTTTGCGTTCCTCTGATGATAATTCAACGAGATTATTTCCATAAATATCCGTATATTCTTGTGCTAAGTCTTTAATATCTTCACCTTGGTAGCCGTCTTCCGGAAAAGATACAGCATCTTCGCCAAGATGTATCTGTAAGTATCTTGCTTCAAGTGAACAGCCAAATTTTTCTATTTGATTACCCGCATCATTAATATAAAATTCACGCCAGACATCATAACCTGCAGCTTGCATTATAGAAGCTAAACAATCTCCCAGCGCACCACCTCGTGCATTGCCCATATGCATAGGACCGGTCGGATTGGCTGATACAAATTCAATTATAACCCTTTTATTTTTGCCATAATCGGAATACCCAAATTTATCGCCTTGTTCAAGTACCTCTTTTACAACGAGAGCATAAAACTTTTTATCTAAAAAGAAATTAATAAATCCCGGACCGGCAATCTCAAAGCGTTCAAAATATGAGTCGCTTAGTTCAATAAATGATGTTAAAATTTCAGCTATTTTGCGAGGTGGCATTTTAAAGGATTTTGCAGATACCATTGCTATATTTGTGGCATAGTCGCCGTGCGAATGGTCAGAAGGAATTTCTATTGTAAAATCAGAAATTGGTTCTTGTGGAAAAGAACCGTTTGCTATGGCTCTGCCCATAGCATCAAGAAGCAGTGTTCTCAGATTATTTTTTACTGTTATTGCTATTTTTGACATATTAATTTTTAGCCTCCTTAATTATTACATTTAATTCATTTTTGCTTATCAGTGAGGAATCTATATCAAGTGAATATGATATAGAAAGTGTGCCGCCATAATCGGTTAATTTATTATCAATATTTTCGGTGAAAACACCTAAAATAAATGAACCTTCTTCTGTTGAGTATTCACATTTGTGTCTTACACCTTTTTCAAGAATAAGTTTATATTTTGAAAAGCCGTCTCTTGATAATGTAACAATATTTCCTTCAATTTTAATCAAAAAAGTAGTTTCTTTTGGCGGGTTATCTTCTGAATACTCTTTATATAAAATATATTGGGTATTACCTTTTCTATCATAAGTGCCAACCGTCAAAATTTCAGTGCAGTCTTCATCATCTAAATTACCATTGATATATTGTTTTCCTGTTACGGCTATAATATATTTATTTGACATATAATTTTCAGTCCTTAATTAATATTTTTCTATATCTATTCTGTCTACATTATGACTAACATTTGTTCCTAAGAATAATTCGGCATTTTTAGAAAAGCCTTCTGTTGTATCGCTTACATAAAAATGGCAGTTTCCCTTAGTTGATTTTTCGGTTTGTAAACCTAACCCTTTGATTATTTCAGCAGAAAAACAAGCTGTTTCTTTTCCGGAGTCGATAAGTGTGATATTATCACCCATTACATAGGATATGGCATTTTTTATGATAGGATAATGAGTACAGCCAAGTATTATTGTATCTACCTTTTCATCTTTTAGTTTTTTCAAATATCTCTCTATAATCAATCTCACAATCTCATCGTCCTTTGAGATAAAACCGTTTTCTACAAGTGGTACAAATAAAGGACAATCTTGCGATATTACATATAAATCTTTATTTTGTTTTTGGATTTCTTTCTGATAGGAGTTACTGTTTATAGTAGCAGTAGTGCCGATTACACCAATTCTGCCATTTTTGGTAGCTTTAACGGCAGCTAATGCAGTTGGCTTAACAACCCCAGTAAAAGGAACAGGTAATTCTTCGTCAAGCTCAACAGCTACCGAGCTGACTGTTCCGCAAGCCGCAATAATCATTTTTACATTTTTAGATAATAAAAAGTACGCATCTTGCATAGCATAGCGTTTAATAGTTTCTTTGCTTCTGTTGCCATAGGGTACACGACTTGTATCGCCAAAATATATTATATCTTCATTCGGCAAAACTTTGGTTAATTCCTTAACAGCCGTTAAACCTCCTAATCCGCTGTCAAATACACCTATCGGATTGTCAGACATTATTATCATTCCTTTCGATTGCGAGGTCAATAAGTTTATCAATAAGTGAAGGAGTTTCCATACCATAATCATTCATAAGCTTTGGATACATACTTATTGAAGTAAATCCCGGGAATGTATTTAATTCATTCAGCAATATGCGGCCGTCATCTTGTACGAAGAAATCTACCCTTGTTAACCCCTCGCAGCCAAGTATCTTATAGGCTTTAATGGCAATTTCCCTTACTTTTTCGGAAATATTTTGAGGTATTCTTGCAGGAATATATAGCGTTGATGTGTTATTTATATACTTCGATTCATAATCGTAAAATTGTGAAGAGGTAGAAATTTCACCCGTATTTGATGCAATAGGTTTGTCATTACCAAGTACGGCACATTCAACCTCTTTACCTATTATACATTCCTCAACGAGAATTTTTTTGTCTTCCTTAGAGGCTTTTTTGATAGCATTTATAAGTTCTTGACGATTATTTGCTTTACTTACGCCAACTGATGACCCTGCACTTGACGGTTTAACAAATACAGGATAGCCAAGATTTTTTTCGACTTTATTTATACATTCTTGTGAATTGTCCTTATATTCGTATGTATAAAACCATACAAATTTAGCCTGGTCGATTTTAGCTTGGTCAAGCATAGTATTTGCAATCACTTTATCCATACATATAACAGAAGATGTCATATCACAGCCTACATAAGGTATTTCTGCTAATTGCAATAATCCTTGTATGGAACCATCTTCACCGTTTTTTCCGTGCAGAACAGGTATTACAACATCTATGTGAATAAATTCTAATTTACTTCCTGAAATCACTGTAAGTCCTTTAACAGAACTGTCGGGAGATATAAATGCCTTTTTATTATTAGGATTATTTTCCCATTCACCTGAGGCTATATCGTCAATATCGCCATTAAATAAATTCCATTCACCTGATTTTGTTATTCCAATAGTTGTTATATCATATAAATCTTTTGATATTGATTTTATTATATTTGAAGCAGATATTCTTGAAATTTCGTGTTCAGAAGATTTTCCGCCAAAGATTACAGCAATTTGTTTTTTAGACATTATGCAAAACTCCTTTTGGTTAAATTATTAAATAAGTATCAATATATAAACATACAACACCACAATATAATATATTACCACATATTAGATTTAGATACAATCATAAATAGGTAAAAAATATACATTGTATTACTTAAAAACTTTATTCAAAAAATTTATGTGTATTTTGTGCATTTTAACTGTATATAATAGTTGATATTTGTACAATAATACAAAAATTACCGATTAGCTTGAAAAGGTTACAGAAAGGTGATAAAATGTAACTAATTTGTAATAATTAGTAATTTATTTGTTACAAAATCAAGGATATTAAAATAGGAAGGTCTGGTATTTATTTTTAGTAAAACAGTTAAAAAGATTTTATCAATATTCTTGACATTGATGGTTTTTTGTACAATATTTGGATTGTCAACAATTAATGTATATTCTGCTTCAAGTACAGGTGTAGGTTTGGCAGAACACGCTATGACAGCATATAATGAACATTGGTCGTATGTCTATGGCGGTACAAGTTACGGAGCAGTCGACTGCTCGGGTCTTATAGTTACATATAACGGTGTTGGGGGTATCCGCAGCAGTTTATTGACAAAAGCTGCCGAGGTCGGATATGTTAGCGAAAGAATACCTAATATTCACGGATTGGGATTATATCAGCCGGGACATGTCGGTGTATATGTCGGAAGCGGTATGGCTGTTGACGCAAGAGATGAATATAGTGGTGTTGTTTACTCAAGTGTATATAAAAAAAATTGGACAAAATGGTTTAAAGTATATGGTGTTGAATATCCGGAAAATGGTTGGGTTAAATTTCAAGGCAACTACTTTTATTATGAAAACAGCGAATATTTGACGGATACAACAAGAACAATTAATAATGAAAAATATACTTTTAATTCTTTGGGATATTCTGATAAAATTCCAAGTACAACTGATATTAATACAAGTTTAGACAGCAGTTCGGAGGTTACTTCAAATAATTCACAAAGTGATTCTTCCGGTGTATCATCAAATAAGCCTGTTTCAAACAGCAGTATTACTTCCCAAAATAATACAAGTAAACCGGATAATAAAAATAATACAACTATAAATCAGTCTACTGTTCCTAAAAAAGATGATAATTACATAAAGTATGGAAGCAGTGGTTCTGATGTCAAGTACATACAGGAAAGATTGAAAAAACTTGGTTATTTTGAAGATGATGTTACGGGATATTTTGGTACATATACAAAAGCTGCCGTAGAGGATTTTCAAAGTTACGCAAATCTTAAAGTTACGGGAATAGTTGACGATGTTACGAAACAGGCACTATATGCTAATAATGCACCCGAAAAATTTATTACATATAAATTGGGAGATTATGACGATACAGTAACTAATATTCAAAATAAACTTATTGCACTGCAATATTTTGAAGATGAAGCAACAGGTTATTTTGGAGAAACCACCGTAAATGCTATATCGGATTTTCAAAAACAAAATAATTTAGCTGTTACAGGTAATGCAGATAAAGAAACACAGCTTTTATTGCTTTCAGACAACGCAAAAATAAATCCAAATGCCGGAACTTTAAAAAGCGGAGATAAGGGTGAAAAAATTTCTGTAATGCAAGATAGACTTATTGAATTAAGATATCTTGTAGGAACTCCTACCGGTACTTATGATGATAATACAGTTAAAGCTATAAGACTGTTCTTAAAAACAAATGGTTTTGATGAAGCTGACGAAATAAAAAAAGAACAACTTGAGGTTCTCTATTCAACAAATGTAATTAAGTCACCGCAATATGATAATCTTCAAATTGGTTATGTTGGTGATGATATTGAAGTATTACAAAATAGTTTGATGATTTTGGGATACTATAAAAATGATATAACTTGTATTTTTGATGACGAAACATATAATGCTGTTATTGTATCACAAAAGGCATTTGGTCTTAAAGAAACAGGTATTGCCGATACTAATTATATGAAAGTATTGAGTGAAGCTATTAATACATTTGAATTAAATATTTCAAATCAGATATTGACACAAAAAGCAACTCTTGCAAGTGAAAAAATGGCTGATTATGCTAATAATAATGAAATTATAGTTTCTTCAAATAATATTCGACAAGGTTTTACAAATAGGGATAAAATTGTTTTGTGGTCAATAATAGGTGGAATGTTTTTTATATCGCTGATAATCCTTTTAATTGAGATTGTAAAAAATCAGTATCTGGCACAGATTGTCGAAAATAATGGAAAACCAATTACAGTGGGAAGGTTTAATAAAAAAAATAGTAAAAAATGATATGAAAATCTGTATTATGTAAATAATACAGATTTTATTTTATGTATAACAAAATTGATACTATTATAGACAAACTTTTTAAAAGTGGTATAATGTATCTTGTAAGGTAGGGTGATGAATTCGTGAATAGAAGAAAAAGTGCGGACAAGGTTATATTAGGAATAGTGATTTTTGTTATAACGATACTTATTATTGGCATTGCTGTAATGTGTATATTGGGAAACCAGAAGAATAAAAATGATAATGACAAAAGTAATGATGATGGCAATAATACAAATATTACTTCCAATATTGAAAATGTAAGTGGTGTATGGCAGAATCTTGATATTTCTCATAAACAGGATTTATATGAGTGTTTAACAGAGCAAAGTAAAACAGAAAATGGCGGATATTTAATATATTATCCTGATATTAAAAATAAAGATATTAATGCAGATATTTTATCTGTTGTTGATGAGTTTAAAAAATCGTATTCGGATAATTATAGTAATGGTAACAATGCCTTTTTTGTTGATTATAAAACTTATCTTTCAAATAATAATCTTCTTACTGTTGTATTTTCAAATACTGTCATTGATGAAGATAAAAATATCAAAAATCACAATATTTCAACCTATACATATAAAATTGACAGCAGTACAAAATTAACTCAATCAGATATATTTAAAAATTCATTTTACATTTATGTTAAAGATAAAGTCTTGGAAGAATTGGAAAATAAAAATATAAATGTATCAGATGATAGTGTAGCTTTTGATAATATTGCTTTTGATAATGAATATTGTTATTTACTTTACAGTGCGTATCAGTTAGGTTTAAATGCAGTTGATACTATAACGATAAAGATTGATAATAATGATATAAAAAATTATTTGAAAATTAATCTTGATGGTACGGAGATTAAAACAGAAACAAATCGTATAAGAGAAAATCTCGACCCGGACAAGCCTATGATTGCACTAACTTTTGATGATGGACCATCTTATTTATATACATCGGATTTACTCGATGCGGTAGAAAATTATGATATAAGGGTTACATTTTTTATGGTAGGTTATAATATACCGGGTAACGGCAGTATTATAAAACGAGCATATGACTTAGGCTGTCAAATAGCAAATCATACGGAAAATCATTCTTCGTTGACCTCCCTGTCAGTACAGGAAATGATAAATGAAGTCGAAGGGGTAAATAATAAACTTAAAGATGTAATAGGTACAGGTGCAAGTATGGTAAGACCTCCGTATGGTTCTTATAACTCAGATGTAAAGGCCAATATTAATTACCCTCTTATTCTATGGAATGTTGATACGGAAGATTGGCGAACAAGAAATGCTGATTTAGTAGAACAAGCTATATTGAGCAATGCTTTTGATGGTGCTATTATGTTGCTGCACGATATTCATTCTACATCAGTTGAGGGTGCTGTAAGGGCGATACCTCAATTAATCCAGCAAGGTTACCAGCTTGTAACGGTTGAAGAACTATTGTATTACAAAGGTATAGATGTACAGCCCGGACACGTTTATAGCTAATGATTAATTTTAGTCGTTGTAAAGTATTTATTGCTTTATAACGGCTAAACTTATTTGTAAAGATATATTGTTTGTGGTATAATATGATATGAATATGTTGAGGGATAGATGATGTATATTAAAGAGGTGTAAGGAGAATGGAATTTAGTGTTAATCTTGGTATCTGGTCATCTGTGTTCGCAGTGCCAAAACAAATTGTAGATAATTATATAAAATTGGCAGGTGCTACACAATTAAAAGTTATATTATGGATATTGAGTAAGGGCGGGGAAAAATTCTCCTCAGATGATATCGCAAAAGCAATAGGTAAATCGGAAGATGATGTAAACGATGCATTGCAGTTTTGGTGTGAATTGGGAATTTTAGATTTGGGTGAAAATGATATTTCATTACTTGAAAATAAATCTGAATTGCAAATCATTGAGAACAATCCGTCAAATGAAAATAATATTTCAAATAGTGAAGTACAACAAAAAAATGAAACAACAAAAACACGAATAACATCAAGAACAATAGCACCTGATGTTACATATGTAAATGAACGAATAAATTCATCTAAGGAAATATCGGATTTTATGCAGTATGCACAAGCAATATTTGGCAGACCGATTTCTCCTGATGCCTATAATAAAATATTAATGATGCACGAAAATGACGGATTACCCTTTGAAGTTATTTCAATGATACTGCAATATGCCGTCAGTAATGGCAAAGGAATGCGTTATATTGAAAAAATGGGAATTGATTGGGGAGAAGAAGAAATTTTTACTGTTGAAATGGCAGAAGAAAAATTAAGAAAATTAGAAGAAAATAAAAAATATGCTTATATAGTTCAAAGATTGTTCAATCAATCTAATCATATACCTACCAAAAATGAAGAAGAAAGAGCAACAAGATGGTTTAAAGATTATAATTTTTCAGAAGAAATTATAAAATATGCTTATGATTTGTGTATGGATTCCCTTGGTAAATATCAAGCTAATTATATAGATAAAATACTTGTGAGATGGCATAATAATAATCTTAAATCAATAGATGAAATCAATAAATATAATAATGCCCATACCAAACAACAAAAAAGAAAAGAAAAAGATGAAATTTCCTATGATATTGAGGAATATGAGAAATATGATATTTTTGATAATTAAAGAGGTGAATTTTTTACTTTGGGTTACAGCAGTGCAGTTTATAGAACAACAAAGCGTGAAATGGATAAAAGAAGACAGTTAGTTTTTGAAAATCAGGAAAAAAGAAAAAAAATATTTTATAATAAATGTCCAAGAGCTCAGGAAATAGAACGAGAAATTGCTTCTACATCAATAAGAGTAGCAAAACAAGTTTTTAGCGGCAAGGCTAATGTCAAAGAGCAACTGGAAAAATTAAAAAATTATAATCTGAACTTACAAAAAGAATTATCCGAATTGCTCGTAAAAAATGGCTTTCCGGAAAATTTTCTCGAGGAATGGTATAAATGTAATCTGTGTAAAGATACGGGATATATTAATGGAAAAATGTGTTCTTGTATGAAACAGCTTTTAAGAGATACGGCATATAATGAATTAAACAGTAAATCTCCGCTGTCACTTTGTGATTTTTCAACTTTTGATGTTTCTTTATATTCGGGGGAGGTTCAAATGGGGCAAAAAACTTCTCCGATAGAAAAAATGTCAAAAATATTTGAATATTGTAAAAAATATGCCGAGAATTTTTCTCTTAACTCTGATAATTTATTATTGAGAGGAAGTACCGGCTTAGGGAAAACTCATCTGTCACTTGCAATAGCAAAATATGTTATAAGTAAAGGTTTTGGTGTTATATATTTTTCGGCACCAAACTTAGTAAATCAGTTGGAAAAGGAACGATTTGGCGATTTAAGTGATAACGAAAATACAGAGGAAATTTTAACGGATTGTGACTTACTTATATTAGATGATATGGGAACAGAACACAATTCTGCTTATGCCACATCAGCAATTTACAATATTATTAATACAAGAATAATGGTTGGTAAACCAACAATCATTAATACTAATCTTACAATTTCCGATTTGCAAGAGGAATACTCCAAACGATTAGTATCACGCATTATGGGTGATTTTACAAGGCTTGAATTTGTAGGCAAAGATATAAGACAAATAAAAAAATTAAAGGGGTTGATTTAATGTGAAAAATAAAATTATACTAAGTGCAGACAGTACTTGCGATTTGGGTGAAGATTTAATTAAGAAATATAATGTTATTACTTTTCCCCTTCATATACTACAAAATGATAAATCTTATTTCGATAGTGTTGATATTACGGCAGACGAAATTTATGATAATTTTTATAAAACGGGCAAACTTCCTAAAACAGCAGCCGTTAATGTATCTGAATATACAGATGTATTTAAAAATTATATAAATGACGGATATGAAATTGTTCATATAAATTTAGGTTCGGCAATATCAACTTCATATCAAAATTGTAAAATTGCCGCTAATGAATTAGGGCATATCTATCCCGTAGACTCCTGTAATCTATCAACCGCTTCGGGATTGCTTGTTATAGCTGCTGCTGAGTGTATTGAAAAGGGTATGACTGCTAAAGAGACTGCTGAAAAAATTAAAGAACTTACTGCTAAAACCCACGGAAGTTTTATTATTGATAGACTTGATTTTTTAAGAGCCGGAGGAAGATGTTCAACCCTGACAATGCTCGGTGCAAATTTGCTTAGCTTAAAGCCTTGTATAGAAGTGAATAATAAAGACGGTTCTATGAGTGTTGGAAAAAAGTACAGGGGGAAACTTGAAAAAGTTCTTGTTAATTATGTTGAGGATAAACTGTCACAATATAACGATATTATCCCGGACAGAATATTTATTACACATTCCGGAATATCTAAGGAAAGAGAAAAATTAGTTTATGACCTGCTTAAATCTAAAAATTATTTTAAACAAATATATGTGACAAGAGCAAGCTGTACTATATCTTCACATTGTGGACCTAATACATTAGGAATTTTATTTATGACCGAAAATTAATTAAAAGAAAGAGGATATAAAGAGAATAAAATGAATAAAGAAGAAATTAAAAATTTAATTTTATCATTGCTTGACAGCGATGAAGCACCGTTTACGAAAGAAGAACTTTCTAAATCCATTGGTATTTATAATTTGAATGATTTAAACGATATATTAAGTGAAATGCAGATTAATGGTCAGCTTGTCATTACAAGAAAGAAAAAAATAATGTTACCTATCTCTGTCGGACTTATACCTTGTGTAATATCAAGAAGATGTTTGAATTATTCTTTTGCAAGTCAAATTAACGGCGGCGAAGATATTTACATTGATAATGAAGATTGTAAAGATGCCTTGCCGGGTGATACCGTATTTTTGCATAATATTAAACAAGACGAAAAGGGCTATTATGGTCAGGTCGAAAGAATTCTAAAGAGATTAAAACATACCGTTACAGGAATATTTATAAGAGAGATGGGAAAATGCTGTGTAAAACCTGATATGAATTATAATTATTCTATATTTGTTGAAAAGGGTTTTGAACTTAACGCAAAACAGTTTGATAAGGTTCAGGCAATTTTAAGTTTTGATAAAAAAGACAGACTTAATGCAAAAATACTAAAAGTTTACGGAGTTTCGGATAGTGCAAAAGTATGTGCGGATTCGATTATAGATAAATTGGGGATACCGACAGGATTTTCTGCAAAAGCCATTAAGGAAGCAAAAGAAATTGCCCAAAGAGGTGTTAAAAAGGAGGACTATGAGGGCAGACTGGATTTGAGAAATATTCCTGTTTTTACCATTGACGGTGAGGACGCAAAAGACCTTGATGATGCTGTTTCAATATCTAAAAATGGTGATGGTTGGATACTTGGTGTTCATATTGCTGATGTTTCGCACTATGTCAAAGACGGAATGGCTCTTGATGAAGATGCGATGGTAAGAGGTACATCTGTTTATTTTGCAGATAGGGTTATACCTATGTTGCCAAAGGAAATTTCGAATGGTGTATGTTCACTTAATGCCAATGAAGATAAACTTACATTTTCGGCTATGCTAAATATAGATGAAAAAGGTAATCTAAGAGATTATAATTTTTGTAAAAGTGTTATTAATTCAAAGGTTAGAGGTGTTTATTCTGAGGTAAATGAAATTTTTGCTGGCACAGCAAGTCAGGAACTAAAAAATAAATATAGTCCTATAATGACATCTTTAAAAGAAAGCAGAAATCTGGCTAATCTTTTGAAGGAAAAATCTAAAAAGCGTGGGGACCTTGATATTCAAAGCAGCGAACTAAGATTTATACTTGATGAAAAAGGCGTCTGTATTGGTGTATCTCCGAGAGAAAGCGGAGAGGCTCAGGAATTAATAGAACAATTTATGATTATGGCAAATCAGGCAGCAGCCTTATATGCTAAAAGTGCATCAATACCATTTATATACAGAATACACGAGAAACCTAATCTCGAAAAATTAGGAAATTTAAGCGATTTAGTGGCTCGAATGGGATTTAATAACAGGCGATTAGTCGAAGGTGTTCGACCGAATGATTTTGCTGAATTGCTCAGAAATGCACAGGATACGCCATATTATACAATAATTTCAAGACAGGTACTTCGCACAATGGCGAAGGCAAAATATAGTCCAAATCCGATTGGACATTTTGGATTATCATTAGATGATTATTGTCACTTTACATCACCTATAAGAAGATATCCAGATACATCTATTCATAGAATTTTGACGGATTTAATTTCCGGCGTTCCGATAGATAAAATACAAAGAAAATACAGTGAGTTTGTTATCAATTCTTCTAATAGTTCTACTGAATGTGAAATAAGAGCTATGAAGGGCGAAAGAGATACTGAAAAATGTTATTCTGCTGAATATATAAGAAATTATATAGGAGAAGAATATGACGGTATAATTACAGGTGCAAGTAATAAAGGAATATTTGTTACTATTGATTGTGGAATAGAAGGTTTTGTCAATTTAACATCTTATGAAAATTGTTTGTTTCAATTTGATGGGTTGACAGGTCATACCGATAAATACAGTGGTAAAAAATATTTTATAGGTGATAAGGTCAGAATTAAAGTGATAGGTGCAAGTGTAGCTATGGGAACAGTTGATTTTGATTTGGTATAGTTGATAGAAAATAGGGTGTGAGTATTTATTGTTTAAGTTAGAAAGCATAAATAAAAAAGAGGCACTGAGGTATTTAGGTTATGGAAATAGTATTCCTGACAATAAAATATTATCTATTGTAGATGATTGCGAAAAGCAATTATTAAATGTCATACAACCTAAATTTTTATATAATATTTTTAATATTACAGTCAACAGCGATTGTGTTAAACTAAATGATACTACGCTTATTTTAAGGGGTAAAGATATAGTTAATCATTTAGAAAATTGCAGTATGGTGGTTGTAATGTGCTGTACATTATCATTTGGTGTTGATAGAATTATCAGGCAGTATCAAATTAGTGATATGGCGAGAGCCGTTATTTGTGATAGCCTATCAAGTGCCGCAATAGAACAGGTTTGTGATTATATAGAGCAGGAAATAAAACAGAAATATCCTAATATGTATCAAACTTTTAGATATAGTGCCGGTTACGGTGATTTAAGCATTGATATTCAGAAAAATATTCTCGACTTATTACAAGCACAAAAAAAAATAGGTCTTTGTACAAATGAGTCTTCAATATTAACACCTAAAAAGTCGGTAACTGCTTTTATAGGTTTATCCCAAACACAAATAAAGCAAAAAAGCAGGGGTTGTCAAAGCTGTAATCTGAATGGAACTTGTAAATTCAGAAAAAGGGGAGAACATTGTGGAATTTAAAGAATTATTAAAAAGTAAGGAATTTGTATTTTTAGATGGTGCTATGGGTACTATGCTCCAAAAAGCAGGAATGAAATCCGGAAGTATTCCGGAAGAACTTAATATCACAAACCCGGAAATGATTATACAAATTCATAGAAAATATATAAATGCAGGTTCTGATATAATATATGCGAATACATTTGGTGCAAACAGATATAAATTGGAGGAATCTCAATATAGTGCGTCAGAACTTATCTCGGCAGGTATTAGTAATGCCAGAAAAGCCGCATTTGGCAGTAACACTCTTATCGCACTTGATATAGGGCCAATAGGACAACTTCTTGAACCAACAGGCAGTTTGTCATTTGACGAGGCATACGATATTTATAAGGAACAGGTTATAGCCGGTAAAAATGCGGATTTAGTCGTATTTGAAACTATGACCGATTTATACGAATTAAAATCGGCTGTTCTTGCGGCAAAAGAAAATACCGATTTGCCGATAATATGTACAATGACATTTGAGGAAAGTGGTCGAACATTTACAGGTTGTTCGGTATCTGCTATGGTTTTAACGCTTGAAGGTCTTGGTATAGATGCAATCGGTGTAAATTGTTCGTTAGGCCCTGATGAATTATATTCTATCGTAGAAGAAATTTCTAAATGGACTTCTTTGCCGATAGTTGTAAAGGCAAATGCAGGACTTCCTGACCCTAATAGTAACATTTATAATATTACACCGGTTGCTTTTGCGGAAAGTATTAAAAAAATGCAGCCGCTTGGATTGAAAATTGTCGGTGGTTGTTGTGGTACGACACCAAAGTTTATAAGTACTTTGGTTGAAACATTATCTTATGATAAGTATATTAAGCCAAATATAAAAAAATTAACTGCTGTATGCAGTTCCACCAATACTTGTATAATAAATCGACCTCGTATAATTGGTGAGCGTATAAATCCTACCGGCAAAAAGTTATTTAAAGAAGCCTTGCTAAAAGAAGATATAAATTATATTCTTAATCAAGCAATAGAACAGGTTCGTGGCGGTGCGGATATTCTTGATGTAAATGTAGGTTTGCCCGGAATTGATGAGAGAAATATGATGATAAAAGCAGTAAAAGCTATTCAGGGTGTAGTTGATGTACCATTACAACTTGACTCTACAATACCAAGTGTTTTGGAATCGGCACTCAGATATTATAATGGCTTGCCAATAGTGAACTCTGTTAATGCGGAGGAGGAATCACTTGAAAGTGTGCTGCCGCTTGTTAAAAAATATGGAGCTTGTGTTATCGGTCTTACACTTGATAAAAAGGGTATTCCGCACAGGGCGGAGGATAGAGTTAAACTTGCAGAAAAAATAATGAAAAGAGCAGTTTCTATCGGAATACCAAAAGAGAATATAATAATTGATTGTCTTACACTTACAGCGTCAGCCGAACAAGAAGGTGTAATGGAAACCTTGAAAGCCTTAAAAATGGTTAAGGAGGAACTCGGTCTTAAAACAGTACTCGGTGTATCAAATATATCATTTGGGCTGCCAAACAGAGAACTTGTTAATCATATTTTTTTAACGATGGCTTTATCGTATGGATTAGATTTGATGATTATTAATCCTAATATAGAGGCTATGACGGGTGCGGTAAAAGCCTTTAATTTACTTAGCAATATTGATAAAAATTCCACTGAATATATAGCATATTATAATGGTCATAAGACTGATATTAAACAAACAGAAAATTTGGATAAAAATGACAATCTATTATATGCCATAGAAAACGGTTTAAAAGAACAAGGGGCAAGAATTACAAGCGAGTTATTAAAGACAACAGAAGTTATGTCAATTATTAACGATATGCTTATTCCGGCACTCGATAAAATAGGAGAGCAATATGAAAAAGGCAAGATATTTTTACCGCAATTAATTTTATCAGCGGGCGTGGCACAATCCTGTTTTGAAGTCATTAAAAAGAAATTGTCATCAGAAAATACACAAGGTGTAAGCAAAGGAAAAATAATACTTGCAACGGTAAAAAATGATGTTCACGATATAGGTAAAAATATCGTAAAAGTTATACTGGAAAACTATGGTTATGATGTAATAGACTTAGGTAAAAATGTTGATTATCAGGTTGTAGTTGATACTGCAATAAAACATAATGTGAAATTAGTTGGTTTATCAGCATTAATGACAACTACTCTTGTGTCTATGGAGGAAACCATTAAACTATTAAGAGCAAATAATGTTGATTGTAAAATAATGGTTGGTGGTGCTGTTCTGACACCGGATTATGCTAAAAAAATCGGTGCAGATTATTATTCCAAAGATGCGAAAGTATCCGTTGATATAGCAAGAGAAGTCTTTGGTAATTAATGGTGATAATATGGAAAGATATATAGAAATTGAGAGAAGTATTGTAAAAAAATTCAGAAAACCTATATGGAATAAATTTATAGCTGCCATTAAAGAATATAACCTAATCGAGAAAAATGACTGCATAGCGGTTTGCATATCCGGCGGTAAAGATTCTATGCTTATGGCGAAGTGTCTTGAAAGATTACAAGGATACAGTGAAATTCCTTTCACCGTAAAATACATAGTTTTAAATTCGGGATATAACGAAAAAAATCTTGAACTCATAAAGAAGAACTGTCAAATTTTAAATATTTCTCCCCAGATTTTTGAGGCAAATATATTTAATTATGTTAAATCTCAGGGCGGCTCACCTTGTTATTTATGTGCAAGAATGAGAAGGGGCAATTTATATAAGTTTGCCCAAAGTTTAGGGTGTAATAAAATTGCACTTGGCCATCATTTTGACGATGCCATTGAAACTACCTTTATGAGTATGTTATATTCAGCAGAGATTAAAACTATGATGCCTAAATTACATAGTACAAATTTTGAAAATATGCAGTTGATAAGACCATTATATATGGTAAGAGAAAAAGATATTATATCTTGGCAAAAATATAATAATCTTGAATTTATAGGTTGTGCTTGTCCTTTGTCTGAGGAATATCAAAATAAAAATAATGAAAAGACTTCTAAAAGACAAGAAATTAAGGAACTTATCGCCAAACTTGAAGCCGATAATGATAAAGTACCAATTAATATATTTATGAGTGTTCATAATGTAAATCTTGATACTATTATAGGCTACCGTAGAGGAGATAAATCACAAGTACATACATTTCTTGAAGACTATTAGGGGGTGTGTAATTACAAAAATATATCAAAAATAAAATATCATTTTAAGAATAATTTATGTTAAGGAGAGAGTGTGTTAAAAATGAGTACGACAATAGAATATAAATGTCCTAACTGTGGTGCGCCTATAATATTCAGTGGTGCTACACAAAATTTTGAGTGTGAATATTGTTCTACTACATTTTCAAGAGAACAAGTTGAACTATATAATCAGGTTCAACAGCAAGGAGAAAATGGACAGTCTAATAATGCTTCCTGGAATATATCCAGTCAACAAAATGAATATCTAAATACAATGGGATACATATGTACATCTTGTGGTGCAGAAATAAATTGTGATGA
This sequence comes from uncultured Clostridia bacterium, assembly GCA_947625785.1. GTDB lineage: Bacteria > Bacillota > Clostridia > Oscillospirales > Acutalibacteraceae > CANQPS01. The sequence continues at coordinate 36,656 of CANQPS010000005.1, forward strand.
GAATACTGCCGCAACGGAATGTATTTATTGCGGAAATCCTGTTATCTTGACAAGAAATGTCAGTGGTATGCTAAAACCTGATTTTATTATACCATTTAAGAAAACTAAGGAGGAGGCTAAGCAGGCACTGCGTAATTTTTATAAGGGTAAGAAACTTTTGCCTAAGGTATTTAAAGACGAAAATCACATTGATAAAATTACAGGTTTGTATGTGCCTTTTTGGTTATTTAATTGTGTTGCGAGCGGTGTTGCAAATTTTAATGCTACAAAGGTAAGAAGATGGACACAGGGGGATTATCGTTATAAAGAAACATCACATTTTGTTGTCACAAGAAGCGGCAGTGCCGTTTTTCAAAAAGTGCCTGTTGATGGTTCAAAGAAAATGGCAGATGACTATATGGATTCAATAGAGCCATTCGACTATAAAGATATGGTCAATTTTAATGATGCGTATTTGTCGGGATTTCTTGCTGACAAATACGATGTAAGTGCAGAAGAAACAGAGAGCAGAGCTATTTTAAGAATAGAAAATAGTTTGGTAAGTGATCTTAGAAGTACCGTAACCGGATACGATAGTGTGACATTAAGCAGTTCACATATAAGCACAAGTGATAATAGTGCAGATTACGCATTGCTGCCTGTTTGGATTCTCAATACCAATTATAAAGGTCAAACATATATGTTTGCTATGAATGGTCAAACAGGTAAAATTGTCGGAAAATTACCGATAGATAAAGGAAGATTTTGCAGATGGCTATTTGGCTTGACAGGGTTATTTTCAGTTATAGGCGTTATATTATGTATTATATTGTATTATTTATATTAGTGGGAGGAATATGAAATATGAAAAGAATATATAAAAATCTTTTAATAGCCATAACAACATTATCTTTAATTATTATATCTGTTATTCCTGCCTTTGCTTATAGCAGTAATGATATAGATGATTATGTTATTGATTATGTAGATATTCTGACGGATAACGAAGAAGAGTTATTAAAAGATAAAATAGATGATATTAGAAAAAAATATGATTATGATATTGTACTTCATACTACAAATTCGTTTAATGGTAAAAGTAGAGTTTCATATAGTGACGATATGTATGATTCACTTGGTTTCTCAAATGACGGTATGATATTTGTTATTAATATAAAAACCCGTGACTATTATACAAGTACATCGGGATCCGGAATTGATATCTTCGACGATTATAATCTTATAAAATTACATGATGAAGTTAAACCATATTTGTCAAAAGGTGATTATTATGAGGCGTTTGATAAATATTTAGATTTATGTGTGGAATATATTAATGAGCCGCATAATGAGGTGCCTTATAGCAGCAGGAATGAATCAATACGAGATTTAAGGAGGATACTGGATTCAAAAACCATCGTAGAATTAGTTTTAGCTTCTTTTTTAATTGCATTAATAGTTACATTCATATTAAAGGGTAAGATGAATAATGTACATATGGGAAAAAGTGCTAATAATTATGAAGTAAATAATAGTTTTAGTTTAAGCACAAGGAGAGACCAATTTATATTTAAAAATTTAGATAAACAGAAAATTGAAAGATATTCAAGCAGCAGTCATTATAGCGGAGGAAGTTCGCATCATAGTTCAGGCAGCGGTCATTATGGCGGAGGAAGTTCACATCATAATTCAAGCAGTGGACGCCCGCACGGTGGCGGCGGCGGAAAATTTTAGTGTTATTTACAATTATTAATGCATTATAAGTAGGAAAAATTATAATAATTAGTGTTATAAAAGGGGATAAAGAATAATGTCACAAAAAGTAATTAATGTTAATCTAAACGAAAAAAAGATAAGAACAATATCTATAACAGTAATAGTTTTAATAGTTGTATTGATTTTAGCAGTTGCGTCCATTACAATAGTACCAGCCGGTAATAAGGGTGTACTGTTGAATATGGGTGCCGTAAGCGGAAAAGTATTAGACGAAGGATTAAATTTTCATATACCATTTTTTCAACAGGTTGAAATAGTAGATGTTCGTATGCAAAAGTATGAGGTAAATGAAAATTCCTCAGCAAGTAAAGACTTGCAAACTATTACAACGGCAATAGCAGTAAACTATCGCATAGATAGTTCAAAGGTTAATGAACTTTACAAAAATATTGGTATGTCATACGAATCAACCGTTATAAGTCCTGCGATTGCTGAATGTTTAAAAGCTGTTACCGCACAATATACAGCGGAGGAACTCATAACTAAAAGAGCAGAAGTCTCAGATGTAATGAAAGATTTTCTTCAAAATAAACTGAATGATAAGTACATATTTGTAGATAGCTTTAATGTAACAAATTTTGAATTTAGTCAGGCGTTTAATAATGCTATTGAAGAAAAACAAATTGCCGAACAAAATGCTTTAAAAGCACAATATGATTTAACAAGAATTGAAACAGAGGCACAACAAGCTATCGTTAAGGCACAAGGTGAAGCTGAATCTATGAAGATTAAAAATGAACAAATTACGCAAAATATTATAATGCTTGAATTTATTCAAAAATGGGACGGAAAGCTGCCATATTATATGGGCGGAGATGCAGATTTATTTTTAGGAATGGACAACATATCGTCTTCTAATAATACTGTTAATAATTCTTAAAGCAAAGCACTAAAATATTTCGCCTATATGAAAAAGTTTATAAAAAAGTATTGTAAATTGGAAAGTTATGTGATATAATAACGACATTGAACAGAATTAATTGTTTTAATATTTGATTTAGGGGTTTTTGGTTTTCGTAATCAATGAGTTTTAAAATAAGGAGTGAGGTTATAATGTCAACATTAATGTGGATATGCGTTATATTGACTTGGGTATTCTGGGCAGTGTTTATTGTAGCTGATATTATTAAGAATAAAGATGGTTGGTATATATTGTTTATTCCACCAATGATTATTACAATAGTAATTCTTTCTTTGCAGTTGCTTGCAGAGATGTTGGCGGTTGCTTTTGCAGTTGTATTCCATATCATATTTATAATATGGTTCATAGTACAGCGATAATATTACATAAAAATTAGTTTAAAAAATTAAACGATAGAGAAGTTTGTATTCTCTGTCGTTTTATTTTATTTATAAAACTAAAAATATGCTGTAACAAATCAATGTTACAGCATATTTATTAATTATAATTTACTTGCAAAATCTTTAATATACTTTTTAAATTCCTCGCCAATTTCCGGGTGATTAACCGAAACTTCAACAGCCGCTTGCATAATACCAAGTTTATTGCCCATATCATATCTTTTTCCCGAATATGACACAGCAGTCATACCTTTTGTTTTGCAAAGCTCACGCATAGCATCGGTTAATTGGATTTCTCCGCCTGCACCGGGTGTTGTTCTGTCGAGTATATCGAATATATCAGGTGTAAGTATGCATCTTCCTAAAATTGAATAAAGAGATAGTACCTCTTTTTTAGACTTAGGCTTTTCAATCATATCTGTGCAGTTAAATATATGTCCCTGATTGTCAATAGGCTCAACTTTTAGGGAACTATATTGATAAATTTGTTCTTCTGAAACTTGTTTTACACCTACAACGGCTTTTCCGTAATCTTGATAGGCTTTTATTAATTCAGCACAAGCCGGTATTTCGCCTATTATAACATCATCACCATAAAGTACCGCAAAAGGTTCATTTGAAACGAAGGTTCTCGCACAATTTACTGCGTGACCTAAGCCTTTTGTTTCTTTTTGCCGTACAAAGTAAATATTTGCCAGAGATGATATATATTTTACTTGGTCATATATTTCCAGTTTGTTAGCGGCGAGTAGTCGTTCTTCCAGTTCAGGTGCTCTGTCAAAGTGGTCCTCGATAAGACCTTTACCTCTGTTTGTTATAATTAAAATATCTGTAATTCCTGATTTAACAGCTTCCTCTACTATATATTGTATAGCCGGTTTATCAACAATAGGTAGCATTTCCTTAGGCATAGCCTTTGTAGCAGGCAGAACTCTTGTCCCTAAACCCGCAGCAGGTATTACTGCTTTTGTTACTTTTCTCATTATTAGACCTCCACAATATTTTTGTTTTAAATAAAACTGATTATCAAATTAACTAATTGATATAATACTATAAAAATTAAAGCCTTCATATCAATTCCGCCATTTTCGCTTAAAGCAGCATCGAGTGTTTTTCCCTCGTCTAATTTGCTTGATTTAATAGATATAATTTTACTTTTGCAGTGTTTGTAGTACATTTTATTACCTAAGAAACCAATAATAATTTTAACTATAAACCATATAAACGATAGAATAAATGGTAATATCATCATAAATCCCCTGAATGGGCTTATACTGTTTGCGTTTGAAACAGCAGTTTGAATATAGCTTAGGTAATCCATATCACTATTAATATACTGCTGGCTGAGGGGTGCGAGTATATCAGCATTATAGAAGTAATTTACAAAAGTTGAAAAAATATTTAAGATAAAAAGAATAATAGTGGCAATAGTACCCCAAAAATATTGTTTTCTATAAATTAACCAAAATCCCGAAAATATAAATGCTGCAAAATTAAATCTTTGAAATTTTTTATCTTTAACTTTTTTAAATTCCCGCAGATAATAGGGAGGATTAATTTTAATAAACTTAGCAAGGTCAGCGGCATTAACATTATCGCCGAAATCCTCATCTTTTGGTATTCCTCCCATAACATCAAACATAATATTCAAATTTGGGATAGAACCATTAGGATAGGGATTTGAATTATCCGGTGCCTTATTATTGAGCATAGAACCACAATTATAGCAAAACATACTTTCCTCTCTGTTAGAAGCACCACAATTCCAACATTTTTTAGTTAACGGTTCATTGGTTTCCTCAAAATCGTCCGGTTTCCATTCAAAGCCATTTTTATGTTCTTTTTTAAAAACGCATTTTCCTTCATTTATATAACATTCTCTATGATAGGGAGCACCGCAGTCAGGACAAATAACAATATCATCGTCTGCGTGGAGTATATTTTTACATTTACAACATTTTTTACCAAAGAAATCCATCGCTTATACCTCAGTTAAAAATCATTATTGATATTATACTATAAACTTTGTTTTTGTTCAACACATAATAAGCAAAAAAAGGAAATAAATTACATAATATAAACTATATTATTATATATTTTTTATATATAAATTCTCATATTTTTTATTTATTATTATTGATATTAGGAATATTTATTATTTGATATAGCAATAATTATTTCATTTTTAAGCCATAACCGTATAAATTTATATCTTTTGAGAATGATAAATATAAAAGGAGTGAGTCAATTTGATAAAAAATTTAGGAAGAAGTACGATTGTTTTTGATGAACCAATATCTATTTTAGGATATGCGAGTGTCGTTGGCAAAAAAGAAAAGGAAGGCCCTCTGGGCAAATATTTTGATAAAGCATACGATAATAATAAATTTGGAGAAGAAACTTGGGAAAAATCTGAGTCAAGATTGCAGACCGATGCGGTACAACTTGCTATTGAAAAAGCTAATTTATTGCCACAAGATATAAGTTATATTTTTTCCGGAGATTTATTAAATCAATGTACATCATCAGTATTTGGTCTTAGGGAGTTTGATATTCCTTATTTAGGACAATATGGTGCGTGTTCTACTATGGCTCAAACGATAGCAATGGCTTCTATTTTTGTGGCAAGTGGGTGTGGTAAATATTGTAGTGCTGTTACATCATCACATTTTTGTTCGGCAGAAAAGCAATTTAGATTTCCTCTTGATTATGGCGGACAGAGAACTCCTACTGCTCAGTGGACTGTAACAGGTTCGGGAAGTGTTGTTATAGGAAAAGGAGAAAATTCGCCATTTATTAAAGCTGTAACAATAGGAAAAATTAATGACTTGGGAATTAAAGATGCTAATAATATGGGTGCAGCTATGGCACCTGCTGCCGCAGATACAATAAAAAATTATTTGAAAGATACCAATCAAAAACCAGATGATTTTGATTTAATTTTAACAGGGGATTTAGGACAAGTCGGTTCAACATTATTAATTGAAATGCTTGACAAAGATGGAATAAATATAGCCCCTTATCACAATGATTGTGGACTTATGATTTTCGATTTGCAAAAACAAGATGTTCACGCCGGAGGTTCGGGGTGTGGCTGCAGCGGCTCTGTGCTTTGCGGATATATATTAGATAGAGTTAAAAATGAAGATTTAAATAATATTTTATTTATCGCAACAGGAGCTTTGATGTCAACTACTTCTTCACAACAGGGTGAAAGTATTCCATCTATTGCACATCTGATTCATATATCTAAAAGTATGTAAAAATTCCAAAATCTGTAAATTTTTATAGCTAAAACTTTTTTGTCTTTTTAAAAGAAAAGCTCTATATTTTTTTCTTTTTCTGTGATATAATGTTATCTTGTAAAGTTAACTTAATTTACAGAAAGGGATATGCTATGTTCGCTAAAATAAGACAATGGGATATTGCAGCACTAAGTAAGATTATAGGTGTTCGTAAGAATTGGCTTAATAGATTAATGATATTTGTGACCACAATAGGTAATCACGGTATAGTTTGGTTTATGCTTGCCATACCAATGTTATTTTTTTATGAATTAAGGCGGACGGGTATGTCTATAATAATGGCTATGGCGGTGGCTTTTTTGTCCGGTGAAATGATTATAAAGCATTTGGTCAAGCGAAACAGACCCTGCAAATCTGTTGAAAAAGAAAAAATGCTTATTAGGATACCTATTGATTACTCGTTTCCGTCAGGACACTCTACATCATCGTTTGCAGTATTTACCGTTATACTTTTGACAATGCCGCAAATTTGTATTCCTGTATTTATATTGGCTTCTATGATAGCTTTTTCAAGAATGTACTTGCAGGTGCATTATCCAAGTGATGTTGCGTGTGGTATAATAATCGGTATGATATGCGGTTATGTTTCTGTAAAATATCTTAACTATGCTTTGCCGCTGTTAAATGAATTAGTACAATATTATTATCCTGATTGTGTTTTATTTCAGATATAGTATGTATAAATATTAAATATAAAAAAACAAGACAAGAAATTACAGAAATCTTGTCTTGTTTTTGTTTTCATACTTTTATTTCTTCATAATATAAATTTTAATTGCCAACAGTATTATACAATATTATGAAATAAAAGTCAACGGTAAACCGTTAATAAATGAATATAAAAGTTGCTATCATTATTTGTGAAATATAAACATAAATAAAGAGGTAGTGCTTATGAATATATCACAGGCTGTGGCTAAAAGAATATTAGAGTTATGTAATCAAAACAACATAACCGTAAATAAGTTAAGTATTATTTCAGGAGTAACTCAATCAACCGTAAATGATATTGTAAACAATAAATCTAAAAATATTGGTATAATAACAATTAAAAAACTTTGTGATGGCTTTGATATATCAATAACCGAATTTTTTAACACACAGTATTTTTGTAATATAGAACAGGAAATATATTAATAAAAAAACAAAAAGGTTCGATATAATAATCAGAACCTTTTTGTTTATTGGTTAAACTAATCTTATTATTTGTCCGGGGTATAGAACATTAGGATTTTCAAAGTAATTTTTATTCAATATATCTTGAAGAAGTATACCAAATTGTTGAGCTATGCTGTAAAGCGAATCGCCCGAACGCACAACATACCACTTTGGAGTACCATTTTCATTAACCCATAGACGAATTTGTTGACCGGGATATATATTATCAGCATCAATCATTCCATTATATGCTATAATATCATTAAGCGGCATATTAAATTTTTGGGCTATCGACCATAATGTATCGCCGGGTGCGACTGTATAAAATATTGTAGCCATCAAATATCCTCCTTTGATATGAATCTACAATATTAATATATACATTACTGACATATTTTGTGACTTTTTATTTTAAGCGACAGACTTTAAACGCCATTTTCCGCTTTTCCAACGCATTAACATTAATATACCTCTAAAACATTCATCACAGGCAAATGCAATCCATAAGCCATTTATTCCTAAATTACAGTTTACTGCCAATATATATGCTAACAATGTACTTAATACCCACATTGAAAATATTGCCGCACCGGTTGGGAATATCACATCTCCTGCACCTTTAAGACAGTTTATTATTACAAGATTTACGGTTCGTCCCATTTCCAAGAAAATATTTAAGATAATCAGATTAGAGCCTATTTTTATAATTTCTTCACTAAAAGCATCTTTCGATGCAAAAATACCTAAAAGTTGTTCTCTAAATACTATCCCTAATAAACACATAAACATTGATAGTATAAATGCTGTTATAAAGGAGTTTTTGCCTGTTTTATATGCCGAATCAAATTCTTTATTGCCAACCTTGTGGCTTACAACAATTTGTGACGCTTGTCCGATTGATAACGAAAATATATAGAAAAACATTGTTATTGATGTAACATAATTTTTTGCGATATACTCATTATCCGAAAGTTGTCTTAGCACAATTGATGTTACAACTAATTGTGACAAATTATAATTTAGTGACTCTAACGCTGACGGAACGCCTATTTTTAATAGGGCGATGAAATCTTTAACAGGTAAAGGAAACAGTCGTTTAAATACGGAGATTTTTTCTATTTTCGTAAAAACTATAATAAGTATTGCTATAAGTCCCACTAACTTGCTGAATGATGTTGCTATCGCAACTCCCACTATGTCCCATTTAAAATAAAATATAAATATTAAATCAAGTACAGTATTTATAATGTTCATAGTAACAACTATATACATAGAGATTTTTGTATATCCGTGGCTTCTTAATATGCTTGACGCAGAATTTAGTATAGATTGTCCGAATAAGAACATTCCAACGATTGCCAAATATTTTGTTGCATAATCGAATGCTTGGTCTTGTGCTCCTATTAATCTTATAATAGATTTATTAAATAAAACTATTATGATGCTTATTACAATTCCTAATATTGTATTAAAAGTTAATGATAAAGCCGTTATGGTAGATGCTCTTTCCCTTTTACCGGCACCTAAACATTGGGCTATTATTATTGTACTTGCACTTGCTATTACGCTGAATAATATATTGCATAAACTTATTATCTGATTTGCAGTACCTGCCGCAGCAGATGCGGTTCCGTTTACTTGGCTTAATGCAAATACATCAATAAATCCTAATAGCATAAATAATAAATTTTCTACTACGATGGGAATAGCAAGATTGCGTACATTTATTACAATATTTTTATTTTTCATTTAAAAACCTTCCTAATTTATTTTTTATTGCTTCTATATTCTGCAAGAAGCAAATCTACCATTCTGCCATAGCTTTGTTCGCCATCTTTTTGGCTGTTAATTTGCAGATATATATTATTAACTTTATGACTGATTTGGGAAACAGTATTTTTATATTGTGACCAGTAGCTATTGTATGCGATTAGGTCATTTTTAACATCATCACTTAAAATAGAATAAACATAATTATATTTTTCTTTGTCGGCTGAATATAGTTTATTTAATGACATTCTTAGACTGTAAATATATGCAGAATATTGAAAATCTATACTGTCACTATTTTTACAAACTATATATGCTATGAAATTTGCCTCATCTTCTCGTGCATATCCTCTAAGATGCGAGAGTTCGTGACATATCGTAAATGGTATAGTTGATGGGTTTATATTTACATTTATATTTGCTTCAAATGTAAACGGCGAAAACACACCCAATGTATTTGTATGTGACATAACTTCTGAAAAAATTACCTTTTTACAAGTAGAATATCCGGAATACAGTGTAAAATACTGTTCACTAATATTATCATAAGATTTTTTTGCTTCTTTAATGGTATCGTCTAATGATATTGACAAAGCCATTTCACCATTCTCGGTAGGCAGAAGTTTTCTTGTCGAATTAGCATTCTCAGCAAGGTAAATACATAGTTCTGTCAATTCGTCTGATGTTGAGTTTCGCACTTCCAATCCATACACCTGTGCGAAGGTATATCTATAATATGAAATACCATAATTTGTAACAAATAAAAATAACATTGTACTTAAAAAACATAATGGTATTGATATTACAAGACCTACAGTTGTTTTTGGATTTTTAGATTTTTTAATTTTTATTATGCTTATTATTATGTATATAATTGAGGCAGGAATTAGTAGTATTATTAATAACTCTATGAGGCTGAAAGGGAAAATTCCTGTTATATTATTGAAAATATATGCCGTATATCTGAGAATATGTCTCGAATACCATTCTGCAAACCCGGAACTTAATCTTGCTGTTATAATAAGAAACAATGATATTGGTGTTAGTAATAATAAAAATAATATCTTATACCTTAAAAAAATTGATTTTATATTTGTAAAAAATTTTTTCATAATCTAAGCACCCCTATAATTATTAAATTTATTATATTATATATTAAAGACTGATTTATTACTAAAAAGAATAAACAATTTTAAAACGGTAGTTGTAAATATTGGTATTTGGTTAAAAAATCTTGTATTACCAGAAATATTCCCTTGCAAACTGCTTGTACACTTAATATTATATAAGTATATAGTCATTTATTTGATATTAATTAAACTTTATCTGTTTTGGAGGTGTGATTATGATAATAGAGAAAATAGATGATAAGCGTATAATAATGGCTCTAACAGATGAGGATATGAATAACTTATCAATAGATTTTTCTGAGAAATTAGACTTAAATAATTGTAATTCTAAAACCGCAATCAATCAAATTGTAAATTTAACCAATAAATATTTGGGTATAAAAACTAAGGATAAAAAAATATTAATAGAAGCAGTTCCTAATGAAAGCGGTTGTATAATATTTATTTCATTTTTGCCGTACAGCGATAAATTCAGAAAAGTTTATAAAGTAAAACAAAGCAATGGCAGAATATATACTTTTATAAATACAGATGATTTGATGTCAGCTATAAAATTATTATATAAATATAATAGATATATATTTAACAGCAAATGCTATTTTTACAATAATAAATATTATTTAATATTGATGCTTATAAGAGGTATTCCACGCTATGTTCCTTATTTAATTAATGAATACGGTAATTATATAGGAAAAAATCCATTGAAAATAGCAGAGATAACAGAACACGGTCAAGTTATAGAATGTGAAAATGCTGTCAAAAAAATTGGATTTTATCTCTAATAAGCTATAAGAAAAGACTGTCGCACAAAAAGTGTGACAGTCTATATATTTAAATGGGTTTGATAAGATTTAATTTTATAAAATTATTGTTCCGCATCATTACGCTGACCGGCAAATACAAAACCATTATTTGCATCAAGGGTAATCATAACGCCGTCTTTGATTATTTGGGTTGCCTTAGATGCACCGATAATTATAGGTTTATTCAATGTTAAAGCTACAACTGCACCGTGTGAATCTTCTCCATCTTCTTCAGTAATAATGCCCTTAGCCTGATGTATCAATGGTAATATTTCGTTTGAGGTATGTGGTATTACAAGAATATCACCCTTTTTGAAATATGTTTTTGCTTCTTTTTCATTGGCACATACACAAGCATTTCCATACACCGAGCCACTTGTAGCGGTATGTCCTGTTACAAGAACATTTCCGACAAGATGTACTTTTAATAGGTTAGTAGTTCCTGATATTCCAAGCGGAACACCTGCCGTTATAACTACTATATCACCGCCACGAACAAGTCCCTGTTTTTCAGCAACATCTATAACGTGTTCAAAAAGTTCATCAGTATTATTTTTTTGTTCAACCATTATAGGTATAACACCCCAAGACAAATTCATTTGTCTTTGAACTTTCTTTTCGGTTGTACCACTTATAATAGGATACGCTGGTCTATATTTTGATATCATTCTTGCAGTATGACCTGTTTTTGATACTGTCATAATTGCGGTAGCTCCTAAATCGTGAGCCGTTGTGCACGTAGCGTGAGATATGGCAGATGCTATATCTGTTGTCTTATAAATATCGCTTTTTGCAAATCTTGAAATATAATTAATATCATTTTCTGTTCTTTCAGCGATTTTAGCCATTGTTTTTAACGCTTCGACAGGGTACATTCCGGCGGCAGTTTCTCCTGATAACATCAAGGCACTTGTTCCGTCATATACAGCGTTAGCAACATCAGTACTCTCAGCCCTTGTTGGTCTTGGATTTTTAATCATAGAATCAAGCATTTGTGTTGCTGTAATAACCTGCTTACCTGCCTGATATGCCTTGTGGATAAGCATTTTTTGTATGACAGGTATTTCTTCAAGTGGAATTTCTACGCCTAAATCTCCACGTGCTACCATTATACCATCTGATACTCTTATAATGTCGTCAATATTATTTACACCATCAATATTTTCAATTTTCGATATAATTCTTATATTATCACAATTATATTTTTCGAGTTCTTTACGCAGCAATAAAATATCTTCGGCTGTTCTTGTAAATGATGCTGCTATAAAGTCAAAATCCTGTTCTACTGCAAATTTAATATCGCTTTTGTCTTTTTCGTTAAGGAATGGTAATGATAATTTAACTCCCGGTACATTAATACCTTTGTTTGATGAAACCATACCCCCGTTTATAACTGTGCAATAAATTTCAGTTGCTGTACATCTTTCTACTCTCAATTCTATAAGACCATCGTCAATAAGCAGAGTACTGCCATTAGAAACTTCTTTTGGTAATGATTTAAAGGATATACTGCATTTTTCATTTGTACCTTCTATGTCATCGGTTGTCAGAATAAAGCATTGACCTTGTACAAGTTCATATTTTTTATTATCTTTAAAAACTCCGGTTCTTATTTCAGGACCTTTTGTATCAAGTAATAATGCAACAGGAAGATTTAATTCTTCACGAAGTTTTTTAACCGTATCAGCTCTTTTTTTATGTTCCTCCTGTGTCTGATGTGACATATTTATTCTTGCAACAGCCATACCATTAAGCATAAGTTGTCTTAGTATTTTTTCATTATCTGTGGCAGGTCCAAGTGTACATACTATTTTGGTTTTTCTCATTGGTAATAACCCCTTTCTGTATAAAATACTTATATTAACATAATAAACCAACTTTTAGTATTAATCAAGCAAAGTTATAATTTTTTAACATAAATTTTACTATATTATTTATTTGTTTATTAACAAGTATTTATTCTAAAAATCGACAGGCAATTTCAGTATAATATTAAAAGTGTGTTAAAAAAGAATTTACATATTATATAAATTAATTTACTTGAAAAGTAATGTTTTGTATATTATAATGTGAATAATTATGATTTTAACATTTATCTACTAAAATGAATTGAAGTGATATTATTGAACGATTTAATAAATGATGCCATTATATATCATATATACCCTTTTGGATTTTGTAACGCACCCAAAGTTAATAATCATATGGTAGTCAATAGGATAAAAGTTGTATCGGATTGGATACCATATCTCAAAAAGCTAAAAGTAAATGTTATAAGTTTTACGCCGTTGTTCAGTTCAAATATACACGGTTATGATGTATTGGATTTTTATAAAATAGATGAACGATTGGGAAGTAACAATGATTTTAAAGAGCTATGTTCAGTATTACATAATAATGGTATAAAAGTAATAATGGAATTTCCTTTTAACTATATAAATACAAATTCAAGTATATTTCGTGATATTGAAACAAATAAACAAAATTCTAAATATAAAAATTGGATTTCCGGTATTAAATTTAATGTTAAAAATACTTTCAAATCTTTGGAGTATGACGATTGGTTTGGTTGTTCATATTTTGCAAAGTTAAATCTTAATAATAAAGATGTTATAAATTACTTAATTGGTTCAGTGAAACTCTTTATAAATGAGTTTAATATAGATGGTATAAAATTAAATGAAGCGAATTTTTTGTCGAAAAATTTTCTTGATGCTCTCTATTCGGAAATACAAAATAATAATCCGGATTTATGGATTTTGGGACATTTTAATAATGTAAAATGTAAGGATTATACAAGTTGGTGTGACAGATATAAGGCAACTGCAATTGAAGATAAATTATTTTGTCAGGAATTGCCGTATGATTTCTTAAATTCCGATTTTGACGAAATTTCTAATTTCTTTCAGGTTCAGAGCGAACTTATAGAAAAATATAAATTTACTGTGTGTAATTATCTTGATAATCACGATTCGAGTAAAATTGCAAGTATTATCAGAAATGGTAATCATTTAAAAAATCTTTATACTTTACTTTATACAATGAGTGGTATTCCCGCAATTTATTATGGCAGTGAATGGGGATTAAAGGGAGAAAAAGGAAATGCTGTTGAGGGAGATTTTGCATTAAGACCAAATGTAAAACTTGAAGATTATAAAAAAGGTAATATAAGTTTATTGGAACATATAAGAAATTTAGGATTTATAAGACAAATGTCACCTGCTTTAAGATATGGTTCTTATAGAAAAATATATTTGGATAATAATGTATTCGTTTTTTGCAGAGAATGTGAATGGCAGAGTGTATATATAGTTATTAATAAATCGGCAGAGTATTGTGAAGTCGAATTTGAAATAGGTAAATTTACATCTTTGGTTGAACTATACAATGAAACAAATTATAAAAAACATTTGGATTTTTATAAACTGGATAAAGGTGTAGTAGAAGTATCTGTTGAGCCTTATTCGTCAAGAATTATGGTTGCAGGTAATGATAAACCTATCGAATTTATAAATTCAGGTATAGGCAGTAAATCATTTATAAATAATAAAAGAGTTACAGGTTTATATAAACATTTTAAAGGCGGATTGTACGAAGTCATTGCTTTTGCTAATCATACCGAAAGAGATGAAAAAGTTGTTGTTTATAGAGCTATGGAAAATCCGGATAAAATTTGGGTAAGACCGGAAAATATTTTCTTTGAAAAAGTCAGACACAAAGGTAAAATTGTCAGAAGATTTGAATATGTAGAGAAAAAATAGAGGGGGACTATTAAATTTATGTTAAGTGAATATTGGTGGAAAAACATTGTTGTTTATCAGATTTATCCGAAAAGTTTTCAGGATAGTAATGGCGATGGTATAGGTGATTTAAAAGGTATTATTTCAAGGCTTGATTATCTCGAAAAACTTGGTATAAATGCAATATGGCTATCTCCCGTTTGTAAATCTCCCCAAGAGGATAACGGATATGATATATCAGATTATGAAGATATTGATGCTATGTTTGGTACTCTTGAAGATATGCAAAATCTTATTAAAGAAGCAGATAAGCATAATATTAAGATAATTATGGATTTAGTTCTTAATCATTCATCAGATGAACATATTTGGTTTAAAGAGGCTAAAAAAAGCATAAATAATCCATATCACGATTATTATATATGGCGTGATGGTGAGGAGGGTAATCCTCCAAACGATATGAAATCTATTTTTGGCGGTTCGGCTTGGACATATGTTCCTGAACTAAGACAATATTATTTTCACCAATTTGCTGAAAAGCAGCCGGATTTAAATTGGGATAACCCTGTTGTAAGGCAGGAAATTTACAATATGATTAACAGATGGATAGATAAGGGTGTAGGGGGATTCAGGCTTGATGTCATAGACCAGATTGCCAAAGAGCCGGATAATTTTATTACCCAAAACGGACCTATGCTGCACACATATATAAGAGAACTCAGTAAAAACACATTTAAAGGCAATCATTTAATTACTGTTGGAGAGGCTTGGGGTGCTAATATCGAAAGAGCCAAATTATATAGTAATCCCGATGGAAGCGAATTTTCTATGGTATTTCAATTCGAGCATATAGCACTTGACCAGCAGGAGGGAAAGGAAAAATGGGACTTATGCCCTCTTGATTTTATCAAATTAAAAAAAGTTTTATCAAAATGGCAAATCGAATTGCATAATGTTGGTTGGAATAGTCTTTTCTGGAATAACCACGACTTACCTCGAATAGTATCCCGTTGGGGTAACGATAAGGAGTATAGGGTAGAGTCCGCTAAGATGCTTGCTACCGTCTTGTACGGTATGGAGGGTACACCGTATATTTTTCAAGGTGAAGAAATAGGTATGACAAATGCCTCTTATTTTGAATTAGAGGATTATGAAGATATAGAATCTATCAATATGTATAAGGAAAGATTAAAAAATGGTTATTCAAAAGAAGAAATTTTAAAATCGCTGCATTGTAAAAGCAGAGATAATGCCCGTACCCCTATGCAATGGGATAGTTCCGAAAATGCAGGTTTTACAACCGGTAAGCCTTGGTTTAAAGTTAATAAAAATTATAAGGAAATTAATGTCGAACAGGCTATTTCAGATGAAAATTCAATATTTAATTACTATCGTAAACTTATAGCATTTAGAAAGGAAAATCCTATTATCACAAATGGTGATTATACCTTGCTTTATCCTGAACATAAAGAGGTATTTGCCTATAAAAAAACTTATGAGAACAAAATTTTATATGTAATTTGTAATTTTTACGGAAATATCGTGACAATAGATTTGCCTAATGAATTAGAAAATAAAATGCCTGTTATAGCAAATTATAATAACAGCAATTCTATAAACGAATTAAAACCTTATGAGGCAAGAATGTATTTATTGGATAATTAAATTTGTAAAAATTAGGGACAAATAAAATTATTTTATTTGTCCCTTTTTAATATTTATTAGAAATATATAATCTCCTATGGAATAATTAATACCATAAGAGATTATTTTTCATAATATATAGAAATGAATTATTTTATATTGAAAGCATCAGTACCGGGATATATAGCACTTATGCCAAGTTCTTCCTCAATGCGGAGAAGTTGGTTATATTTAGCAACTCTTTCTGTTCGACTTGGAGCACCTGTCTTAATCTGGCAAGTATTAAGAGCAACAGCGAGGTCTGCAATAGTTGTGTCTTCTGTTTCCCCCGAGCGATGCGAGGAAATAGCAGTATAACCGGCTTTATGTGCCATTTTAATGGCCTCAAGTGTTTCTGAAATAGAGCCAATTTGATTTAGTTTGATAAGAATTGAGTTACCGCAGCCGAGCTTAATTCCCTTAGAAAGTCTTTCCGTATTAGTAACAAATAAATCGTCACCTACAAGTTGAATTTTGTCGCCAAGTTCCTTAGTGATAAGCTGCCAGCCCTCCCAATCTTCTTCGTCAAGGGCGTCTTCTATTGATATAATCGGATATTTATCAACAAGCTGTTTCCAATGTTCGATAAGTTCAACAGATGTAAATTCTGTGCCGGCTTTTGGAAGTCTATATTTACCTTTTTCATCTGTTTTCCATTCACTTGCGGCAGCGTCCATAGCAATCTTAAAATCTTTTTCGGGCTGATATCCCGCATTTTTAATAGCTTCAAGTATATATTGAATAGCCTCCTCATCGCTTGTAAGATTTGGAGCGAAACCTCCTTCATCACCCACTGATGTGGCAAGACCTTTTGATTTTAATAATTTAGCAAGTGCGTGAAATACCTCAGCACACCAACGCAATGCCTCCTTAAATGTATTAGCACCAACCGGCATAATCATAAATTCCTGCACATCGACATTATTTGCAGCGTGAGCACCGCCATTTAAAATATTCATCATAGGAACCGGAAGGCGATTACCGGAAACTCCACCTAAAAATCTATAAAGAGGAATATCAAGAGCGGCAGAGGCAGCTTTTGCCGTGGCGATGGATACAGCAAGAATAGCATTTGCACCAAGGTTTGATTTGTCATTTGTACCATCAGCGTCAATCATAGCTTTATCAACAGAATATATATCGGAGGCATCTAAACCAACAATGGCATTATTAATAATTGTATTTATATTGTTGACTGCTTTGGTAACACCTTTACCTAAGTATCTTTGGTTATTTCCATCTCTTAGTTCAAGGGCTTCAAATTCTCCGGTTGACGCACCACTTGGTGCAGCACCTCTGCCGACTGTACCATCAATTAAAGTCACTTCTGCTTCAACCGTAGGATTACCCCTTGAATCTAAAATTTCTCGTCCGATAACTTTTTCAATTTGTAAATAGTTCATCATAAAAATCCCTTTCTTATTTTATTAATTAAAAAATTTGGTACACTGTGTTAATTATTATTGATAAAATATAACAATTTATGTGTTAAACCAAAATTTACTATTATAAAATATAAAATAATAAAAAGATGGCTTAGCTTTGATATAAGCCAAACCATCTTTTAACAAAAATTTATTTTTATTTTATTTCGCCATATTTTTCATAATTAGCAATCGTTGAAATTTTATTATTTTCATCAACAAACACAACAGTAGGTTTTAATTCTTTTGCTTCGCTGCTGTCAACGGAGCAGTAAGCTATAATTATAATTTTATCGCCAACTGATACGCATCTTGCGGCAGCACCGTTTAAACAAATAATACCTGAATTTTCTTGTCCTGCAATTGTATATGTTTCAAAACGATTTCCATTATTTATATCAACAACTTGTACTTTTTCATATTCAAGAATACCCGATGCATCTAAAAGAGCTTTATCAATAGTTATGCTTCCCACATAATTTAATTCGGCTTGTGTAACGGTAGCCCTATGAATTTTAGCTTTTAACATATTAATCAACATCGATATTTACACCCCCTAAACTGAATATGAAAAATTATCTATAAGTCTTGTTTTTCCTATTTTAACAGCAATAGCAACAAGAACATCTTTTTCTATTGTTTTAACATTTTCCATAGTTAAGCTGTCCACGACAGATACATAATCTATCACAGCGAGTGGTTCTGTATTAATAATTTCTGTTATTTTATCGATAATTTTTTGAGAATTTCTTTCGCCGTTTTCGATTAATGTCTTACCGTATTTCAGTGATTTGCTCAATATTAGAGCAGCTTGTCTTTCTTTATCTGACAGGTAAGTATTACGAGAACTTTTTGCCAGACCATCAGCTTCTCTTACGATAGGACAACCTATAATTTTAATATCAATATTAAGGTCATTAACCATTTGTTTAATAACGGCGAGTTGCTGAGCATCTTTTTCGCCAAAATATGCTTTATCAGGTTTTACAATATTAAATAATTTCGATACAACAGTACAGACACCTCTAAAATGTATTGGTCTGCTTTTACCGCACAGATTATTTGTAAGTCCATTCATATCAACGAATGAACAGAAATTATTTGAATACATTTCTTCCGGTTGTGGGTGAAAAATTAAATCGGCACCGGTTTTTTCGCATAGTATAGCATCTTTTTCCAAATCTCTCGGATAGCTTTCTAAATCTTCATTAGGAGAAAATTGCATAGGATTTACAAATATACTTACAACAGTTTTATCATTTTGTGATACGGACTTTGCGATAAGGCTTTGATGACCTTCGTGTAAATAACCCATAGTAGGCACAAATCCAACAGTAAGATTTTGTTTTTTCCATTCTGATACAATGGTTCTGACTTCATTTATAGTTGTAACTATTTGCATTTTAAAACACCTCTGAATTAATATAACTTATCAATAATATCTTCATTTATAGTATATATGTTTTTTTCGGTAGGAAAGGACATATTTTTTACATCATTATCATATTGTTTAAATGCAGAAAGCATATTTTCGCCGATATGTGCATATTGTTTAACAAACTTAGGTGAAAAATCCATATACATATCAAGCATATCTTGATATACAAGTACTTGACCATCGCAATATCTGCCCGCACCAATACCAATAGTTGGAATCTTGACGGTTTCGGTGATAATTTGTGCTAATTTTTCGGGAACACATTCAAGAACTATCGCAAAAGCTCCTGCCATCTCTAAATCTCTGGCAGATTGTATAAGCTGTTTAGCCTGTTCAAGTGTTTTTCCCTGAACTTTGAAACCGCCAAATGTATTAATTGACTGAGGAGTTAATCCTAAATGTCCCATAACCGGTATAGAGGCTTTAACAATAGCCTTAATTTGTGGCACAAAATCTGAACCACCTTCTAATTTAACGGCTTGTGCGTGACCTTCTTTAATAAGGCGGCCTGCATTTCTGACGGCGTCTTCGACGCTTACCTGATATGACATAAACGGCATATCGGTGACAATAAGAGCATTTTTTGCACCTCTTGCAACAGCGGCACTATGATGTATCATATCTTCCATAGTAACAGACAATGTATCCTCATATCCAAGTATAACATTGCCAAGAGAATCGCCTACAAGTATTGAATTAATTCCGGCTTCATCTACAAGTTTAGCGGTTGAATAGTCATAAGCAGTAAGCATACTTAGTTTTTCGCCTTTTTCCTTGGCATTTTTAAAAGTAGTAACAGTGTTTTTCATAAAATTTCCTCCAAACACAAAGGTACAATTCCTTAAAAGGATATCATCCAAAGCAGATTATAACACATAGGTTTATTAAAATCAATTTAAAAAATATAAAAGTTCTCTTAATAAGGGTTCCACCCTTAACCCGCAAGCCTTTTGAAAAAGGCTTGACCGAAAACTTTTGCTTTAAAAAAGTAAAAAGTTTTTGAGAGTTTTAAGAGAACTTTTTTCAAAAAGTTCTCTTAACGGGTCGAGGGCAGAGCCCTCGTGGTGGCGGGGCTTTGCCCCACACCCCATAAGGGTTTCACCCTTAACCCACAAGCCTTTTGAAAAAGGCTTGACCGAAAACTTTTGCATTAAAAACAAAAGTTTTTGAAAGTTTTAAGAGAACTTTTTCCAAAAAGTTCTCTTAACGGGTCGAGGGCAGAGCCCTCGTGGCGGCGGGGCTTTGCCCCACGCCCCATAAGGGTTCCACCCTTAACCCGCAAGCCTTTTGAAAAAGGCTTGACCGAAAACTTTTGCGTTAAAAATAAAAGTTTTTGAAAATTTTAAGAGAACTTTTTTCAAAAAGTTCTCTTAATGGGGTGTGGGGCGAAGCCCCGCCAGTATAGAAAAAATAAACATATTTTATTAATTGATTGAATAAAAAGTAGTTTAACTTATCAAATTTTTATAAATCCCCAAAAAGTATTGACAAACGACTAAAAAATAGCTATAATACTATCATAACAACAGCAATGGCGCTGTGAGACTATGGCAGTTTCACAGTGTCATTTTGCTTTTTATAAGACAATTAAGTTGTTAGATTAAAAATTTATTTTGGATTGGAGTTTTTATAATGGCAAATGTTCCTGAATTATTTGGTAGTAATGTTTTCGGCGATAGCGTTATGAAGGAAAGACTTCCAAAGGAAACTTATAAGGCTTTAAAGAAAACTATTTCGGAAGGTAAATCTTTGGATATTAGTGTTGCTAATGTTGTAGCTAATGCTATGAAAGATTGGGCCATTGAAAAAGGTGCTACACATTTTACACACTGGTTTCAGCCTATGACGGGTATAACAGCAGAAAAGCACGACAGTTTTATTTCTCCAACAACAGATGGTAAAGTAATAATGGAATTCTCAGGTAAGGAACTTATTAAAGGAGAACCTGATGCATCAAGTTTTCCATCAGGTGGTACTCGTGCTACATTTGAAGCAAGAGGATATACTGTTTGGGATCCTACATCTTATGCGTTTATAAAAGACGGCTCACTTTGTATTCCAACATTATTTTGTTCATATACCGGTGATGTTCTTGATAAGAAAACTCCGTTGCTTCGTTCGATGGATGTTATAGATAAAGAGGCTAAAAGATTACTCGCAATTCTCGGAAATAATGTAGAGGGTAGAGTTGTTACAACAGTAGGTCCGGAACAAGAATATTTCCTTATAGATAAAAAGTTATATGACAAAAGAAAAGACCTTATTTTCTGTGGAAGAACACTTTTCGGTGCGAAAGCTCCAAAAGGTCAAGAGTTGGAAGACCATTATTTCGGTGCTATTAAACCAAGAATTTCGGCATTTATGAAAGAGTTAGACGAGGAACTCTGGAAGTTAGGTATTCTTGCTAAAACAAAACATAATGAAGTTGCCCCGGCTCAACACGAACTCGCACCTATTTTCTCAACGACAAATATTGCGTCAGACCATAATCAACTTACAATGGAAATGCTTAAATCTGTTGCACTTAGACACGGTCTTGTATGTCTGCTTCACGAAAAACCATTTGCAGGTATTAATGGTAGTGGTAAGCATAATAACTGGTCAATATCTACTTCAAAAGAAAATTTGCTTGAACCGGGAAAAGACCCATATAATAATACACAATTCCTTGTAATGCTTGCTGCAATTGTCAAGGGTGTTGATGAACATCAAGAGCTATTAAGAGTTTCCGTAGCAAGTGCGGGTAATGACCATCGTCTTGGTGCTAATGAAGCTCCTCCGGCTATTATTTCTATATTCCTTGGTGATGAGCTGACAGATATAGTTAATGCTATTGTTGATGGAAGAGAATATGTAAAGAAATCTGAAAGTAAAATGGAATTAGGTGTAAGTTCAGTTCCAACATTTACCAGAGATAATACAGACCGTAACCGTACATCACCATTTGCATTTACCGGAAATAAGTTTGAATTCAGAATGTTAGGTTCATCAGTAAATATCGCTTGTCCTAATATTATCTTAAACACAATCGTTGCAGAACAATTTACACAATTTGCAGAGGAACTTGAAGGTGCTGAAGATGTAGAAAAGGCTGCAAGAGATTTAATCAAAAGAGTATTTACAGAACATAAGAGAATTATCTTTAATGGTGACGGCTATACAGACGAATGGGTTGCTGAGGCAGAAAAGAGAGGTCTTTATAACTTAAAGAGTATGCCGGAAGCACTTCCTCATTATATAACAGATAAGAGTATTAATTTATTTGTTAAGCACGATGTTTATACAGCAAGAGAAATGCACGCAAGATATGAAATTCAACTTGAAGATTATTGTAAGATTATCAATATTGAGGCTCTTACAATGCTCGATATGGCTAAAAAAGATATTTTCCCTGCTGTATCTGCTTACACTAAGGAGCTTTCTGATTCTATTCTTGCTAAAAAGTCAGTTTGCGGAGATATGGTTTGCGATGCTGAAATTGATTTGGTTAAGAAATTATCTGCATTACTTTCTGACTTCTATGCAAAGATAAAAGTACTTGAAGATGCTGTTATCAATGCTGCAACAGTTGAAGGTGATATTGCTAAAAAATCTATGTATTATAGAAATAGCGTATTTGCTTCTATGCAGGAACTTCGTGCAGTAGCAGATGAACTTGAAACCCTTACATCTGGTAAGGATTGGCCATTCCCAACATACGGCGAATTGTTATTTAATGTTTGATTATTAATAAAGTATTAAAAAACATTTAAAAAGTGTTTTTATAAATATTACACAATGGTGTGTATTTGCTGAGATATAAAATTATTCTCAGCCAATACGCACCTATATTTTTTGGAGGGATTTTGTTATGGCAACATTAACAATCGGAGGTGTTTGGTTTCTGATTGGTGCACTGCTTGTATTCTTTATGCAATGCGGATTTGCAATGGTTGAAACCGGTTTTACAAGGGCTAAAAATGCCGGTAATATTATAATGAAAAACCTTATGGATTTCTGTATTGGTACAGTAATGTTCATAATTATAGGTTTTGGTTTAATGTTTGGCGAAGATGCACTAAGCGGTTTTCTCGGACTTCCGACTATGGGAATTTTTAATAACTGGGAAAATTTTGATTGGTCTAATTTTATATTTAACCTTGTATTCTGTGCTACAACGGCTACAATAGTTTCGGGTGCTGTTGCAGAGCGTACAAAATTTAGTGCATATTGTGTTTACAGTGCAATAATCAGTGCAGTTATTTATCCTATTGAGGCACATTGGATATGGGGCGGCGGTTGGCTGTCTAAAATTGGATTTGTAGATTTTGCCGGTTCTTGTGCAATACATATGGTTGGTGGTATTGCAGCCTTGATTGCAGCTATTATCCTTGGACCTCGTATAGGTAAGTTTGCTAAAGATAAGAAAACAGGCAAAGTTGTTCCAAAGGCTATACCGGGACATAGTTTAACACTTGGTGCATTAGGTGTATTTATCCTTTGGTTTGCTTGGTACGGATTTAACGGTGCAGCAGCAAATAGTGACGCACATCTTGCACAAGTATTTGTTACTACTACAATATCTCCTGCTGTTGCGACTTGTGTAACAATGATTGTTACTTGGATTAAGCACGGTAAACCTGATGTTTCTATGTCACTTAACGCTTCATTAGCAGGCTTAGTTGCTATTACAGCACCTTGTGCTGATGTAGATGCACTTTCTTCCATTATAATTGGTGCAGTTTCAGGTGTATTAGTAGTATTTGGTGTTTGGTTATTAGACTATGTTTTAAAGGTAGATGACCCTGTTGGTGCTGTTGCCGTTCACGGATTTAACGGTGTATGGGGTACAATTGCAGTAGGACTTTTTGCAAATGGTAAAGGTCAGAATGGTATTACAGGTTTATTCTATGGTGGTGGTTTCCATCAACTTGGTATCCAGCTTATTGGACTTGTTTCAGTAGCAGCTTGGGCTGTTGTTACAACAACAATTATGTTCCTTGTAATTAAGCATACTATGGGCTTCAGAGCTTCAAGAGAAGAGGAAATTCGTGGTCTCGACATTACAGAACACGGTATTGCCAATGCTTATGCAGACTTTATGCCTAATATTCCGAGTATTCTTACCGGCGAAACAAGCGAAAATTCTAAGAAAGATAAGAAAGTTTCTGTTACGGAGGCTGTTCCTGTACAGCTTGTTACAGATGCTAATAAAACAGTTGCCTCTGATGTTAAGTTAACGAAGATTGATATAATTTTGAAACAAAGTAAGTTTGAAGAACTAAAATCTGCACTTACAGATATGGGTATTACAGGTATGACGGTAACACAAGTACTTGGCTGCGGTGTACAGAAGGGCAGAACACAATATTATCGTGGTGTTGAGGTCGAGATGAACCTGCTGCCAAAAGTTCAAGTTGAAATTGTTGTGTCAAAAATACCTGTTGAATCAGTTATAGATACGGCTCTCAAAGTTCTATATACAGGCAACATTGGTGACGGAAAAATATTCGTTTACAATGTTGAAGATGTAATTAAAGTCAGAACTGGTGAGAGAGGCGTGGCAGCTTTACAAGATTCTAACTAAGATTATTCCTTAAAAACATAAATTTACCTCAAAACAAAAATTATCCACTGTTATTTTAACAGTGGATAATTTGTTTTGCAACGGTTACTAAAATTGAATAAAATACTGCGATTTGACTGTATATATTGAAATTTTATAAATGGTGCTTGACTTTTTAAAATGTTTGATATATAATCTTAAAAAATGTTATATATCAACGGCTTAGAAAAGAAGAGTAGATAATTATTATTTGTTTAAGAGAGCCTTATTTTGCTGTGATTAGGGTACAATATATTTATCGAAAATGGTCTTGGAGCTTCATATCTGATTGCTTGTATATGCCAAGTGTTAGGGTATGACGGAGTAATTTCCGTTAAGAGATTAAAGTATTACTATTTGAAAAGTTGTACTTATTGAGGTGTATATTGTAAAATGTACATAAATTAAGGTGGTAACACGGAGTGAGTAGCTTTCGTCCTTTTAATATGGGCGAAAGTTTTTTTATTTTTTGGAGGTGATTTTTGCAGTATAAAATTATACAGTATTAGTAAAAATCATTATATTAAGTAAGATTAAATTTTGGAGGATAAAAAAATGAGTGAAAAAAAGTCATTTTATATTACGACACCTATATACTATCCGTCAGGAAATCCACATATAGGTCATTGTTATACAACAGTTGCCTGCGATTCAATCGCAAGATACAAAAGAATGCAGGGATTTGATGTAATGTTTTTAACCGGTACAGACGAACACGGTCTTAAAATTGAACAAAAAGCGTCTGAAAAAGGTATTACACCAAAGCAATATGTTGATGAAATTGTGGAGATATTTAAAAATTTATGGAGTTATATGAATATTAGTTATGATAGATATATTCGTACAACAGATGATTACCATATCGAAACAGTACAAAAAATATTTAAAGAATTATATGATAAAGGGTATATATATAAAGGAGAATATAAGGGTAAATACTGTACACCTTGTGAGAGTTTCTGGACGGAATCCCAGCTTGTTGACGGAAAATGTCCTGAATGTGGCAGAGATGTTATAGAAGCAAAAGAAGAAGCATATTTTTTCAGAATGTCGCCGTTTGCTGACAGAATTGAAAAATTACTTACAGAAACAGATTATTTACAGCCGAAAACAAGGGCTATTGAACTTGTAAATAATTTTATAAAACCGGGCTTGGAGGATTTATGCGTATCACGAACAAGTTTCAAATGGGGTATTCCTGTAACATTTGACGCAAACCACGTTGTATATGTCTGGATTGATGCATTATCAAATTATATTTCCGCACTTGGTTTTAAAAATAGCAGTTATAATGATTATAATAAATTCTGGCCCGCTGATGTTCATATGGTAGCGAAAGATATTATGCGTTTTCACGCTATAATATGGCCTGCTATGTTAATGGCACTTGAACAGCCTCTGCCAAAGCACCTTGCTGTACACGGTTGGA
This sequence comes from uncultured Clostridia bacterium, assembly GCA_947625785.1. GTDB lineage: Bacteria > Bacillota > Clostridia > Oscillospirales > Acutalibacteraceae > CANQPS01. The sequence goes on from CANQPS010000005.1 coordinate 63,180, forward strand.
TAACTTTTAACGGTCAGAAAATGAGTAAATCTTTGGGAAATGTAGTAGACCCATTTATACTTGGTCAAAGATATGGTTCAGATTCAATAAGATACCATATTTTAAGGGAAATGGCACTTGGTTCTGACAGTTCATTTTCTAATGAAATAATGATTAATCGCATTAATACAGACTTGGCAAATGGTTTTGGTAATCTTGTATCAAGAACAGTTGCTATGGTTGAAAAATATTTTGGCGGAACATTGTCAGCAGAACGTGAAAGTGAAGATGTTGACGAGGAAATTATATCAATGGCGACTTCGCTTGTAAAAACTGTTGATGAATATATTGACAAAACACAACTTAATAATGCACTGGCAGAAATATTTACAGTTGTATCAAGGGCAAATAAGTATATTGACGAAACATCACCTTGGATACTCGCAAAAGATGAAAGTAAAAAAAATCGTCTTGCAACGGTTCTGTATAATCTGCTTGAAACAATTAGAATTATATCCGTTTTATTATCATCGTTTATGCCAACAACAATGCCTAAGGTTTGGCAGCAAATCGGTTTATCTGATGATATGGCAACATATGAAAATCTATCAAAATTTGGAGTTTTAGCCGATAATGTTACTGTCAGCAGAGGAGAGGTATTGTTTCCTCGAATAGATGTTGATAAGGAAATTGAAGAACTTAATAAAATTATCGGAAATAAAGACAATGAGAAAAAAAGACAACCGGAATATGAGGGACTTGCTTTAATTAATATTGATGATTTTATGAAAGTTGAACTTAGAGCTGCAAAAGTTAAGGCTTGTGAACCTATAAAGAAAGCAAAAAAATTACTGAAATTAACTCTTGATGATGGAAACGGAGAAAGAACAGTTGCATCAGGTATTGCTAAATTCTATAAGCCGGAGGATTTAATAGGAAGAAATATTATTCTTGTGGCTAATTTGCAGCCGGCAACATTATGCGGTGTTGAAAGTCAGGGTATGATTTTAGCAGGAGAAAGCAACGGGGAAATCAAGGTTATTTTTGTTGATGATATTACAGTCGGCAGCAGAATAAGATAATAAATGTAAAAAGGGAGAGCATATTTTTGACTCTCCCATAAGACAATTATAATGATATTTTATATTAATGTTAGATTTCATAAAATAATATTGAGATTGACAGAAATAAATCATATACTATGATTCTATAAATGATTTTGTAAAACCATTATAAATAGTTTCGCTAATATCACCGCCTATAACCCTATTTTGGAAAATTATAACCGTTGCTATAATATCACAAGAAGAATCAGGATAATTAGTTATTTTAAGGTTATACTTTTGACAATCCTTACCCATATAGTTAGTTAAATCAAGACCTTGTTTTTTTTGAATTTCATTATATGATGTATATGTATCATTCCATACGGACGGAATTTTTATATCATTACAAATTATATTTTTCTTGTCAACTTCAAAACCAAATTGTGATAAAAAGGATATAATATCATCTTTATTGTTTACAACAAGATTATATTCTCCCCATTCGCAGTTTGCGGTTGTGGGTTTAGGAACTGCCTTTTTTGATATAAAAAATACAGATAAAATAAGACATAATATAAGTAAAATTATAAATAATATTTTCTTTTTAGATGTTTTAAGAGATAAAATAAACATATTTTTGTATCATCTCGCTTTATATTTAATATTTATTTATATGATTTTGTATATGATTTTATACTTTATATATACTTTTGATGTATAATAATAAAATATGAAAACTTAAATAGAGGGGAGAATGTTATGCCAATAGTAAATACTTTGGAAATGTTTTCAAAAGCATATCATAATAAATATGCCATAGGGGCGTTTAATGTCAGTAATATGGAAATTATTCAAGGGGTTACATCAGCCTGTAAAGAATTAAAATCACCTGTTATTTTACAAGTATCTGCGAAGTCAAGAGTTTATGCAGGTCATACATTCCTTGTTAAAATGGCAGAGGCAAGTGTAATAGAAAATAATTTGCCGATAGCATTACATCTTGATAACAGCACAAGTTTTGAATTATGTAAATCTTGTATAGATTGTGGTTTTACATCTGTTATGATAGATGGTTCAAGTTTAAGTTATGAAGATAATGTGGAATTAACAAAAAAGGTTGTTGATTATGCTAATCCAAGAAATGTGTCCGTTGAGGGCAAGTTAGGATTGTACGAAGGAGAAGAATACACAAATGTCAGAATAGCTTGCGATTTTATTGAGAAGACAAAAATTAATTCTATTGCTGTTGATATAGGAAATATTAATGGTATAAATAAGCTGAAAAATGGCAATTATGAACTTAGAATTGATATTCTGAGAAGTTTGAAAAGGCAGCTTAATGATATGCCAATGGTTTTACACGGTGGTTCGTCAATTTACGATGAGGAGGTTAATGAATTTAAAAAATATGGCGGTAAAATATCAGATACATACGGATATGATGAAGATATATTAAAAGAAGCTGTACAATCCGGTATTTGTAAAATTAATTTTAACTCAGACTTGCAGATAGCTTATACAACGGCAATAAGAAAGTATCTTTTTGAAAATCCGAATGATTATAATCCTGAAAATTACCTGTCATTTGCAAGGGATGCCGTAAAAAAAATTGTTGCAAGGAAGATAAATAATATTTTAGGCAGCAATAATATAGTATAATTGTTGTATTTATAAGATATATGATTTATAATAGGTCATAATTAATTTTATTAAGGAAGTGGATTTTTTGAATAATCGCAGTAATAATTATAACGATAACTTTAATTCTTCTGAAATGAAATCAAATAAATTGACAGTTAAGTTATCTAAAAAAGAGTTCGTAATGAACATAGTTATATCGGTTGTTGCAAGTTTATTTTTATTGGTCGGTATCGTATTGGTATCATATTATGCTATATTAGACAGGGTTAATTATGACGACTTAAATAATGTGCATATAACCAATTCTTTTAGAGAAGAAAGTGAAGAACCATTCTCAATAGATGAAAATGTGTCACAAGTTACATCTATCGAACCAATAGAAATGTATACGGGGGAACTTCTCGATGACCCTATGGTACTTAATATATTATTGGTAGGTGCCGAAATAGAGAAAGATGAAGAATATGGCCGTTCAGACTCTATGATAGTTGTATCTATTGATACAAGACATAAAAAGATTAAATTAACATCATTTCTTAGAGATATTTGGGTTGAAATACCGAATTACGGCTATGAAAGACTTAATGTTTCTTATGCTATGGGTGGCCCTAAACTTTTAATAGAAACAATAGAAGGAAATTTTGGTATTAATATAGACAGATATATAATGGTCGATTATAAAGGTTTCAGTAGTATAATTAATATTTTAGGTGGAATTGAGTTAGAGCTTACAGCAGAAGAAATTGACTATATAAATTGGCAAATGTATAAAAATAATCAGGTCGATACAAGACATTATATGACTGATAAGCCGGGCTTGGTCAGACTTGACGGCAGAGAAGCCCTATGGCACGCTCGAAACAGAGGAAATACAGCAACAGCTACCGAACCGGGATTTGCCGGTGATGACTGGGATAGAACAGACAGACAAAGAAAATTAATAAGCGAATTCATAAATATGTTTAAAGGTGCAAATATAAATGAGATATATCAAATAGCACAAGAAATCGGACCTATGGTTCGCACTAATTTTAAGAAAAGTGAAATAACATCTTTATTATTAAATGCCTTAACATATCTTAACTATGAAATTGAAACAATGTCTATGCCGGGATATTATGAAAATATAATTGATTATAGGCCTACTCCTACCAAAAGAGTTATTGCCATAGAAGACTGGAATAAGGCAAGAAAAGATATTGCAGTATTTATATATGAGGATTCAATAGTTGCATAATTTATAACTTACCCTTGTTATTTTTAATATAACAAGGGGAGTTTTGTATTTACTATTAGGTTAGAATGATTATTGAAGTATTTAATAAATAATGATATAATTGTTGTATTAAAATTTTTGTATAAGGGGAATTTATTTTATGAAAACGATTTTAGTTGCAGGTGGTGCAGGTTATATTGGCAGCCATATGGTAGTTGCCTTGAACGAAAAAGGATATAATGTTGTTGTTGTCGATAATCTTTGTACAGGTCATAAAGATGCTGTGAAATATGGTAAACTTTATGTTGGGGATATTAGGGATAAAGAATTTTTAGACAGTGTATTTAAAGAAAATAAGATTGATGGGGTTATCAATTTTGCAGCATTTTCGCAGGTAGGAGAGAGCTGCAAAAATCCATTGAAGTACTATATAAATAATGTAAACGGTGCTGAAACAATGCTTACAACTATGAAGGAAAATGGTGTTGATAAAATAGTATTTTCATCAACGGCAGCTACATACGGAGAACCGGAAAAACAACCTATCAACGAAAATGATAAAACAGAACCAACTAATCCTTATGGTGAAACAAAACTTGCCATTGAAAAAATGCTTAAATGGTGTGACCAAGCGTATGGTATAAAGTATGTTGCCTTAAGATACTTTAATGCTTGTGGTGCTAATAACAGCGAAGATATAGGAGAAGACCATATGCCTGAAACACACCTTATTCCGCTTGTATTGCAGGTAGCGTTAGGTCAGAGAGAAAGAATAGGAATATTCGGTGACGATTATCCTACCGCTGACGGAACTTGTGTGAGAGATTATATAGATGTAAGAGATTTGGCACAAGCACACTTATTGGCTCTTGAATATATAGACAAATATCATAAGAGTGATATATTTAATTTAGGAAATGGCAAGGGCTTCTCAGTTAAAGAAATTATAACGGCTGCCAGAGAAGTTACAGGTCACCCGATACCTGCCCGTATAGAAAATCGTAGAGATGGTGACCCGTCAACGCTTATTGCCTCAAATAAAAAGGCGAAAGATGTTCTTGGTTGGGAACCAAAATATTCAAATCCAAAGGACATAATAATGTCTGCTTGGGAGTGGCACAGAAGACACCCTAACGGATATAATGATAAATAATAAAATTATAATGAGTTCTTTAACAAAGTAGATTTTGTTGAAGAACTTTTATTTTTGTGTAATTAATCTTTTGGCGGAATTTATATCATCTTTTGTAAGACTTTTTGATAAACGCAGAATTATATAATATATAATAATCGTAAAAAATATTTCGAGAGATAGAATGGTAACATTATCAGTATTATTTTTATTTATAATATAAAATACTGTTCCTGATACAAAAATAGCTGCTAATGGTTTAATAATCCAATTAATTAGATTGAACTTAATGTTTGCAACTTTTATAAGTCGCCATACACTTAAAGATGTATTTATAATAGTTCCTGTAAACATTGTAAAAATCAAGCCTTTAATACCAAAAACCGGTATAAGCGTAAAAGTAAGTATAACTCTTGTTACAGAATCAAAAATATTATATGCGAGATAATGAACTTGTTGATTAAGACCTTTGAGCATACCGTCAACAATACTGTCCATATATGCGAGTGGTATTATAGGAGCAAGTATTTTTATATAAAAACCGGCATCTTGATTTTGGTATATGATATTGCCAAGCGAATTTGCATAAAATATGAAAATACCCATTGCCATTAATGAAAATATAAAAGAAAAATGCAAAATTTTTGTTGCCATATAATTTATGCCACGAGGGCGGTTTTCGGCTTTTGCCTCTGACATTTCGGGTATCATAAGCTGCGAAAATGAAAATAAAAATACAGACGGAAATGTGATTATAGGCATAACCATTCCTGAGATAAGGCCAAAATCCGATAATGCTTTTGTACTGCTGCTGCCATAACGCTTTAATCCCTTTGGAATTAGGACATTTTCTATTGCACTCAGTCCGGATCTTAAACAAGAACTTGCAGTTACAGGCAATGCTATATATAAAAATTTTCTTATAAATTTATTTGAGGCTTGTTTTTGGATTTTCTGTTTTTTGTTTTTTTCAAGAATATAAAGCATATATGAATAGATACAGGAAATCATTTCTGATATGGTTGTACCCATTGCGATTGCACAACAAGCATATTCAAGACCTTTTGACGCAAAATTACCTATAATAATACTAAATACTATAATTTCAATAATTTGTTCAATAAGTTGTTCGCTTGCCGTTTTAATTACTGTTCTTCTTGCATAAAAGTATCCTCTTAAACAAGCGGATACTGCCATAAAAGGCAGACTTACAGATAATACTTTTAGTGATAATATGGTACGATTATCTTTAAGAAAAAACAGACCTATATCACCCGAAAATATGTAAAGCAAAACGCCTATTATTCCGCTAAAAACTACACTTAAAATTAAACATTTAGTAACACATTTTTTAGCCTGATAAATATTATTTTCTGCAAGAAAATCAGTTACAAGTCTTGTTACAGCAAGACAAATGCCGGCGGTTGAGATATTTGCCGTAAAAAAGTAAACCGTAAGTATTAATTGATAGAGACCAATACCTTCTGCACCGACTTTATTTGACATATATACCCTAAATGCTATACCAATACTTCTTGTAAGCAGTGATGTAACAGTAAGGACTATTGCATTAAAAATAAATAATTTCTTCTTCACTAATCCACCCACTTACACTAATTGTCCATATAAATAATTATGCGATTTAAACTTTGTTTATTATAAAAAGTGTAAAAATCATAATTTTATATTTTTACAATTGCTATATTCTTGTTTCGCCAAATAAAAAATCAATATGATTGATTATTTGAAAAAAACGGAATATAATAAAAATAATAGTATATTTATGATTATTAATGGGATGTGGTATAACTTTGTGGAAGTTAAGAAGATTTTTGAAAGATTATAAATTACAATTAATATTAGGACCTTTGTTTAAATTGATAGAGGCTGTTTTTGAGCTGATAGTTCCTCTGGTAATGGCTGATATTATTGATAATGGTGCTAAGAAAGGCGATGCAGCTTATGTATGGCGAATGGGCTTGGTAATGGCAGCCTTGGGAATATCAGGTTGGTGCTTTGCGATAATATGTCAGAAATCAGCTTCGATAGCATCGCAGGGGTTTGGTACAAAGTTAAGAACAGAATTATATAAACATATTAATAGTTTATCTCATAAAGAAATAGATAAATTTGGCACATCTTCACTTATAACGAGAATGACAAATGATATAAATCAATTACAACTTAGTGTTGCTATGCTTATAAGGCTTGTTACAAGATCTCCATTTCTTATAATAGGTGCAGTTGTAATGTCAACAATAATTAATTTCAGATTAGCGATAGTAGTATATATTGCAACACCATTTATAGCATTTGTTTTATATTTTATAATGACAAGGTCTGTACCGTTTTTTAAAATGATACAAAAAAAGCTGGACAAAACATCACTGCTTACAGGTGAAAATTTATCCGGAAACAGAGTAATAAGAGCATTCAGCAAACAAAAAAGTGAAAATGATAAATTCTATGAAGCAACGGAAGATTTGGCTAAGATATCTCTAAGGGTAGGAAGATTGTCTGCATTATTAAATCCGTTGACATATTTAATAGTTCAGATAGCAATAATAGCTATTGTTTGGTTTAGCGGTGGAATTGTTTATACAGGAAGTATGACGCAGGGAGAAGTTATAGCGTTAGTAAATTATATGACACAAATATATCTTGCTATGGCTGTACTTGCAAATCTTATAGTTATATTTACAAAGGCCTCAGCATCTGCAATAAGAGTAAGCGAGGTTTTTGAAACTGAACCCTCCGTAAAAGAATATACAAAAAATCCGATAGAAATTAATCCTGATGCACCAAAAATTGAGTTTAAAGATGTTTCATTTGCATACGATGGAGATTATGATTTAAGGAATATTTCTTTTAGTGTGCAAAAAGGTCAGACAGTAGGAATTATAGGCGGTACAGGTTCGGGTAAATCAACACTTATTAATTTGATACCGAGATTTTATGATGTCAGTAAGGGTGAAATATTGATTGACGGTGTTAATGTAAAAGATTATTCGTTTAGACAACTCAGAAAGCAGATGGGTATTGTACCACAAAAATCTTCGCTTGTAAGTGGTACAGTTAAAGATAATATGTTATGGGGAAATAAAGATGCCACAGATAACGAAATTATTTCAGCTCTAAAAACGGCACAGGCGTGGGATTTTATTAGCAAGTCAGAAAATGGCATTAACAGTGTAGTAAATCAGGGTGGAAAGAATTTTTCCGGTGGTCAAAAACAAAGATTAACTATCGCAAGAGCTATCGTATCAAAACCACAAATTTTAATATTAGATGATAGTTCAAGTGCATTAGATTTTGCGACAGAGGCGAATTTAAGAAGGGCATTAAATAGTAATATTGAAGATACCACGAAGATAATTGTATCTCAAAGGGTTAGTTCAATAAAAAATTCAGATTTGATTATAGTGCTTGATGACGGTGATATGGTGGGTATTGGTACGCATAAAGAGCTTCTTGAAAATTGTGAAACATATAGAGAAATCTGTTCATCACAATTAAGCGAAAAGGAGGCATCCGTATGAAAAAAGGCACTACTTTGAAAAGAATACTCGGTTATAGCGGTAAGCATATAAAATATATAATAAGTGCTATGATTTTTGCGATTATATATGTATCGCTGACACTTTTAGCACCTGTACTTGTTGGACAGGCAATAGATAAAATTGTAGGAGAAAATGATGTTGATTTTCGAGGTATAGCAAATATTATTTTAGTATTATTATTTGTTATAGTAGGTGCAGGGCTATTTCAGTGGTTGATGCTTATGTGTACTAATATGGTGAGCTATTTAACCGTAAGAGATATGAGAAGAGATACTTTCAAAAAACTTAATTCTGTACCGTTAAGTTATATTGACACCACGCCCCACGGCGATATTATCAATAGGGTTATAAATGATGTTGATTATGTTGGTGATGGACTTTTGCAAGGTATTACACAACTGTTTTCGGGTATAGTAACAATAGTTGGAACTATAATTTTTATGTTGGCACTTAATGTCAAAATAACTATTGTTGTTGTTATAATAACACCATTATCAGTATTAGTGGCATCACTTATAACAAGGGCGACAAATAAAATGTACAGAGAGCAATCCGTTACACAAGGCGAATTAAGCGGTTTTACAGAGGAATTTATAAGTAACCAGAAACTTGTCAAGAGTTTCGCACACGAAAACATTGCAGAAAAACAATTTGATGAGATAAATGCAAGGCTAAAAGTTTGTGGGCAGAAGGCACAGTTTTATTCTTCATTATCTAATCCAAGTACAAGATTAGTAAATGGTTTTGTTTATACGGGTGTAGGTATTATAGGTTCAATTTCAGTAATAAATGGTAATTTATCAGTCGGACAAGTATCCTGTTTTTTAACTTATGCAAATCAATATACAAAGCCATTTAACGAAGTAACGGGAGTAATACCTCAGTTTCAAACAGCATTGGCGAGTGCGGGAAGGATTTTTTCTATAATTGATGAATTGGACGAAAAACCGGACAATCCGGACGCAGTAAATATACAGTCCTGTAAGGGAAATATAGAAATTGAAAATATATCATTTTCATATGCCCCGGAGAAAGAGCTTATTAAAAATTTCAGTCTTAGCGTTAAAAGCGGTCAAAGAATTGCAATCGTTGGACCTACCGGTTGTGGCAAAACTACATTTATTAATTTGCTTATGAGATTTTACGATGTAAACAGCGGAGAAATCAAAATAGACGGAATTAATATAAACGATATGACAAGAGATAGTTTAAGAAACCTGTACGGAATGGTATTGCAGGAAAGTTGGCTTTACAGCGGAACTATACGAGAAAATATCACATACGGCAAACCTGATGCTACAGATGAAGAAGTTATTAGAGCTGCAAAATCGGCATATATTCATAATTTTATAAGTCGTTTGCCCGATGGATACGATACTTTTATATCAGAACAAGGCGGTAATTTATCGCAAGGACAAAAACAGCTTTTATGTATAGCAAGAGTTATGTTGTGTAATCCGCCAATGCTTATACTTGATGAAGCTACAAGTAGTATAGATACAAGAACCGAAATAAGAGTTCAAAAGGCATTTGATAAGATAATGCAAGGAAAAACAAGTTTTATTGTCGCACATAGATTGTCCACCATAAAGGAGGCCGATATGATTCTTGTAATGAAAGACGGCAATATACTTGAACAAGGAAATCATAATGAATTGTTGGCTAAAAAAGGATTTTATTATAATTTATATAACAGCCAATTTGCTGGTAATAATTAGATATATTCTTAAAATATTTAAATTACAAAAAATTTTGAATAGAATATTAAGGTTTTCCCTACGGGAAAACGGGGGGGTTCGTTCTCTGCGGAGAACGACCAAAGGCTCTGCCTTTGGAAACCGCAAGCCTTTTGAAAAAGGCTTGACCGAAAACTTTTACTTTAAAAATTCAAAGGTTTTTGAGAGTTTTAAGGGAATTTTTTGAAAAAAAGTTTCCTTAATGGGTCGAGGGTAAAGTCTGCCCAAAATTTATATTATCTATTGATTATTGTAACAGAATGATATAAAATAGTGATATATAAGATAAAGTTAGTGTCAATTTTCCGGATTTATACACAATTATTTTAATATTATGAAACGGGGTATAGGGAAAATGCGAGAAGATATATGTAGCATACCTATTAATGATGTCTTTAAACCAAAAGATGGTTGTCCGCTGTGTAATATGAGGGATATGCTCGAACAGCGTATGACTGAATATATAACAGGTGCTGCTATGATGGAGCCTGATGTAAGAATTTGTACAAACGAACAGGGCTTTTGTCATAATCATTTTTCTATGATGTTAGAAGTTGGCAGCAGATTATCGAATGCACTTATATTACAAAGTCACTTAAAAAAGATTTCAACAGATTTAATACCTAACGAAGTGAAGGGTAAACCTGATAAAAAGCAACTTGCTAAATTACAATATGTAATAAATGATTGTTTTGTATGTAACCAAATAAATGACTCGATGGAAAAAATGTTTAATTCAATTTTTGCTATGTGGCAAAAAAGTGATGAGTTCAGAAAATTATATTCCGAACAAAAATACATTTGTATGGAACATTATTCTATGCTTATGAATTCTGCTGTAAAAAATATGAGTTCAAAGGTATTGCCTGATTTTTACAGTGAAACCGCTAAATTGTGCGGTGAATATTTAAAAGTTTTATATGGAGATATAACACATTTTTGCTCAATGTTTGATTATAGAAACGGTAATGCTGATTGGGGAAATTCCAAAGATAGTATAGAAAGGTCAATTAAATTTTTAACTTCCAGAGAAGTTGAAACAGAAGAGTAGATTATGCAAAATATATATCTTGTGTTTTTGTCTACAAATTATAGAACCGGCAAAGCTATAAGAAAATTGACCAAAAGTAAATATAATCACGTTGCAATTTCATTTTCTCCATATATATCAAAAATGTATTCTTATGCAAGAAAAAATTATTATGAACCTATGGTGGCGGGATATGTAAATGAGTATCCTGGCAGATATTTGCTTAACAATAATGATACTATGATAAAAATATGTAAAATACCTGTTAAAACCGACCATTATAAACGAATAAAATATAAACTCCAAGGCTATGATAACAATGCCGAATTAACACAATATAATTGGGCAAATATATTGCTTTATCCGCTTGGTATTAATTGCAAAAAAAAATATGTGCATACCTGTATAACATTCTTTATGGATATTATGGAGTATGACGAATTTGTATCAATTAAGGAATTGGAAAAAATATATAAGAATAATGTTATTTATGAAGGTTGGTTGTCAAACAGGGTTGATGAAGAGAATTGTATATTTGAAGAAAAATATTTTGAAAAAAGGAATTTTCTGAAAATAACGGGAAATTCCATCTTATCATTAACTAAGGGTGTAATGCCTTGCTTGTCTATATGGCGTGACAGATAATTTAAAATAATAAATTTAATATATACCATATATTTCTACAAACTTTGGTGGAAATATATGGTATTATTTTTTATTAATTATTTGAAAGGAGAGAGCGTATATTGAGAATTATGTTTTATTTTGTTATGTCTTTTTTGTGTATAGTTGGGGAGGTGTTTGAAATTATAGATGTAGATGAAAAAGTGGAATTTTATTCTCAAAACCTTATTTATAGTATAGAGGAAAATTCAAATGATAGTACGGATATTTATGCAACAGTAATAGTTCCGAATGATATAATAAAAATAACAAGTCTTAACGGTCGCAATATAAAGGAAGTATATGGTTATGATTTTGCACAGGGATACATTGAAATTAAAGTGGTTGTAAAAGATGTTAATAATAAAACTATTTATGAGAATAATATTGAAAAACCTATTGTATATAGCAATATAATAAGTAAGTATAAAATAGCCGAATGTAATTTGAGTGAAAATGATAGTGTAATAATTAATGGCAGATTTAAGTTATTGACAAAGTGTGATGGTCAAGAAAATACAATTTATTATGATTGGAGCCAATATACATATAAAGACAATTCAGTAACAGTCGGAAATATAAACAATGATTATATAAGAATAAAAAATAGTTGGCTCAGTTATTCAGAATATGAATATACAGATGGAAGTTACCCTGTTTTTATGTTTGATGTGGAATACTCAAAAGAATTTAAGTTGTTATTGCAAAAGTTATTAAACAGTAATTGTAACAGTATCATATTGGCGGAATACTGCATAAAGGATAATTCCGTTAATAATAAGTGGATAAATGCCTTTGCAGCGAATAGCAGAAATCCATATATATGTAATAATAGAATTATTATGATTGAGCCGGATATTATTCCGGAATTTGGAAATATACAAATACGATTAAAAATACAATATTTTGATGACAAAAATAATATTGTTTTTGATGGTGATTGGTGCTATATCGATTATAATATAGAATAATAAAAATAGCTGTATTGACTTATAAATCAATACAGCTGCAATTTTATATATCAGACGGTAAAACAGATGGGTCTTCTTTTAGAGTTTTTAGGACGAGCTGAGTTTTCGTTGCCGAAACCCCGTTAATACTTTTGATTTCTCTGTGAATAGCCTCCAAATGTTCAGATGACGCACAATGAATTCGCACGATAAAATCAAAATCACCTGTCATATAATAACAAGAGGCAACATTATGATTATTTACAACAGTTTGTGTAAAAGAATCGAAATATTTAGGGTGTTCAAGTCGAACCTCCATAATAGCCGTAACATCATTACCTATTTTTTTTTGGTCGACAATTACGGTGTATTTTGATATAATCTTTTGAATTTCCATTTTTTTAATTCTCTCAATAATGGCAGAAACAGACATATTGACCTCTTTGCTTAATGATGAAAGAGTTTTTCGAGCATTATGTTTTAAAATATGAAGAATTTTTAAGTCTATGTTATCCATTAATAACCACCTCTAATAAATAATAATATTTGTTTTTTTACTTGTCAATAAATATTTTATATATAAAGTAAAATTACATAAACTATTAATATAATAGAAGATATTGTTTGTTGAAAACTCGATTTATAAAAAATTTTGTATAAATTACAGATTTTTTAATAAAAAAATAGTGACTTTATAAACAATTTGTGATACAATATAATCAGTTATTTATGTTTAAAAGGTGATTTAATGTTTGAACAATCCATAAATATTGAAAGAATGGAACAAGCTGTTGCACTTTTTGGAAGTTTTGATGAGAATATAAAACTAATACAAAATGAATATTTGGTAAATGTGGTTGTTAGGGATTCTGAATTAAAGGTTTGTGGTGAACCGGAATCAGTGGCAAAGGCTATAAAAGTTATTGATAGTCTTTTAACAATGTTAAATCGTGGAGAAACACTCACTGACCAAAATGTAAGGTATTGTATTTCTCTTGTAAATGACGGAAACGAAGATAAAGTAAAAGAATTTGTCGGTGACTGTATATGCGTTACATCAAAAGGAAGATCTGTTAAACCAAAAACACTCGGTCAGAAAAAATACTGCGAGGAAATTAAAAACAATATAATCACCATAGGTGTTGGTCCCGCCGGAACGGGAAAAACATATCTTGCGGTTGCTATGGCAGTTATGGCGTTCAGAACAAATGAGGTTAATCGTATTATCTTGACAAGACCTGCGGTTGAGGCCGGTGAAAAACTTGGATTTTTACCGGGCGATTTGCAAAGTAAAGTTGATCCGTATCTCAGACCCCTTTATGATGCTCTTTTTGATATGTTAGGAGCAGAAACATATCAAAGATATGTTGAACGGGGCAATATAGAGGTTGCTCCGCTTGCATATATGAGAGGCAGAACTCTTGATGACAGCTTTATAATATTAGATGAGGCTCAAAATACTACACCTGAACAAATGAAAATGTTTCTTACAAGATTAGGTTTTAATTCCAAAATGGTTATAACGGGTGATATAACACAAATTGATTTACCTAATGGGATTCGTTCCGGATTAAAAGATGTAACAAGAGTTCTAAAAAATATTGAGGGAATATCTCAGGTTGTATTCAGTGAGAAAGATGTTGTAAGACATAAACTTGTACAGCAGATTATTAAGGCTTATGAAAAAAGTGAGGAGGCTAGGTTAAAGCGATGAAAGATAAAATTAAAGTTGTTATTACAAACAACCAAAAAGAAGTAAAGATACCAACAGGTTTGCGTATGTTAGTACGCCGTTGTTGTAATGCAGTATTAAAACTCGAAAATTTTGAGGGTTCGGCAGAAATTAGTGTAACTTTTGTTGATAATAAAACTATAAGAGATTATAATAAACAGTATCGTGACAAAGATTATGTTACAGATGTTCTATCGTTTCCTATGGGGGAAAATGGTGTGTATGATTTAGACCCCGCAAACGGTGCTAAGATGCTTGGAGATGTAGTTATATCAATGGAAAAGGCTGTTGAGCAGGCTGAAAGATTTGGACATTCATTACAAAGAGAAGTGGGTTATTTAACTGCACATTCGGTTTTGCATTTATTGGGATATGACCACGAAGATGAGGGGCTGCAAAGGGTTCGTATGCGTGAAAAAGAAGAACGCGTTATGGAACAGCTTGGATTGCCGAGTTCCTCAAGTTATGTTATGACAGACAGCGAATGATGAAATTTTTAAAAGGTTTTAAGTACGCTTTCAACGGAATATTATATTGCATAAAAAACGAGCGAAATATGAGAATACATATTGCAGTAATGTTATGTATTGTTATTTTCGCACGTTTTTTTAAGTTGACGGCTGTTAATTGGGCAATTTTATTTTTGACATTTAGTATTGTAATTTCGGCAGAAGCCATAAATACAGCAATAGAAAAACTTTGCGATTTTGTTTGCAAGGAAAAACGCCGGCTTATAGGTATAGTTAAAGATGTATCGGCAGGAGCAGTACTTATATCGGCAATTTTTGCAGTATGTGTGGGTGTTTGTACTTTTTGGCAGCCAACCGTATTTTTGGAAATATATAATTATTATATCAATAATATACCGGAATTAATATTGATATTTCTATTACTAATATTACTTTTATTGTTTGTGATATTTGGCGGAAATAAAAAGAAAAGATAGATTTTACTTTTGGAGTGATTAAAATGATAAACCAAAAAAATCAGAAATCAGCATTCATAGCAATAGTAGGCAGACCAAATGTTGGAAAATCTTCTATATTAAATGCTATATTGGGACATAAAGTGGCAATAGTATCTTCAAAACCTCAAACTACAAGAACAAGAATAATGGGAATTTTATCGGAAAATGAAATACAGCTTGTTTTTATAGATACTCCGGGGTTGCACAAGCCGAAAAATGAGCTTGGTAAATATATGGTTAAGGCTGTATCTGAATCAGTTGCGGGTGTTGATGCCTGTATGCTGGTTGTGGAAGCGGATACAAAAGTAGCGCCGGCAGAATTGGAGCTTATTGAAAAATTTAAATCATTAGATTTGCCGGCAGTTTTGGCAATAAACAAAATTGATATGGTCAAGGATAAAGAAAAACTTATTGAAATTATACAAGCATACTCGAATTTATATAATTTTGAATCAGTAGTGCCTGTATCAGCCATTGACGGAAACGGAATATCAATCCTTAAAGATGAATTGAAAAAATTATCTGTTGAGGGAGGTCATTTTTTTGATGATGATATGCTGACAGACCAACCGGAAAGAGTTTTGGCAGGTGAAATAATAAGGGAAAAACTATTACGATTATTGGATAAGGAAATACCTCACGGAATAGCGGTATCCGTTGAAAGTATGAAAGAAAGAGAAGATAAAAATATAACAGATATAGAAGCAACTATATATTGCGAGAAGGATACTCATAAGGGTATTATAATAGGAAAAGGCGGTTCTATGCTGAAAAAAGTGGGAACTTATGCCAGAACTGATATGGAAAAGTTCTTTGGCTGCAAAATAAATTTGAATATCTGGGTAAAGGTTAAAGAAGACTGGCGAAATAGAGAAAGTATATTGCGAAGTTTAGGCTTTGACAGTAAAAAAGACTTTTCGTGATTAACAAGCTGTAAAAAAATAACATTTTATCTTCTACAAATTACATTCAATATCTTCCGTCATAATGAATATACTTTTAATATAGATATATTTATTATTTGGGGGTTTTTAATATGGATGAATATACAGCTTGGCAAAATTTTTTAAATACAGGTAGTGTAATTGATTATTTGACCTACAAAGCAATAATAAATGCAAAGGAAAATGCAATGGATACATCTTTAAAGGGTGATAGCTATGATATTCAATACAGATGGTCTGATTTTAACGGAGCAGAATGTGGGCGAAAGTGATAGACTTATAACCGTTCTTACAAGAAAATATGGAGTTATAAGGGCATTTGTTAAAGGCGCAAAAAATATTAAAAATAAAAATTTACCGTCAACACAGGCATTATGCTTTTCAGAAATGAATATATTTAAGGGACACGATAAATATATTGTAAATGAAGCACAATGCAAGGAAATGTTTATAAAAATAAGGACAAATATAGAAAATTTAGCATTAGCACAATATTTTTGTGAAATTGCTATGATATTTGCACCACAAGAGGAAAATGCAGAAGAACAATTAAAGCTATTGCTTAATTCATTATATTTTTTAAATGAGGGGAATAGAAATCCGCTGATACTAAAAGGTATTATGGAATTGCGTATGAGCAGTATTGGCGGTTTTATGCCCGATATAATATGCTGTAAAAAATGTGGTAAATATGAAAGCAATATTATGTATTATAATCCTTTTGAAAACAGCTTATATTGCAAGGAATGTGTAAATACTTTACACAATTATGCAAATAAAATAAATGAATTTTTGGTAATTACTCCGAGTGTCCTTTACGCATTAAGATACACAATTTACACTGATTTACAAAAAGTTTTTTCGTTTAATTTGTTAGGACAGACATTAAAAGAATATAGCCAGATATGTGAACAGTATCTTATTAATATTTCTGACCGTGATTTGAAGGCGTTAAGATTTTATAAACAAATTTGCCGTTATTGAAAATTTAATTTTTTTGATATTAACGGATTACGAAAGGTTAATTGTTTAGTTTAGAGGTATAAATAATATGGATAATTACATAAAGCATCATAAATCTTTGGAACTTGATAAAATTTTACAAATTCTTGCCAAAGATGTTGCGTGTGATGAGGCAAAAGAGTTAATTCTTAACTTACAGCCTCAAAGAGATTTATATGAAGTTAATAATCTTTTGACTGAAACATACGATGCACATATGTTAGTTGGAAGATTTGGAAGTCCATCATTTAATGGATTAAAAAATGTATCAGGAGCATTACATAGAGCAAAAGCAGGGGCAACTCTTACAACAATAGAATTGTTGCGTATAGCTAATGTTTTGAGAACTTTAAGAAATTTATCGGAATGGCATAAGCGTTCAGTTGGGGTTGAAACAGTATTAGACACAAGATTTGATTATCTTTCGCCGAATAAATATCTTGAGGATAGAATAAACAGTTGTATTATTTCGGAGGAAGAAATTTCAGATAATGCTTCACCGGAATTATTTGCGATTAGAAGAAAAATTCTATCTGCGTCCTCAAAGATAAGAGAACAGCTTGATAAAATTATCAGGTCGGCAACATACCAGAAATATTTGCAGGAAACAATAATTACAATCAGAAACGGAAGATTTGTTGTTCCTGTAAAAGCAGAGTTCAGAAGTAATGTTGCAGGGTTGGTACACGATACATCTTCAACGGGTGCGACCGTATTTATTGAGCCTATGGGTGTAGTAGAGGCTAATAATGATATTAAGGTTTTAAAATCAAAAGAGGAAACTGAAATCGAACGAGTATTATATAATTTGTCGTGTGAAGTCGGCGGGTATGCAGATACTATATTAAATAACTATGATATAGCAGTACAATTAAATGTTATATTTGCAAAGGCAAATTTGGCATATAAAATGAAGGCAAGTCTGCCTATTATGAATGACAAGGGAATTATTAATATTAAAAAAGCCCGACACCCACTCATTGATAAAGAAAAAGTAGTCCCTATTGATATTAATTTAGGCATAAATTTTGATACATTAGTTATAACAGGTCCAAATACAGGAGGTAAAACCGTATCTCTTAAAACAATAGGGTTATTAACATTAATGGCTATGTGCGGAATGATGATACCTGCAGGCGATAACAGCGAATTGTCTGTATTTGACAGAGTTTTATGCGATATTGGTGATGAACAAAGCATAGAGCAGTCATTGTCAACTTTTTCATCACATATGGTAACAGTAATTAATATACTTAATAATGCCGACAGTAAGAGCCTTGTTTTAATAGATGAACTGGGTGCGGGTACAGACCCTGTCGAGGGTGCTGTTCTCGCAATATCTATTCTTGAAAAATTAAAATCTCAGGGTGCAAAGGTTATATCGACAACACACTACCCCGAAATAAAAACCTATGCTATCGATACCGATAGAGTTGAAAATGCTTGTTGCGAATTTGATGTATCGACATTACAACCAACATATAAATTACTCATAGGTATGGTAGGAAGTTCAAACGCATTTGCAATTTCCGAAAAGCTGGGTATGGATAAAGATATTGTTGAAAGGGCTAAAAGTCTTGTGTCAGAGGAAAACAGGCGTTTTGACGAAATTATCAGAACACTTGAAACCCGACAAAAAGACTTGGAAAATCAACTTAATGAAGCTAAAATTATGTTGGAAAATTCGCAGCGTCAGATTGAGTATGCCGAAAACAAGGCAGAAGAAATTCATCGAAAAGCCGAAAAAGAATTTGAAGATGCAAAAATTCAAGCAGAAAACATTATTTCTAAAGCCAGAACACAAGCATATACATTTCTTGATGAATTAGAAGCCATAAGAAAAAAAGAAAAGATTACCGAAAAGGACAGAACATATCTTAAATCCGCCATCAGAAATATGGAAAATACAGCTAATCCGGTTAGTACTCGAACCAATGACGGATATATATTGCCTCGTTCGCTAAAAAAAGGTGATAATGTTCTTATTTTTGATATAGATAAAAAAGGTGTTGTTTTGGAAACAGAGGATTTATCAGGGAATGTTCTGGTACAAGCAGGACTATTGAAAACAAGAGTTCCCGTCAGCAATCTTAGATTGCTTAAGGCTGATAAACCCAATATCCCAAAAGTTACAGTAAAAAGAAGTGTTGGAACTAATGTAGAAAGAACTGCTGCGACAGAAGTCGATTTAAGAGGTATGACGGCTGTTGAAGCAATAATGGAATTGGATAGGGCAATAGATGCTGCAATTTTGACAGGTATGCATATCTTAACTGTTATACACGGAAAGGGTACAGGCGTTCTTAGAACCGAGGTTCAAAAACATTTAAAAAAACACCCAAGTATTAAATCGTATCGACTTGGCGTATATGGTGAGGGTGAAAACGGTGTTACAATAGCCGAATTAAAATAAAAATTTTATAATTTAAGGGGGAAATACTTATTAAAAAGAAGAAATCTTTTTTAAAAGGATTTCTAAAATTTATGAGTATAGTTATTCTTATAGCGGCAATAGCAGGAACATTTTGTTGCTTTAAGATGACAAAATATAAAGACAAAGAAAAGTTTACTGTTGAACCGTCCTTAAATGGTATGAAAAATATAGCTTTTTCAGCAGTTTTGAGCGATAATATTGAAATAACCGATAATGAATTGAATGGAATTATATCTTGGTGGCTGAAGAATTCAGATAATACAGGAATTTTGAAAAATACTGCCGTATATTTTAACAATGAAAATAAAGTTGAAATATATGGCAGTTTTATTTATCTGGAAAGAGAATTATCGTTTTGGTTAAGCGGCAAGGTTATAATTAAGAATGACAATATATGCTTTGAAGCAGAAAATTGTAAAATTGGTGAGCTAAGTATTCCTATTGAATTAGTTATGTATATTTTACAATCAAAATTGCCCGAAAATATAACCTGTCAAGATAATATAATTTTATTTCCCTGTAAATATGATTTAAAAATATTTGGCACAGAATATACTCTTGGCATAAGCGAATTTTCCTGTACAAGTGGTAAATGTACATTGCATATTTAAGTAATAAAACTCCCGTTTTAAAAGCCATTCTATTGGCAGATAAAACGGGAATTTTATTATATTTGAATAGATTAATTTCAATGTTTGCCACGCTGTTTAAAATTTTAATAAGAGGAATTATATTCTACTTCGATAATAACAATATATAAAAAGTGATATAGAGATAGTTTTAAATATATTGTAATAAGGTGAAAATTTTTAAAATTGAAAACAGATAACTTAAGGGCTTCCCATAAACAATAGCATATAAGTAATTGTAAGGGCGTGGCAAACATTGAAAATAGAGTATTCTAAATATATGATTATAATACCTTTTATTATTATATATTTTTTTATATAACTTGTCAAGTTATATAAATTACTTTTAATATAACAAAAATAAATATAATGTATTGTGATATTTGCATATATCCAGAAAAAATAACAGACAGCCCCCGTTTATAAATAAATTTATATAAAATCTTACCGATTTATAACAAATATAATTTATAAATTAACAAAAATTATATTAAGGGTTATAAAAATAACTATATATGTTGTTGAAAGTACAATAAGTTATTGCTAAACTTTATAAAGAGGTGAATAAACAATATGCAAATTAATCAGTTAGATAAATTTAAACTTTTAGGCTTGAATATTGCATATTTTCGCAAATTAAAGGGATTATCACAAATGCAGTTAGCCGAACGAATAAATATAAGCCGTACACATATGAGCAGAATTGAAACGGCTGAATGTGCAGTTTCATTGGATATTGTATTTAGCATTTGTGATGTTCTTGATGTAAAGCCGTCTGCTTTATTCGATTTTAGATGATGTTATTTTGCACTATTAGATTTAATTTGAAATTAATGCTTGACAAGTTAGGATATATATTGTATAATTGTCTTCGGTTGTAAAGGTGTTTAACTTTACAGTCTATTATTCAGGAGTGATTTTTATGCCGAAAAATCTTGAAATTTCTATTTTGCTTGATTTTTATGGTCAATTACTTACTGAAAAACAGCGTGATGTTGTAGATTATTATTACAATGAGGATTTTTCGCTCGGGGAAATAGCTGACCAACTTGGAATTTCAAGGCAAGGTGTTCGTGACGCTGTTAAAAGAGCTGAAAATATACTCATCGATTTTGAAGAAAAATTAGGCTTTGTTAAGTACTTTGAAAAAATTCAAAAAAATCTAATTTTAATAAAACAATCCGCAGATAATATACAGTTGATGAACAAAAATTCAAGTTTTAATATGAATATAGATAAAGAATTGAATAATATTATAAATATTACAAATAAACTCATAATTGATTAAATAGAAAGGGTGAATAAATTGGCTTTTGAGGGATTATCAGAAAAATTAAGTAATGCGTTCAAAAAATTGCGTTCAAAAGGAAAACTTACCGAATCTGATGTTAAAGAGGCAATGAGAGAGGTAAGACTTGCACTTCTGGAAGCAGATGTAAACTATAAGGTTGCCAAAGATTTCACCAGTAAAGTAACCGAAAGAGCTGTCGGTTCAGATGTTATGGAAAGTTTGACGCCGGCTCAAATGGTTGTCAAAATAGTAAATGAAGAATTAACAGAACTTATGGGTGGTACACAAGCTAAATTTAATACAGCTCCAAAACCACCAACAGTTATTATGATGTGCGGTTTGCAGGGTTCAGGTAAAACAACTCATACGGGTAAATTGGGATTAATGCTTAGCAAACAAGGTCACAGACCTTTGCTTGTAGCGTGTGATATATACCGCCCTGCTGCTATCGAACAATTAAAAGTTGTAGGCAATCAGGCAGGTGTTCCGGTTTTTGAAATGGGAAATGAAAAACCTGTTAAAATTGCTAAAAAAGCTATTGCTCACGCAAAAGACTATGGAAATGATATAGTTATTATTGATACGGCAGGACGACTTCATATAGATGAGGCTCTTATGAAAGAGCTTGAAGAATTAAAAAACGAAATTGAACCACAAGAAATTTTACTTGTAGTTGATGCTATGACAGGTCAGGACGCTGTAAATGTTGCTAAATCATTTAACGATTTATTATCAATAACAGGAGTTATTCTGACTAAGTTAGATGGCGACACAAGAGGTGGTGCTGCTTTGTCCATAAGGCAGGTAACAGGCACTCCTATTAAATATGTTGGTGTTGGTGAAAAGCTTGAAGATATTGAAGTATTTCACCCTGACAGAATGGCATCTCGTATTCTTGGTATGGGTGATGTCCTTTCTCTCATTGAGCAGGCTGAACAAAAAATGGATAAGGCCAAAACTCAGGAAATGGCTAAAAAACTTACTGAGAATAAAATGGACTTGAATGATTTACTTGAACAGCTTGAACAAATTAAAAAATTAGGACCTCTAAAGTCTGTTATTTCTAAAATTCCGGGTATAGGAAATAAGGTTGATGACATAGATATAGATGACAGACAAATGGATAGACTTGCCGCTATAATCTTGTCTATGACACCGGAAGAAAGAAGTAAACCTAATATTATAAATCCGTCCAGAAAACGCAGAATTGCAAGTGGCAGCGGTATGAAGGTTGAAGATGTAAATAAATTGCTTAAACAATTTGAACAAATGCAAAAAATGGTAAAACAACTAAAACCTAAGGCTACTAAAAAAGGTAAGAAAAAAAGATTATTGCCGGGTTTAGGCGGTTTAACTAAATTCTAAAATTTTTTGAATTCACTCAAATTTATTTTTGATGAAGATATATTGTAGAACTTACTTGTTGGAGGTGAGTTAGATGGCAGTTAAAATCAGATTACGCCGTATGGGTGCTAAAAAAGCTCCTTTCTATCGTATAGTTGTTGCTGATTCAAGATACCCGCGTGACGGTCGTTTTATTGAGGAGATAGGTTACTATAACCCTCTTCAAAATCCAGCAGTTATTAAGATAGATGCTGAGAAAGCTAAAAAGTGGATTTCTAATGGTGCTCAGCCTACTGATACTGTAAAGGCTTTGTTAAAAAAGAATGATATAATTTAATATTAATGTCTGAGGTAAAAAATATTTCCTCAATCATAGTAATATTTTATTATTCTGTGTTTGCGGAAATATTCACCTCTATTATTAATATTAAAGATATATCTTGATGTCACTTATTGGAGGGCATTATTCAATGAAAGATTTAATTATGACAATAGTATCCGGTCTTGTCGAAAAGCCAGATAGCGTTACTGTTGATGTTGACGAACCTAATGAAGATGGTGTCGTAGTTTATCACCTTCGTGTTGCTGAGGAGGATATGGGCAGAGTCATCGGTAAACAAGGCAGGATAGCAAAGGCTATACGCACGGTTGTGCGTTCTGTTGCCGCTAAAAATAATCAAAAAATTCTTATTGAAATAGATAATTAATAAAATCTTTTTCATTTAGGGGTGAGGGTGCCGAAGGGCAATTCTTACCCTTTATTTGTATAAATAAATTAAGTGATTTTTTATGAAAGTTATGGGAGAAATTGTCTGGAATACTTGGCACGGCTGTAAAAAATACAGCGAGGGCTGTGAAAACTGCTATATGTTTTACTTAGATGAGCAGCGTGGTAAAAATGGCAGTGAAATTTATAAAGTGAAAAATAATTTTAATATGCCGCTGAAAAAAGACAGATATGGCAACTATAAAATCCAAAGTAATACTTTGGTTAGAGTTTGCTTGACATCTGACTTCTTCTTAGAAGAAGCTGACGAGTGGCGTGACGAAGTTTGGCTTATGATTAAATCAAGACCTGATTTAAGATTTTGGATTTTAACTAAAAGAGCTTTTAGAATAGCTGATTGTCTGCCAAACGACTGGGGAGAAGGTTGGAATAATGTTATTCTTAATGTTACAGTGGAAAATCAAAAAAGGGCAGATGAAAGAATACCTATATTATTAGATATACCGGCAAAGCATAAAGGAATTATGACAGCACCATTATTATCAGAAATTTATATTGAACCGTATTTAAGAAATAATCAAATTGAGCATATTATTGCAGATGGTGAAAATTATAGAGGTGCAAGACCTTGTAATTATAATTGGATAAAATCATTATATGAACAGTGTAAAAGTTATAATGTAAAGTTTGAATTTTTAGGAACAGGTGATATTTTTATAAAAGATGGCAAAGAATATCACATATGTAAAGCATATCAAAAAGTACAAGCTATTCGTTCGGGCTTAAATTATCCGCCTATATTTAAAGATGTTCCTATTCAGAAAAGATGTGTATATTGTTCAAGAAGATTTACCTGTAATGGCTGCGATTGGTGTGGTAAATGTATAAAATAAGGAGATATTATTTTTATGATTAAACAATATATTGAAGTCGGAAAAATTGTTGGTACTCACGCACTTAAAGGTGAAGTCAGAGTGGAATGTTGGTGTGACAATCCGGAATTTATTTGTAAGTTTAAAAATTTGTATAACTCAGATGGCAGTATTAAATATAAAGTTTTAAAGGCAAAGGTTCATAAAAATGTTGCTATTTTGCTTTTAGAAGGTGTAAATACCATCGAGGAAGCAGATAAACAAAGGGGTAAAATTCTTTATATAAAACGACAAGATGCAAAACTTGATAAAGATGCGTATTTTATTCAGGATTTAATTGGAATGACTGTTGTTGATAATAGCGATAATAATATAATTTATGGCAAAATAACAGATATTTTTAAAACCGGTGCAAATGATGTCTATCAGGTTACGAAGGATAATAAAGATTATCTCATACCGGCCATTCCACAGGTTATAATTGATATAGATATAGAAAACCTTATTATGAAGATTGAGGCTATGAAAGGAATTTTTGATGATGAGGATTGATATTATAACATTATTTCCGGAAATGTGCGAAAATGTTATGAGCGAAAGTATTATAGGTCGTGCAAGACAAAAGGGTGCGATAACAATTTGTACTCATCAATTAAGAAAATATAGTTATGATAAACATAGCAGAGTTGACGATAATCCCTATGGCGGCGGAAAAGGTATGCTTATAAAAGTTGAACCATTAGAGGCTTGTTATAAAGATTTATGCGATATAGTCGGCGAAAAACCTTATTTTATATATATGTCGCCAAGAGGCAGGGTCTTAAATCAGGAAAAAATTAAAAGTCTTGCAAACAAAAAAAATATCGCCATATTATGTGGGCATTATGAAGGTATAGATGAAAGATTTATAGAAGAATATGTAGATGAGGAAATTTCCATTGGCGATTATGTACTTACGGGCGGCGAATTGCCTGCATTAGTACTTGCAGATGCATTAAGCAGAATGGCAGACGGCGTTTTATCTGAAAATATTTGTTTTGAGGAAGAAAGTCATTATAATGGTCTGCTTGAATACCCACAATATACAAGACCAACTCAATGGCATAATAAAAAAGTGCCTGATGTCCTTTTAAGCGGTCATCACGCTAATATCAAAAGCTGGCGCAGAGAACAGTCTATTATAAAAACTATTCAAAATAGACCGGATTTACTTGAAAATGCAGATTTATCAAAAGATGAATTAAAGTTTATCTCTGAGGTCGACCAAACGAATAAAAAATGTTAATTTTATATATAATATTTATCAATGTGGTAAAATATATATGCTTTTATAACTATATTTCAACAATATCTATTGTACAAAATATACAAATATTTACTGTTAAACTAAGTACCAAATCGTGATTAACATAAAAAAATTCAAACTATGTTGACTTAATAAATTCGTGTGTTATAATATTTAGTAATACAGATATAAAAATCATAATCTGTTTTTAGATAAACAAAAGCACTGTCTATAATAAAGGCAGCAGTTTTATTTTTGGGATTATATGATAATTTTATAGGTAAGAGAGGGTGGCTTTTATGTACGTTAAAGATGTTATGGTTCAAAATCAAGTTGGCTTACACGCTCGTCCGGCAACATTCTTTATCCAAAAGGCTAATGAGTTCAAATCTTCTATTTGGGTGGAGAAAGAGGAAAGAAGAGTAAATGCAAAAAGCTTACTTGGAGTTCTTTCGCTTGGTATAGTTGGCGGTACTTCCATAAGAGTTATTGCTGACGGTGCAGACGAAGAAGAAGCAGTAGAAAGTCTTGTTAAACTTGTACAATCAGGTTTTGCTGAGTAATTTTTTCCATTTATTCTTGGTTACACATTTTTAAGCGTTAAACGGTAATGAGTGTTCTCATTGCCGTTTTCTCTTTACTTTTATAAAAAGGAGTTTTTTATATGATTAATCCATATCTTTCTAATCTAAGACAAAAAGCTATGAAACTGCCGCTTACACCCGGTGTCTATATAATGAAAAATTCAAAGAACGAAATTATATATATTGGTAAAGCAAAGGCTCTTAAAAATAGAGTCAGCCAATATTTTGGTTCTGACAAAAATCACCCGGAAAAAGTCAGGAAAATGGTATCAAATGTCAGTGATTTTGATTATATACTTACCGATAGTGAATTCGAGGCTCTTGTCTTAGAGTGCAGCCTTATTAAACAGCACAAACCTAAATATAATATTTTACTTAAAGATGACAAAGGCTATTCTTATATAAAAATCACAAATGACGAATGGCGAAAGTTAAGTTGTGTCAAACAAAAAGTCGCTGATGGGAGTACCTATTTAGGTCCTTATACAAGCGGTTGGTTTGTAAAAAATGCCTTAGATGAAGCATATAAAATTTTCAAGATACCTACCTGTAATAAAAAATTTCCGCAGGATTTTGGTAAGAGCAGACCTTGTATGAATTATTATATAAAACAGTGTTGTGGGGTTTGCAGCGGTAAAATAAATAAATCTGATTATGATGAACGCATAGATAGTGCGATTACATTTTTGAAAGGCGGAAACAGTTTATCTGTAAATGAACTTACTAATAAAATGAATGAGGCCGCCGAACGATTAGACTTTGAGTATGCCGGAACACTTAGAGATAGAATTATTTCTATTGAAAAAATGGCTGAAAAACAAAAAGTTTTCGCTAATAAAATTCAAGACCAAGATGTTATTGCACTTGTCAAAAATGGTGATATTGGTTGTTTTACCGTACTTAAATTTATTGACGGCAAGCTATATGATAAAGAAAATTTTATTATCAATAATATTGGAGATTCTGTGTCTGCAAGAACGGAATTTATAAAACAGTATTATATTATAAGGGAAAGAATTCCAAAACAATTAACTCTGGACGGAGAAATTGAAGATGAAAATATTATTTCTGAATTTTTATCCAATAAAGCTAATCAAAAGGTAAGGTTTGTTTATCCGCAGAAAAGTGAACAATATGCCTTAATTGAAATGTGCCGAAGTAATTGTGCTGAATATCTTGCTCAATACAAGGGTTATGAAAATAAAGAAATTTCTGCAATAGACGAATTGGCAAGATTATTAAATTTAAAAAATACACCTGTATATATTGAGGCTTATGATAATTCTAATACATCAGGAAGCGAAAATGTGGCAGGTATGATTGTTTTTGAAAATGGCAGACCATTAAAATCTGCATATCGAAAATTTAAGATAAAGGGTTTTGAAGGGCAAGATGATTTTGCATCAATGAAAGAGGTTATATCAAGAAGAATAGATGAATATTTTAAAAATAAGGATACAGAAAATGGATTTGGTAGATTGCCCGACTTAATATTATTAGACGGAGGAAAAGGTCAGGTTTCAGCAGTGATGCCTATTATCGAAAAAAGCGGTTTAGAAATTCCCGTTTTTGGTATGGTCAAAGACAATAAACACAGAACAAGAGCAATCACAACAGACGGCGAAGAAATATCCATTAATTCAAAAAGAAAATCATTTACCCTTATATCAAATATTCAAGAAGAAGTTCATAGATTTGCAATAGGGTATCATAGACAAAGGCGAGATAAAAAGAATTTTTCAAGTTCTTTAACGGAAATTGAAGGAATTGGCCAAACAAGAGCAAAGGCATTACTGAAATATTTTAAAACTATAAAAAGAATAAGCGAGGCGGATATTAAAGAATTAGAAGGTATTCCCTCTATGAATAAAAAATCTGCTATTGCTGTATATAATTATTATCATAATACTGAAAGTTGAGATTTAAATTTTGGTAAAATATGGGAAATCCATCAAAGACCTTGACTTTGGAAACAGCAAATTTTTTGAAAAAACCTGACCGAAAACTTTTGCTTAAAAAAATTTAAAAGTTTTTGAAAGTTTTAAGAGAACTTTTTTCAAAAAATTCTCTTAATGGGGTGTGGGGCAACGCTCCGCCCTAAATATTTCTAATCGCAATATAAATTAGTAGTTGACAAAGATATAAGATAGGTGTGATAATATGTATATGTAGAACTTTGGGGTGAAATATTTATGAGAGTGATAACAGGTACGGCAAGAGGCAGAAAACTTGAAACTTTAAAAGGTGATGATGTTCGTCCGACTACCGATAAAATTAAAGAGTCTATATTTAATATAATACAATTTAATATAGAGGGCAGAAAATTTCTTGATTTGTTTGCAGGTTCGGGTCAAATGGGCATAGAGGCCCTGAGCAGAGGTGCGGAAAAAGCTGTATTTGTAGATAAAAGCAAACAGGCATACAATATTATAGTGAAAAATCTTAATTATACTAAATTAAATGACAATGCACAAATATTAAATATGGATTCGATTTCATATCTTTATCAATGTAATATGAAATTTGATATTGCTTTTTTAGACCCGCCGTATCGTACAGGTATTTTGCAAGAGGCTTTGAAAAAAATTGCTGATATTATGAATATTGGCGGCGTTATATTGTGCGAAAATCCATACGAAGAAGAAGTTCCCGAATATGTTGGAGATTTCAGAATTAAAAAACAATATAAATATGGTAAAATAAAAATTACTGTTTATTCACATAAGGATATAGAAGATTAAATTTGTAGGGGAGAGAATTTTTTTATGAGTAGGGTGATTTGTCCCGGCAGCTTTGATCCGGTTACAGTAGGTCATATTGATATTATATCAAGGGCCAGTAAAATGTTCGATGAAGTTATAGTTGCTGTGCTTGTTAATGTATCTAAAAAACCATCTTTTTCTATTGCAGAGCGTATGAATTTTTTAAGAAAAGTAACTGCAAGTTTGGAAAATGTAGAAGTCGTAGGTTTTGATGGGCTTTTGGCAGATTATGCAAAACAATGTAAAGCTACTGCGATAGTTAAGGGTTTAAGAGCTGTTTCTGATTTTGAGTATGAATTTCAGATGTCTTTGACTAATAAGAAATTAAATCCGGATTTGGAAACTATATTTTTAACTACAAGCAGCGAATATATGTATCTTAGTTCAAGTATTGTCAAACAGATAGCACAGTTTGGCGGAGATATAACACCTTTCGTAGCACCTTGCATAAAAGATGAGATAGTTGAGAGATTATGTAAAAATAGAAATATAATATAAGGAGTGTCAAATATAATGAATGTAGAAGCACTGATAGACGAATTAGAAGAAGTTATCGAAAAAGGTTTTAAATTACCACTGACAGATAAACTAATTATCGAATATGACAGAGTTAAAGAAATAATAAGTGAGTTAAAACTCGCTTTACCACAAGAAATAAGACAAGCTCAAAATATTGTTAAGGATAGTTCGGATATTATATCAAATGCCAAGAAAGAGGCAGATGCTATTGTCAAGGTGGCAGAGGAAAAACAAATGGTTATGCTTAACCAAAACGAGATAGTAAGACAAGCTAATCTGAAAGCAAAAGGCATTTTAGATGATGCAGAAAATAAAAGTTCTCAGATTAAAACCAATGTTAATGCCTATATTGAAAATACATTAAAACGTGCTGATGAAATGCTTACCGCTAATCTAAACGATATTAAAAGAAAAAGAGAGGAATTTAAGAAAATAGCTCAAAATAGTTCTAATAATAAATAATTCTTCTAATTCTTATTTAAAGAGCCTTAATTTAAGGCTCTTTTTTATATTTATAAAATCTCTATGTGAATATGCTATATTTTGGTAATAATTTAAAGTTAAAAATTACCCTTTAAACCTTGCAATTTCTTATTTGTTAATATATAATCATAAGTAATGGAGTGGAGGAAAGTAGTGAATAGTGGTGATAATTGAATTTGTTGCCTGTTTTTTTATTGGGAGTTTTAAAAATGCTTATAGGTACTTATCAACATACCATAGATACAAAAGGCAGATTTATTATGCCTTCTAAATTTCGTGAGGGGCTTGGTGAAGTATTCTATGTTACAAAGGGATTTGACAAGTGTTTATATGTTCTTTCATTACAGGAATGGGAAAAATTCGGCGAACAACTCAGAAATTTACCGTTCTCCCAAACCAAAAATTTGAAAAGATATTTCTTTGCCGGTGCTGCCGAACTTGCCCCTGATAAGCAAGGCAGAGTACTTATACCTCAGCACCTTAGAGAATACGCTAAACTTAATAAAGACATAGCTGTTATAGGTGTAGATAATAAAGTTGAAATTTGGGACTATAACATTTGGAATGATTTTAATAATAATATAGATGAAAATTTGATTTTTGATACTATGAGTTCGTTTGGGATTTAGGAGTTGGTATATAAATGCAATTTATACATAAATCTGTTCTTTTAAAAGAAGCTATACAATCGTTAGATATAAATCCAAACGGAATATATATAGATGGTACAGCAGGCGGCGGCGGTCATTCTTTGGCAATAGTTGAGAAATTGTCTGAAAACGGCAGACTTATTGCCATAGACCAAGATCCCGATGCCATAAAAACGCTTAAAGAAAAATTTACAAGTAATGAAAAATATAAAAAAGTAGTTACAGTATATCGTTCTAATTTTGCTCAAATGGATAAAGTTGCAGAAAGTTTAGGAATAAATTGCGTTGATGGCGTATTACTTGATATAGGTGTTTCGTCACATCAGTTAGACACAGCAGAAAGGGGCTTCTCTTTTCATAATGATGCACCGCTTGATATGAGAATGAGTCAGGAAGGTGAAAGTGCAGAGGATTTAGTTAATAATCTCTCGTGGCAATCATTAGCTGAAATTATAAGTACATACGGCGAAGAAAAATTTGCTAAGAATATTGCTAAGGCTATCGTTAGAGAAAGAGAATTTCAGCCTATAAAAACTACTTTGCAGCTTGCTGAAATTATAAAGTCATCTGTTCCTGCATCTGTGAGGCGTGAAGGTCACCCGGCAAGGAAAACTTTTCAGGCTTTGAGAATAGCCGTAAATGGAGAACTCGACAGATTAAAAGAAGGATTATCATCTGCTTTTTCACTCCTAAAACCAAACGGCAGATTAGCCGTAATTACATTCCATTCATTGGAGGACAGAATTGTAAAAAGAAAAATGGCGGAATTATGTAAAGGGTGTATTTGTCCGCCGGATTGTCCGATTTGCGTTTGCGGAAGAACACCGGAAGCAAAACTTTTGTTTAAAAAACCTATTGAGGCATCAGAGGAAGAATTATGTGATAACCCGAGAAGCAGAAGTGCGAAACTTAGGGTTTGTATTAAGTTGTAGGGGAGTGTATTATATATGTCAACAAAAGTGGCTTATGACTTATCATTATTCAATAGTAATGGTAAAGTGACCAATGATGCAGAGAAAAAAGTTGTCGATATTTCGCAGGTAAGTGAGAGTTATAAACCTGTTGTTAAAAGAAAACATAATTTTTTAGCCATACTCTCTTTTGCTTTAATAGCAGTGGTTGGTTTTATGGTTTGTACTGCGCTTATAAAAAGTGATGCGATGCTCTCAGAATTGAATAATCAGATTGCAAGAGCACAGGAAGAATTAAAAGAAGAAGAAAACGCATATAGTCAATATAAAATGCAAGTTGAATCAATTTATTCTTTAAGAGTTATTGAGGATTATGCAGTTAATGTTTTGGGAATGGTAAAAGTAGAGAATAATCAAAAAAATTATGTTTCACTTGACGAAGGCGATAAAGTCGAAATTATCCAAGACAGTGAAAATAAAAATATAATTCAAAAAATAATAAGTGCTATCTTCGGATTATCAAGCTCATAATTAGAAATTAATGTTTAAAATAAATAATAAACTTTTATTTGTCGGCTTCTGTGCGGAGAGTTGAGAAATTTTTTCTTAACTCTCATTTTTCGCATAAATATACATAATATGTATTTATTGCAGCATAGTATGTTTATGATAATATAGAGTTAATTTTTTATATCACCTTTGAAAGGAGTTATATAATTTGAATAATAAAGAACTAAATAATGGTAATGTTAAAAAGAAAAAACATATTAAAGGACCTAAAATCAGACTTTGGCATAGAACATTTGTGGTTCTTAGTGTGATAATGATACTTTTTTTGGCTGTTATAGCAAGAATAGGATATTTGCAGATAGTCCAGGGGGAAAGTTTACAGAAAAGTGCCATAAATCAACAAGTAAGAGAACTGGAAATATCTGCAAAAAGAGGTTCTATTTATGATACAAACGGTGAAGTCCTTGCACAAAGTGCCACCGTCTGGAACATTATATTAGCACCTATATATATAAAAGATGATATAGAAAGAGAATACATAGTTGAAAATCTTGCAAAAATACTTGATTTGGATAAAGATGATTTAATGGAAAACTCTAAAAAGAAAAGCTACTATGTAACAATTAAAAGAGGCGTTAATAAAGATGTTAAAGATGAAGTATTGACTTTCGTAAATGGTATAAAAGATGCAATAAAAGATTCATATCCGAAAAATTCAAAAGGTGACTCCACATATTCCAATACTAATATAGGTTCTTTGATAGTTACCGAGGAGGCTTATGAAAGATATTATCCATATCAGGATTTTGCGTCAGTAGTGCTTGGCTTTACAGGTTCTGATGACCAAGGACTTTATGGTTTGGAATATCAATATGATGATGTTCTGTCCGGTGTAAACGGGAAAATATTAACCACAACAGATACTCACGGTGTACAAACACCTTTCAGTTATGAGCAAAAAGTTGAAGCGATAGATGGTTACAGTTTAGTTTTATCAATAGATGAAACATTACAACATATTTGTGAGAAATATCTTGAACAGGGTATTATAGATAATAAGGTAGCAAATAGAGCAGTAGCTATTATGATGGATGTTAATACGGGAGCTGTACTTGCTATGGCTGTAAAAGGTGATTATGACCCGAATAATCCATATAAGATTATGGACGAAGAATTGGCAGCAAAAATAGAAGAAATAAAAAATGATGATGAAAGAGCAGAGGCTCGTTACGCTGCACAGTCTGCTCAATGGAGAAATAAGGCTATAAGTGATGTGTATATTCCGGGTTCAGTTTATAAGGTTGTTACAACATCTGCCTGCCTTGAAGAAGGTCTTGTAACGAAGGATACAACATTTACTTGTTCGGGTTCTTATGTGCCGTTTCCGGGAAGTGCTTCGATAGGCTGTCATAACCGAAATGGACATGGAACACAAAATTTAAAACAGGCATTAAGTAATTCCTGTAATCCTGCGTATATGCAAATGGGTAATCTTCTTGGTGTGGATAATTTCTTTAAATACTATAAAGCATTTGGTTTTTCAAGTAAAACGGGTATAGACCTGCCGGGCGAAGCAAAGGATATATTCTTTACAACACTTGGTTATTATGGTGGAATGAGTTTATCAGACCTTGCTGTTGGTTCATTTGGTCAGAACTTCTCCATAACACCTATACAAATGATTACAGCTATGAGTGCTATTGCAAATGGCGGTAAAATTTTACAGCCTTATGTCGTAAGACAAATTCTGGATTCAGACGGAAATGTCGTCAAAACAACGGAAACAGTTGTTAAGCGTCAGGCAGTTTCAGAAAATACAACTTCTCAACTTGCTGAAATGATGCAGTATAATGCCACTTATGGTACTGCTAAAAACGGCTATGTTGCAGGTTATAGGGTAGCCGGCAAAACAGGTACATCAGAAGCAAAAAGAGATGCGAATGGTGATGGTATAAAAGATTATATAGCATCATATTGTGGTTTTGCACCGGCAGATGACCCAAAGATTGCGCTGCTTGTATATTTTGATACACCTTTATCGGCAAATTATTATGGCAGTGCTGTGGCAGCTCCTGCATTTGCGGGAATTATAAGTGAGGCGTTGCCATATTTGGGTGTTGAGGCTAAATATACTGAGGAAGAACTTGCATTACTTGATACAGTGGCAAATAATTATATTGGTATGTCTGTTGCACAGGCTAAAAACAAAATTTCCGAAGACGGTTTTGCAGTAATAGTTAAAGGTGAAGGTGCTAATGTTATAGACCAAGTTCCTGCAAATGGAGAAAAAATTCCAAAAGGCGGTACAATAGTATTATACACAGATGAAGTCAGTACTGATGATACTGTTGTTGTACCTAACTTAACAAATATGACTTTATCTAATGTGAACAGGGTAGCGGCTTTATATAACTTAAATATAAGTATATCCGGTATGCCTTCAAGTTCAAGCGGTGAGTTATTATCGTACTCCCAGAGTATAGAGGAAGGTACAAGCGTAAAGGAAGGAACAGTTATTTTAATTTCATTTAAAGAAAATGATGAAGTTATGTAATTGCCTATGATGGAGCATAGTATTATTGTCTTTTAGTATAGAAAGGTGGAACAAAATAATGGTAGGAATGTGGACATTAGCAGCAGCTTTTGTTTCGTTTGGAATAGCCGCAATTTTAGGAAAAATCTTAATACCGTTTTTGAGAAAATTGAAGTATGGTCAAACAATTTTGAGTGATGTTGAATGGCATAAGTCCAAGCAGGGTACACCTGTTATGGGTGGAATTATGTTCATAATATCGTCAGTTGTGGCAACAGTGTTGTGCGTTCTGATTTACTACTTTACAGAGCGAGGAGATGTTCAGGTAGAATCAAAACTCGTTACAATTAAAGTATTTGCAGGACTTATAATGGCTTTATTGTATGGTGGGGTTGGCTTTATTGATGACTATATAAAAGTTGTAAAGAAAAGAAATTTAGGTCTTACCCCTGCACAAAAATTAATATTACAATTTGTTATAGCAATAGCGTATCTTGTTACGGTTGCTATGGCAGGTAATGATACTGCTACGATAATACCTTTTGTAGGCACTATTGATTTAGGATTTTTCTATTATATTATTTCTGCCATTGTTATAGTTGGTATAGTAAATGCTACGAATTTAACAGATGGTATTGACGGACTATGTGGTTCTGTTACATTTTTTGTAACTATCTTTATGATGATGCTTTCGAGCATACTTGGAATACTTAGTATGAGTATTATGGCTGCTGCAATGGCAGGTGGCTGTATAGGCTTTTTAATATGGAATTTTCACCCTGCAAAAGTATTTATGGGTGATACAGGTTCTTTGTATTTAGGTGGTATGATTTGTGCATTGGCGTTTGGTATAGATATTCCCGTATTATTGATACCTATGGGTATTATTTATATAGCTGAAATGTTTTCCGTTATACTCCAAGTTGCATATTTTAAGATTACTAAGGGCAAAAGACTGTTTAAGATGAGTCCTATACATCATCATTTTGAAAAAAGCGGCTGGTCAGAGATTAAGATTGTTACGGTGTTTAGCGTAGTAACTATTATCACTTGTCTATTATCTATGTTGAGCGTATTTTATGGAGTTTAATTTTAATTTAATGAAAGGAGATGGTGTTTTGTGAGAAACTCCGCTATTAATACTAAAATACAGCTAAGTTCTGCCGCACCTGATTTAACCAGACAACCAAATAATCAAAAAGTCCGTACACCTACTCCAAATAATAAAAAGAATAGCGTTAAAAATAAAAGAAAAAATTTAAAAGATAGATTAAAAATTTTTCGTGTGGGTTTTGGTATAGATACACCATTACTTATATTTACACTTGCATTAGTTATTATCGGATTAATAATGATGTTTTCAGCGAGTTATGTTTTTGCTTACGCTCAACAAGGAGATAGTTACTATTATTTGGAAAGACAGTCTATATTTGCAATTGTAGGTGTAATTGTAATGATTGCAGTATCATACTTTGACTATAAAAAGTTAGCACAAACAAGAATTTTTAATCGATTTGGAATACCAATATCAATAGTTCTTTTAGCAATACTTTTATTGGTTATAGTTCTTATTGTTGGCAAGGACAGTGAGGGTGTAAGCCGCTGGATTAGATTAGGTCCGTTATCATTTCAGCCGTCTGAAATAGCTAAATTTGCACTTATATTATTTTTAGCTGATTATACATCAAAAAAAGCTAAAAAGATGGATAATTTTAAAACAGGCGTTTTAGTGCCATTAATATTAGTTGTCGCATTTTGTGCATTGTTAGTTCTTGAACCACACTATTCGTGTACAATTATTATAATAATGTTGGCAGCAATTATGCTGTTCTTAGGCGGTGTGAAAATCCGATATTTTATATTTATGGCAGGATTGCTTGGCGTTGCAATTATTGTTGTAAATTTTACAGTTGGATTTAACTATTTTGCCGAAAGATTAGGCGGTTGGGGTAATACTCTCGAATTTGAATCATATCAACAATGGCAAGATACTTGGCAAACAAGAAATTCCTTATATGCTATTGGTTCAGGTGGCATATGGGGACTGGGGCTTGGTCAGTCAAGACAAAAATACCTTTATTTGCCTGAACCCCAAAATGACTTTGTATTTTCAATAGTTTGTGAAGAATTAGGGTTTGTAGGTTCTACAATAATTATTCTTTTGTTTGCGATACTTGTATGGAGAGGTATTACAGTTTCAATGAGAGCAGAAGATTTATTCGGAAGAATTTTGGGTACAGGTATAATGGCTCAGATAGGTTTACAGGTTATATTAAATTTGTTTGTTATTACTGATAGTTTGCCTAATACCGGAATTAGTTTGCCGTTTTTCAGCTATGGAGGTACATCAATACTTATGTTATTGTTCCAAATGGGAATAGTTTTGTCCATCTCGAGAAATTCCTTTTCTGAGAAAGTATAAATTGGAGTGTGTTATTAATGAGAATATTATTTGCGGGTGGAGGTACAGCAGGTCATATTAATCCTGCCTTAGCAATAGCCGGTTGTGTAAAACAGCACGAGCCGGATACGGAAATACTTTATGTTGGTGCGAAGGGTGGTATGGAGGAAAGACTTGTACCAAAAGCAGGATATAATTTTAAAAGCATTACAATTTCCGGTTTTAAAAGGAGTATGTCACTTTCAGCTATTAAAAGCAACATAATTACTATAAAAAGAACTTTTTCATCAAGTAAAGAAGCAAAAAAAATAATAAAAGATTTTAATCCGGATATATGTATTGGTACAGGCGGATATGTCAGCGGACCGGTTATAAGAAGTGCATATAAATTGGGAATACCTACGCTTATACACGAACAAAATGCTTTTCCGGGTGTCACTAATAAAATGCTTTCCAAATATGTTAGTGCGGTAATGTTAGCCGTTCCTGTTGCAAGAGAACATTTTAAGCATAAAGCAAATTTCTTTGATACAGGAAATCCTGTGAGAAAAGATATAGTTACGGCTAATAAAGAGCAAGCAAGAAAAGAATTGGGACTCGATGAAAGACCTGTTATTTTATCATTTGGCGGAAGTCTTGGTGCAAGAATTATTAATGAATCACTTTGTGATATTATAGTGGAAAGTGGTAAGACCGGTAAATATCAACATATACACGCTTATGGTCAGTATGGTAAATGGTTTCCTGATATGATAAAAGAAAAGGGCGTAGATATTACTAAATGCAGTAATCTTGATATAAGAGAGTATATACATAATATGCCTACTTGTCTTGCAGCATCTGATTTGGTTATATCAAGAGCAGGTGCAATTACTTTAAGCGAAATTCAAGCACAAGGCAAACCGGCGATTCTAATACCTTCCCCAAATGTTGCCGAAAATCATCAGTATCACAATGCTATGGCTCTTGTAAATAATAAAGCTGCTGTCGTCATTGAGGAAAAAGATTTAACACCGCAAAAATTAAAAAAAGAAGTGGATTTATTAGCGTCAGATACAAAGCGTTTAAAAGAATATTCAGCTAATGCTAAATCTATGGCTATTACTGATGCATCAGAAAGAATTTATAAAATTATTAAAGACACATTAAGGAAAAAATGATTTTTTACTCTATAACAGAAGATATTTAAAAGGGGCGAAAAAAATGAACGGTGGTAAAAGCAATAAGAGTAATAAAAATAATAAGCCTATTACATATGAGGAATTTAGAAAAAGTTTAATCAAAAACTCACGCCCTACAAATGATAAAAGAAATTTTTCCGAATCAAGCAATAACATTGATAATATTCAGGGAGAGTCTAATTCTGTAAAGACAGATAATTTTATTAGTAAAGATAAAAATATCAGTTCAACAGCAGTTCAAAAACCGAAAACTAAAAACAGTATAGTTACTCCAAATAATAAACTTAATTTAAAAAATAATAAAAAAATTGAAAATAGGGTAAAAAGGATTTCGGAAAATAATGTAAATAAAGAAGCTGAAAAACAAAAAATAATAAATAAAAACAGAAATATTGTAAAAAGAAAGAAATCAGAATTATCTAATATTGATGTTGAGAGAATAAAAAGAGGAAAAAGAAAAAACAAAATTAGCAAGGGGATTATTTCTCATAAACAAAGGAAAAAAAGAATAAAACAATTTATTGCTTTCATTATAACGGTAGTGGCTGCAGTATGTCTTTTTGCAGTATTTAAAATGTTTTTTAATATTGAAGAAATAATCATTCAAGGTCAGACAAGATATAATATAAATAAAATTGTATCTTTGTGTGAAATTAATATCGGAGAAAATATTTTCTTTTGTGATAATCAAACAGGTGCGGAAAAGATTAAATCAGTTATGCCTTATATAGAAAATGTTACAATTAAGCGTAAATTACCAAATAAGATTATAATAAATGTTGAGGAAACAACGGCAGCCTATGCCGTTGAATATAAAAACGAATACCTCTTAGTAAGTAGCAATGGTAAAATACTCGAAAGAATAAATGATAAACCAAAAGATTTAATAGTTTTAAGAGGTTTGAATATTGTCAGTCCTGAATTATCAACACAACTAAAACAAACCGATAGTAATTCTGCGGATGCATTAAAATTAATTATGGATAGTATCGAAAAAAATAATCTGAAAGATATAAAATTAATAGATTTATCATTAACATCTAACATAAGAGTGTATTATCAAAATAGAATAGCTATCGTTATAGGTATCCCACAAAATATAGATTATAAACTCAGAAATGCCTATAATATAATACAAACTCGATTACCTTCTGATGCGGAAGGCATACTCGATGTTTCAGTATCAGACAGCGATTATAAAACATCGTATTTCACAGAACAAAGTTTAGATTCTATTTTCGGAAATGATAACAAGGATAATACAGGCAATTAGCATTTATTTCTAAATTTTTTGTAGATAGTTTGCAAAAAATTTAAAAAAAAAGTTATAATATTTTATGCTCTGTATAAGATTTGCATATTGAAATTTTTGTTGAAATGTGGTAGATTATTAAGTATAAGTATTAATTATTGTTATATAGGTTAAATTCTGCAAATAACCTATGGTAGAACATAATAAAAATTATAGATTCAAAACAGGGGGATTGTAATTATGGCATCATTTATGTATGAAAATGAATATGGCGATAATGAGGTGAATATAAAAGTTATAGGTGTTGGCGGCGGCGGCGGCAATGCTGTTGACAGAATGGTTGACAGTAATGTACAATGTGTTGAATTTATTGCGATTAATTCGGATTCCCAAACATTAGACCGCTCAAAAGCTACCGAGAAAATTTATATAGGCGAAAAAGTTACCCACGGCAGAGGTGCCGGCTCTAAGCCAGAAGTCGGTCAAAAAGCTGCTGAGGAAAGCAGAGATAAAATAGCAGAAGCCTTAAAGGGTGCAAATATGGTATTTATTACTGCCGGTATGGGCGGTGGTACAGGTACAGGTGCTGCTCCTGTTGTTGCTGAAATCGCTAAGGAAATGGGTATTCTTACAGTCGGTATAGTTACAAAGCCTTTCCCTTGGGAAGGTAAAAAGCGTATGATGCAGGCAGAAGCAGGTATCGCAGCATTAAGAGAACAAGTAGATTCTCTTGTTGTAATTCCTAACGAAAGATTAAAGTAT
The DNA here is from genome assembly GCA_947625785.1 of uncultured Clostridia bacterium. Taxonomy (GTDB): domain Bacteria; phylum Bacillota; class Clostridia; order Oscillospirales; family Acutalibacteraceae; genus CANQPS01. Next base: position 103,908 of record CANQPS010000005.1, read on the forward strand.
GCTACCGACCAAAAACTTACAGCTCAAAATGCGTTTAAAATTGCTGATGATGTTTTAAGACAAGGTGTTCAAAGTATTTCAGACCTTATTTTAATTCCTGGTATGATTAACCTTGACTTCGCAGATGTTACTACTGTAATGAAAGATGCAGGTTATGCTCATATGGGTGTCGGTTCTGCTACCGGTAAAGACAAGGCCGAGGTCGCTGCTAATATGGCTATTTCAAGTCCATTGCTTGAAACAACTATTGAAGGTGCTAAGGGTGTTATTATTAATATTACTTCTTCACCGGAACTTGAACTCGAAGAGGCTGAGTCAGCATCTGCATTTATTACAGAAAAAGCATCAGAAGATGCAACTATTATTTGGGGTATGTGTTTTGACGAAGATATGAAAGATGAAATGAGAGTAACTGTTATTGCAACAGGTTTCCCAACTCACGATGGCGGTTATCCACAAGCACCTCAACAGCCTGTAAACAATGTTAGAAATAATATTCCTCAAAGACAAGTTCAGACTGTTTCTGCAAGACCACAACAACAAGTTGTTCAGCAAGCTGTTCAGCAGCCAAGATATACACAGCCTGTTCCACAAGCACCTGCGCAACAGCAGCCTGCTGTCCAACAAGATACTTATTCAAGACAACAAAAAAATAAAAATGATGATGATTTTTACGATATTATGCAAATCTTCGACAAAAGATAAACATAAAGTCTTTGGAATAAATATTTAATATTTACAGAAAAATAAATTTAATATAATAGAAAAGATTACTGATTTAGGTCAGTAATCTTTTTTATTATGAGAAAGGGCAATTATAAAAAGCTGTTTTTATATAAAAATAATGCAGGATATCAAAGATTTTTGATATAAAAAATATGGATTTAAAATTAAACTTAGTGACATTGAGGAAAAAATGGCACTCTATTGTGCATTGATTAGCATTACTGTTGCTATAATTATCGTTATTTAAAATATCTTCTGCACTTTATTTTTATGGTTTGGTATGCTATAATGGAAACAGTAAAATCTGATAAAAATAAATTTAAAGACGGGTTAATAATATGGTATATAAAATTTTAATAGTTGAGGACGATTATGGCATAGCACAGGCTATAAAAGTTAGGGTTAAAATGTGGGGATTAGGTGCCAAATATGTAGAAAACTTCAGAGATGTTGTTTCGGAATTTATACAATATGAACCACATTTAATATTAATGGATATTTCATTACCATTTTTTAACGGATATCATTGGTGCAGTGAAATAAGGAAAATTTCAAAAGTTCCTATAATATTTATATCATCTATGGCAGATAATATGAACATTGTTATGGCAATAAATATGGGAGCAGATGATTTTATAGTTAAACCCTTTAATCAAGATGTCTTAATCTCTAAGATACAGGCGTTGTTAAGGCGTACATATGATTTTAATGTTGTTTTATCTGTATTGGAGCATAAAGGTGCAGTCTTAAATCTTAATGATAATACACTTACTTATCAAAACAAAAATATTGACTTAACTAAAAATGAATATAGAATATTACTAACCCTTTTAAAAAATAAGGGTAAGGTCGTCAGCAGAGAAGAACTAATGGAAAGATTATGGGAAACAGATAGTTTTGTAGATGAAAATACTTTAACGGTTAATGTAAATCGTTTGAGAAAAAAATTGGATATTGCAGGACTTTATGACTTTATAAAGACAAAATTTGGTGTTGGATATATTGTATCAGAATAGGTGTATTATGAAATTTTTAGGAAGATATATAGGTAGTCATAAAAAAGTTATTATAGCATTTATTTTATTCTGTTTTGTGTTTTTAATAGTGTTCTATTTTTATGATTTGCCTATTATGGCTGTTTTATATCCAATTATAATATGTATATTTATCGGATTAACATTTTTTATATATGATTTTTGCAGAGCTTATGTAAAACATAAATATCTTTTAATTATAAACAGTCAGATAGAATATATAAATGACATATCTTTAAATACTGAAACGCAAGATGATATTGATTATAAAAGAATTGTCTTTAATCTTCAAGAGCGATTAAAAAAATTAGAAGGTACTATGAATAGTCGCTATTCCGATATGATGGATTATTATACTATATGGGTACATCAGATTAAAACTCCAATCGCTTCTATAAAATTGAATTTAGAAAATAATAATTCTGAATTATCAAAGTTATTGTCTAATGACCTATTTCGTATAGAGCAATATGTCGAAATGGTATTATGTTATTTGAGATTAAACTCTGAAAGTACAGATTATATAATTAAAGAATATGATTTAGATACTATTATTAAATCATCAGTCAAAAAATTTGCAAGTCAGTTCATACATAAAAAAACAAAACTAAATTACTGTCCTATAAATATTTCTGTTATAACAGACGAAAAATGGCTGTCATTTGTATTTGAACAAATTATTTCAAATGCTTTGAAATATACCCAAAGAGGTAGTATAAGTATATATCTCGAAAATCCTAAAACTTTATGTATTAGTGATACGGGAATTGGTATTGCAAAAGAAGATTTGCCGAGAATTTTTGAAAAGGGTTACACCGGTTATAATGGCCGCAGTAATAAAAAAGCAAGTGGGATAGGCTTATATTTGTGTAAGAGAATTTGCAATAACTTAGGGCATACTATCAGTGTAGAGTCTTGTATCGATAAAGGTACTACTATTAAAATAAATTTTGAACAGGAAATTTTAGAAACTGAATAAAATTAATTTTTTAGTAAAAGGAGTTTTTTTATAAAACTCCTTTTAATTTATATATTAAAGTATATATATTTTATTGACACTGCTTCTGTAACTTGTTAAAATATAACTATATAAATTTGATATAATATAAAAAAATCTGAATGAGGGGGTCTATTTAATATGGATTCACAGAGTATTCTAAATGAAGCAAAAATTATCCAATCTGAACTTACTGCGGTCAGGCGTGAACTGCATCAATATCCTGAAACAGGATTTGACTTGCCACGCACAAAAAATTTTGTAAAATCTAAATTGGAAGAAATGGGGTATTTACCACAGGAACTCGGTAAAGCAGGTATTGTTGCCTTGGCAGGAGGAAAAAATCCCGGAAAAACTATTTTGCTTAGGGCTGATATGGACGCTTTACCAATTCAAGAGGAGGCCAATGTCGAATATATCAGTAAAATAGATGGAAAAATGCACGGCTGTGGACACGATATGCATACGGCAATGTTACTTGGTGCGGCAAAAATTCTTAAAAAATATGAAAATGAAATTCAAGGAACTGTTAAATTGGAATTTCAGCCGGCAGAGGAAATTTTTCAAGGTTCTCCTGATATGATAAATTCCGGACTTCTTGAAAATCCCCATATAGATGCAGCGGTAATGATTCACGTTACAGCCGGAATGCCATTGCCGTCCGGTACGATTATGGTGGCAGGCGGTGGAATTTCTTCCGCTTCTTGTGAACAGTATCATATTACAGTAAAAGGAAAGGGAGGACACGGTTCTGTACCTCACGAAACCATTGACCCTATTACTGCGGCGGCACATATCCATATTGCACTTCAAGAAATTAACAGTCGTGAACTTGATGGTAATAAATTTGGAGTATTTACTACCGGACATTTTGAAGCGGGTAAAGCATCAAATGTTATTCCCGATACCGCTGAAATGTGGGGAACTATACGCACAACAGACCCCGAAAATACAGTCGGAAAAATGATTAAAACTCGTATGACACAAATTTGTGATGGTATAGCCAAAGCATTAAGATGTGAGGCCACAGTTGAATTTTATGATTTTTGTCCGTGTATGGTTATTGATTCGGCATTATCTAAGGATACCTTAAAATATATGAAAGGAATATTTGGAAATCAAGCAATAGACTTATCGGAAATTTCAGGCGGAAAACCGGGAAATGGAAGCGAAGATTTTGCATTTGTAAGCCACTGTGTGCCAACTGTAAGTATGTTTTTGGCAGCCGGAAGTTCACAGGACGGGTATATTTTTGGGCAGCATCACCCAAAAGTAAGATTTGATGATTCCGTATTGTATTGTGGAAGTGCAGCGTATGCACAAACGGCTTTATCTTGGCTTAGTGAACACTAATTTATATATAAAATAAAAATAAGGGTGTAATAAAATGTATTATAATGTTATAGGTACAAGGAAAAATGTTCAAATTATAGATTCAACAGAAACAAATTCGTTTAAGGTAGAGATTTTGCAGTATGATAAACTGTTGGGTATGTCAAATCACCGTATGGCTCAAACTATGTATTTTATGGAAAAACAAAATGTAAAGGTGCGTCAAATAGCCATACATCTTAATAATGATATGGTTAAAATTGAGCCGGGTGCTATGAGTTATTTTCAAGGAAATATAAGTATGGTATCGGGTGTAACTCCCGGAAATGCTATCGGAAGATTTTTTACGGGTGCTGTGACAGGTGAGGCTACTGCACAGCCGGAATACAGGGGTTCAGGAGTTATAGTGCTTGAACCATCGTTCAAACATTTTTTATTGTTAGGTCTGGATAGCAGAGAGCAAATAATTGTTGATAAGGGTATGTTTTATGCGGCACAAGGAAGCGTTGATGTTAAATCTGTTGCACAAAAAAATTTATCATCAGCTATTGCAGGTGGAGAAGGTATATTTCAGATACAAATTACAGGTCCCGGAATAGTTGTATTAGAAAGTATTGTCCCTATGGAAGAAATCAATATTATTGAACTTAATAATGATACACTGAAAGTTGATGGTAATTTTGCGGTACTTAGAACTGCCGGAATTGATTTTACAGTTGAGCGTTCAGCAAAAACACTTATAGGCTCTGCTGTGAGCGGTGAAGGTTTAGTTAATGTATATCGTGGAACAGGTCAAGTATGGCTCGCACCTACAATTAAGGTATATAATTTTTTAGGTGCAGGATATAGCACAACGCCGAATATGAATACAAGTAATTCGAAAAGATAATATAATTTTTTAGCATAAATCAGAAAGAAGGTCGGAATTGTGTATAAAGATTTAAAAGATATTATAAGAAACAGTGATAATATAGTATTTTTTGGCGGGGCAGGGGTTTCCACCGAGAGTGGGATTCCGGATTTCCGAAGCACTGACGGATTATATAATCAAAGATATAAGTTTCCTCCTGAAATAATATTAAGTCATACATTTTTTATGAAGAATACGGCAGATTTTTTTGACTTTTATCGTGAAAAAATGATTTTTCCTTCGGCAAGGCCTAATAAGGCTCATATTGCCCTTGCAAAATTAGAACAAATGGGTAAATTAAAAGCTATTATTACCCAAAATATCGATGGATTACATCAATCTGCCGGAAGTAAGGAGGTTCTTGAATTACACGGTTCTGTACTTAGAAATTATTGTATGAAATGTCACAAATTTTTTGGGTTAGATGCTATCATAAACAGTTCTGGGATTCCAAAATGTGATTGTGGTGGAACTATCAAACCTGATGTTGTTTTATATGAGGAAGGATTGGATAATAATATAATTTACCGTTCGGTAGATTATATTAGTAAAGCAGAAATTTTAATCGTAGGCGGAACATCATTAAATGTTTATCCTGCTGCCGGTTTAATAAATTATTTTTCAGGTAAAAAACTTGTTTTGATAAATAAATCCGTCACGCAAGCAGATAACAATGCTGATATCGTTATTCATAGCTCGATAGGTGAAGTATTGGACTCAATTTTCAGTCAGGACGATTAAAGTATTATAAATAATTTCAGCCCAATAAAATAATTTAGTTTTTGTTAAAAGTCTTGAAAAAATGAATTGTTAGTGGTATAATTTTGTATATAGATAATATTTTTAATGGGGGTTATGTTATGTTAATAACATCAATAACAATTACAAAAATTAAAAATCCTAAAAATAAAATGTTGGGATTGGCAAAAATAGTTTTGGACGATATGCTTTGTATTAATAGCATTAAGGTAATAAGCAGCGATAATGGTATGTTCCTTGCTATGCCAAGCAGAATGACAAAGTCAGGAGATTTTAAAGATGTAGCTCATCCGGTTAATAAAGATGTTCGTGCTGTTTTTGAAAATTTGATTTTTTCTGCATATAATGAGGCAGATAAAAAGGATTGTACTCAATTAAGATGTGTTATTAAGGAGCGTCCAAATGGTCTGCTTGAACAAAAAATTGAAGATTTTGAAATTTTAGATGTTTTAACCGATGAAATATCAGAAAATTAATTTTGATAAGATAAAAAGTTTGTCAATAAAATTGGCAAATTTTTTATTTTTTTGTTGCAATTCTTACTATTTTGATGTATTATATAGAATTAGTGGAATATAATAAATTAAGAGGTGTATATTTTATTATGAATCATTATGTATATGCGGATAATGCAGCAACAACGGCTGTATCTAAAAAAGTTCTTGATGCTATGATGCCATATTTAACAGAGTTCTATGGAAATCCATCAAGTCTTTATTCTATAAGTAATGTTACAAAAAAAGCAATAGAAGATGCAAGAAATACTATTGCTAAATGTATTAATGCAATAAGTAAAGAAATATACTTTGTATCAGGCGGCAGTGAGGCTGATAATTGGGCAATCAAATGCGGTGCTATGATTTCAGAAAATAAGGGTAAAAAACATATTATAACTACTGCTTTTGAACATCACGCCGTTTTGCACTCAGTTGAAAGTCTGAGAAAGCAAGGTTTTGAAGTAACATATCTTGATGTTCACGAGAATGGTCTTGTCAGAGTTGAAGAATTGGAAAAAGCCATAAGAGAAGATACAGCTCTTGTGAGTATTATGTATGCAAATAATGAAATAGGAACTATACAACCTATTGAAAAGATAGGGGCTATTTGCAGAAAACATAAAGTCCTTTTCCATACAGACGCAGTACAAGCCGTTGGGAATGTTCCTATTGATGTTGTAAAGCAGAATATTGATATGCTTTCAATGTCCGGTCATAAGTTTCACGCTCCAAAAGGTATAGGTGCTTTATATATAAGAAAAGGTATTAACCTCAAAAATCTTATTGATGGTGGTGCTCAGGAAAGAAATAAGCGTGCAGGTACGGAAAATGTTGCAAGTATTGTAGGAATGGCGGCTGCATTACAAGAAGCCTGCAATAATATGGAAGAAAGAAATAAGCGATTAACTGCTATGAGAAACAGACTTGCTGAGGGTTTATCTAAGATTGAACATTCAAGAATAAATGGAGATATGACTAATAGATTAGCCGGTAATCTAAATATGTGTTTTGAAGGTATAGAAGGCGAATCATTGCTTTTATCATTGGATTTAAAAGGTATAGCGTCATCTTCCGGTTCGGCTTGTACATCAGGTTCGCTTGACCCAAGTCACGTACTTTTGGCGATAGGTCTGCCACACGAGATAGCTCACGGTTCATTAAGATTGACTTTCAGTGATGATAATACCGAAGAAGACATAGACTATATATTAGAAGTTGTACCTCAAATAGTCACAAGACTGAGAAGTATGTCACCTCTTTGGGATAAAATTATTAAAGAAAATAATTAATTATACAATATTTTTAGTAAAGGAATGATATTTTATGGCATACAGCGAGAAAGTTATGGAGCATTTTGCAAATCCAAGAAATGTTGGCGAATTAGAAGATGCAAACGGCATTGGTGAGGTAGGAAACTCTAAGTGTGGCGATATTATGAAAATGTATATTAAAATAGAAAATGGTATTATAGAAAAAGTATCATTTAAAACATTTGGTTGTGGTGCGGCGATAGCTACAAGTTCTATGGCAACTGAATTGATTAAAGGGAAAAGTATATCCGAAGCTCTGAAACTGACTAATAAAGCGGTTATGGAAGCATTAGACGGGCTTCCTCCTGTAAAAGTACATTGTTCTGTTTTAGCAGAACAGGCAATTAAGGCTGCTATTAGTGATTATTATACTCGTCAGGGTATAGACCCGAAAGCAATAGTCGGTGAAATCAACGAATGTTGCCACGACCATAATGCTGATGGAAGTTGTTCTGTTTGTGGATAAATAACATTGGGTTTGATGAATAAGTATAATAAAACTTATTGGATTTTTAAAGTATGTATGATATTACAAGAATACAATAATTTCTAAATATAATATAAAATTATCTCCTATGATAATATTTTACCATAGGAGTTTTTTTATTGGATTTTGCGTTGTATCACATTAGTTTATTTGTTGATTAAATAAAATTATTTTCATACAATCCGGTACAATTCCGCCATATTTTTCTTGTCTTTTTATGCAAAGATTTGTCAGAATATAAAAATCCCTAATCCTAAAAAAGAAGTATATATTACAAAAATTTTTCAGCTTCTTTAACCGCAAGCCTGTCACAACGCTCGTTTTCCGGGTGACCGTTATGGCCCTTAATCCAAACAATGGTACATTTATGTATATCCATAAGTTTAAGTAATTGTTCCCATAAATCAATGTTTGCCGGAATACTTTTGTCACTTTTTCGCCAGCCGTTTTTTTTCCAAGATTTCGCCCAACCCTTTGTAATGCCATTGCAGAAGTATTGCGAGTCACTATAAATAGTAACCTCGCAAGGTTCTTTAAGTGCTGATAAACCTTTAATAACAGCCGTAAGTTCCATTTTATTATTTGTGGTGTTTTTGTCACCACCTGAGATTTCTTTTTCTTTACCCATATATCGCAGTATAGCACCCCAACCGCCAACTCCCGGGTTACCCTTACAAGCTCCGTCAGTAAATAATTCAACAGATTTCATTTTATAATCCCCTTATCTATTTCATAATAAAGATATTATATACTTGTTGAAAAAAAATAGCAATACAACATTTTTATACAAATAGATTATTTGTATAGTAATATAATATAAATATAATATAAATATAATATCCGTCAAAACAACATATTTCTTTTGCCGGTACAATAAAAATTATTAATACTTGGTTATAATAGTAATACTTGACAAGTAAAGCGTTATAGTTGTACAATTAATAATGAAATTGTGTTCGGAAATTTTTTATTATACGGAGGTAAATATTCAGTGACAGAAGAACTTAATAAGAGAGGTAGACAGTTAGGTCGTAGGACGGCATCACGCACCAACAAAAAATCAAACTCTCAAGATTACAGCGATATCAAGAATTATTATAAGCTTGATACTGCTGATGGTACTGCTTTTACGGAAAACGATATATATGGCAGTGACAGCAATCTCGAAGTTAATAACGGCAAATCAAAACAAGTCTATAATAATAAAACATATTACAGAAATAGTCATCTAAAATCAAGCAGTACTCAATCTAAAAATAAAGAAATTCCTTCCCCGTCAATAAAAGTAGCATTCTTGGGTGGTTTAAATGAAATCGGTAAAAATATAACCTTATTTGAATGTGAAGACGATATGATATTGATTGATTGCGGAATGGCTTTTCCGGACGGTGAAATGTTGGGTATCGATTCGGTAATACCGGATTTTAGCTATGTGGAAAAAAATGCGGATAAAATAAAGGGTATAATTCTCACACACGGACACGAGGACCATATAGGGGCATTACCATATTTATTAAAAAATCTCAATTTTCCTATATACGGTACGGCATTAACATTAGGACTTGTGGGCAATAAATTAAAAGAACACAATCTGCTCTATAAGACTAAATTAAATGTTGTAAAGGCTGGAGATATTGTAAAATTGGGTTGTATGTCTGTTGAGTTTATAAATGTAAATCACTCGATACCTGATTCCGTGGGTATAGCTATTCATTCACCGGCAGGAATTTTGGTTCATACGGGAGATTTTAAAATTGATTTTACGCCAACAATGGGTAGTGTGACAGACCTTACAAGATTTGCAGAACTTGGTAAAAAATCTGTACTTGCGTTGTTTGCAGATTCGACAAATGCCGAAAGACCGGGTTACACAAATACTGAAATGAAGGTTGCGGAGTCTTTTGAAAAATTATTTTTAAGAGCTGAAAATAGTAGAATTATAATTGCTACATTTGCATCAAATATAAATCGTGTTCAGCAGATTATTAATTGTGCCAAAAAATATGGTCGTAAAGTTGCTTTTTCAGGTCGAAGTATGATTAACTATATGACGGTTGCGGTCGAATTGGGATATATTGAGGTGCCGGACGGTATTATAATCGATATAAATTTACTTAATAAATATCCAAAGGAAAAAGTTGTTCTCGTTACAACAGGAAGTCAGGGAGAACCAATGTCGGCTTTATCAAGAATGGCTTATTCGGACCATAAAAAAGTATCAGTCGGAGTGGGTGACTTTATAATAATTTCAGCCAATCCTATACCGGGAAACGAAAAAACGGTCAGTGCTGTTGTAAATGAATTGATGAAGCGTGGCTGCGAAGTTATATACGAGTCAATGTACGAGGTTCATGTATCAGGTCACGCCTGTCAGGAAGAATTAAAAATAATTCAGGCACTTACAAAGCCTAAATACTTTATACCCGTCCACGGTGAACAGAAACATTTGAAAAAACACGCAGATTTAGCTATTTCTATGGGTATGCCAAAGGAAAATGTTTTTATAGGCGATGTTGGTAATGTAATAGAAATTAATAAAAATTATATGAAACGCTTACCACCTGTTACTGCCGGTAATGTTCTTGTAGACGGACTTGGAGTAGGTGATGTGGGAAGTATAGTTCTTAGAGATAGAAAACATCTTGGTCAGGACGGTTTAATAGTTGTTGTTGCTACAATAGATGCAATAGATGGTCATATTATTTCGGGGCCGGATATTGTTTCAAGAGGATTCGTTTATGTTAGAGAGTCTGAATCCCTTATGGAAGAAGCAAAAGATAAAATTATTAATGTGCTTGAAGATTGTGCGTATGATGATTTACACGAATGGGGTGTAATTAAAACTAAAATTAAGGACGAACTTTCAAAACTTCTTTATGAAAAAACAAGAAGAAATCCTATGATTTTGCCAATAATAATGGAAGTATGATTTATATTAAAGCAGAGAAAAATTTTTAATATTTCTCTGCTTTTTAAATTATAAAAGTTCTCTTAGCTTCGCTGCCTGCATAGAGCGACCAAGGGTTCTTTCTTTGGAAACTACAAGACCTTTCAAAAAGACTTTCCAAGGGCTTGGCTAAAACTTTTGATTTAAAAGTTTTTGTGATTTTTAATATTACTCTTTGAAAAAAGTTATATTGATGGGGCATAGGGCAAAGCCTCGCCTATTAAACATTCCGAATTATTGTGAAAAAATAATGAAAAATTTTATATACATATGTGAGAAAATATAAATCATAATACATATATTTTACAAACTATTGAAAAAATTGAAGATAAGTAATATAATTATTAATGAATTTATAAGCGTTTTTTATAATTTATATGTTATATATAAGTGAGGTGTTAGGTATGAAAGAAAGAAAATTGTGGACAGTTTCTCCGCTTTTCTTTATATTTGTTGTTGCTATGATAGTAATGACGATATTGTCATATGACACACAACATCTATTACCTTTCTTTATTAATTTGGTGATAACTATTGTTACTCTTGTAATTATAATAATATTTCTTACGAAAAACAGTGTTTATTTAAAGGCTCTTATAAGAGGGGCTGTCAATAGACTTGGCGGTAATGTATCGTCAGTTGAATTATCGGGAGTCGCTACACCATCGGTTATCGTAAGCAAAAACGGAGAAATAATCACATATAATGAACTTTTTAGGAAAATTATATGCAATGGTCGTGATGTTATAGGAAACAGTATCTATAACTACACGAATGACAGGTCTTTGGAAGATATTTTAAAAATAGAACTCGAAAATGCTAAAAATCTTGAAAGACCTTTCGATAAATTTATTGATGAAAAAAAATCTGTTATTACTAAAAGTGATATAAAATTAGGTGATAAAGTTTTTAAAGTGTTGATGTTAGATTGTGATAACTCATATGTAATGTTTTTTATTGATAAAACAGCACACACCAAGTTATTGGAAAAATATAATAATTCAAGACCTTGTGTTATGATGATAATGTTCGATAATAAAGATGAATTGGAAAATAATGCCGAGGAAAGCAATGCCTCTGAGATTGTTTCTATGGTCGAAAAAGAATTGCAAAAATGGGCAGTTTCAAATTCGGCTATGTATAAAAAACTATATGCAGGAAAGTACCTTCTGGTTGTCGAAAGAAAATTTGTAACAGAAATGATTAAAGATAAATTTCCTATACTGGAGGAAATCCGAAAGATAAAAATTGATGAAAGAAGAACGGCAACATTATCAATCGGCGTGGGCAAGGACGGGGAAAGTTTTCAGGAATGTGAACAATGGGCTAAACAAGCTCTTGATATGGCACTTGCAAGAGGTGGCGACCAAGTTGCTGTAAATTCTAATTCAAGTTATACATTTTTTGGCGGCGTGTCTAAGGGCGTTGAAAATCTTGACAAGAGAAGAACAAGAGTAATATCTATGGCTATGTCAGAAAGAATTTCAAAAAGCGAAAAAGTATTTATTATGGGACATAAGGCATCAGATTTGGACTGTGTGGGTGCAAGTATAGGTATGTGGAGCATATCAACAAAAGCACTGAAAAAAGAAGCCTATATTGTTATAAATCAGGATACAAGTTTATCAAAACCATTGATTTCTTCGTTTAATAGATTTCCTGATTATAAAAATATGTTTATTACACCGGAAAAAGCATTGGAAGCATTTACGCCGGAATCACTGTTAATAATAGTTGATACTCATTCACCTAAAATGGTTGAATGTCCTGAGCTTTTAGATATTTGCGGAAAGTGTATTATTATAGACCACCACAGAAAAATGGTTAATTATATTTCTAATACATTTATATTTATGCACGAGCCATTTGCCTCATCAGCGTGCGAAATGGTTGCTGAATTGGCTCAATATATTGGTGAAACAAATCTCAATCAAATGGAGGCAGAAGCGGTTTTAGCCGGAATTATGCTTGATACAAAGAATTTTGTCCTTAGAACAGGCGTAAGAACCTTTGAAGCTGCCGCATATTTAAGAAAAAGAGGTGCTGATACTGTTGAAGTTAAGCGACTTTTCTCAAATTCCATTGATACTTATAAAGTAAAATATCAGCTCATTTCAGAGGCAGAAATATATAATTTCTGTGCGGTGGCTGTTGCAGACGGAACATTCTCTGATATAAGAGTTGCATCAGCACAGGCGGCAGATGAACTTTTAGGAATTGGAGGAGTTAAAGCATCATTTGTAATGTTTATGGTAGATGATATAGTAAATATATCTGCCCGTTCTTTGGGTGATGTGAATGTACAACTTGTTATGGAGGCACTTGGCGGCGGAGGACATCAAACAATGGCAGGTACTCAATTAAAAATGCCTTTACCCGAGGCAAGAGAAAAACTTATAGCACTTATAAGTAATTTAAAAATGTAATTTATGCAGGAGGAATTTAATAATGAAAGTGATTTTATTGACAGATGTAAAAGGCAGCGGAAAGAAAGGCGAATTAATTGAAGTTTCTGACGGTTATGCAAGAAATTTCCTTTTACCGAGAAAATTGGCTAAGGAGGCTAATGCTCAGGTAATGAATGAATTTAAAAATGCTGAACAGTCAAAACAATATAAATTAGATGTACAAAAGGCTCAAGCCCAAGATATTGCAAATAAATTAAACGGTGTTACCGTTCAGATAAAGGCAAGTGCAGGCAAAAATGGTAAATTATTCGGTTCTGTAACTTCTAAGGAAATAGCCGAAGAAATAAAAAAGCAATTTAGTGCTGATATAGATAAAAGAAAAATATCTATTGATACAGATATTAAAGCATTTGGAATATATAATTGCGAAATTAAGTTGTTTACAGGAATTTCAACAAAGTTAAAAGTGCAAGTGACCGAAAAAGAATAATATAAACTGTCAAAAAAAGGCATTTATATCTTGGATAAGGGTTTGACCTTATGTGTTAGCCCTTATTTTTGTATTTTATTTGGGAGAGTGTTTTTGGAGTATGGCGGGAAATAAAATCAATATTGGAATAGACGGTATAAACCTACCTTATAGTTTAGATGCCGAAAATGCCGTTCTTGGTGCTATACTTATGGAGTCCTCTTGTATGGATAGGGTTGCAATAATTTTACCTAAACCTGATTATTTTTATTCATCAAGCAACAGGATAGTTTATTCTGTAATTATGGATTTGTACAATTTATCTAAGCCTATTGACTATATTACAGTTTTGGAGTCATTAAGAAATAATGAAGATTTTGATACTGCAAATGGCAGACAATATTTGTTGCAGGTAGCCCAATCTGTCCCGTCAATTTCAAATGTGGAGTATTACGCAAATATCGTAAGGGAAAAATATGAGATTAGAACCCTTATAATTAATTCAAGGGAAATAATAGAAGATGCCACAAACAGTGATTATTCATCAGAACAGCTTTTAGATTTGGCAGAACAAAAAATTTTTGATATAAGAAATGGTAAAAGTACCTCAGGTCTTCAAAAAATAGACGAAATTATTATACAGACATTTGACAGACTTGATTTGGTTAATTCACCTGACAGTGATGAAAAAGCTATTTCAACGGGGATAAGTTCTCTCGATAATGTTATAACGGGATTAAATCGTTCTGACTTAATCCTTTTGGCGGCACGTCCTGGTATGGGTAAAACGAGTTTTGCACTTAATATTGCTAAAAATGCCGCAATTAAAGAAAAAAGAGTTGTAGCTTTCTTTTCTTTGGAAATGTCAAGGGAACAATTGGCATCTCGTCTTTTATCTACGGAGGGTAAAATCGAAGGCTCTAAATTAAGGACGGGTAAACTTAACAGTGATGAATGGGTTAGACTTGTTGAGGCGGGGGAGATACTTAGTAAAACTAAAATTTACTTTGATGATACACCGGGTATAACAGTTCCCGAAATGAAAGCAAAATTGCGACGCCTAAAAAAAGTGGACCTTGTTGTTATAGATTATTTACAGCTTATGAGCAGTGCAAGACGAATTGATAACAGAGTACAGGAAATTTCAGAAATTACTCGTAGTTTAAAAATTATGGCTAAGGAATTGAATATTCCTGTTATGACATTATCACAATTATCTCGTGCAAGTGACCAAAGAGCTGAACATAGACCTCAGTTATCGGATTTGAGAGATTCCGGTTCTATTGAGCAAGATGCAGATATTGTTTTATTTTTGTACAGAGAGGGATATTATACACAAGACGATAAGGAAAACGAGGATAATAACAAAAATAGCGGAGAATGTATCGTTGCCAAAAATCGTCACGGCGAATCAAGAACAGTTCCGTTATATTGGCAGGGAGAATATATGCGTTTTACAGGTCAAGAGGTGGAACATTGATAGAATTTACAAATAAAATAAACGAATTAATTTCAGAATACAATATGCTCGAAAATACAAATAAAATTTTTGTGGCATTGTCCGGTGGAGCGGATTCAATGGCTTTATTGCATTTTATGATACAATATTGCAAAGATAATCATAAGGATATAGAAGTAAATGCTGTTCATATTAACCACCATATCAGAGGTGCAGAAAGCGATAGAGATGAAAATTTTGTTAAAGAATACTGCAGCAATAATAATATAAAATTATTTGTCAAGTCTTTTGATGTAATATCTATTGCAAAAGAAAGAAAAATCGGGCTTGAGGAATGTGGACGAGAACTGCGATATGAATATATAAATTCACTTTGTGATGATAAAACAAAAATCGCAACCGCTCATACGGCATCTGATAATACGGAAACATTATTATTCAGATTGGCAAGAGGTACAGGATTAAAAGGTGCTTGCGGCATACCTCCCGTAAGAAATAATATTATAAGACCACTATTATATATAACAAGAGAGGAAATAGAGGAATATTGCCAAAAATTTTCTCTGCCTTATGTGATAGACAGCACAAATTTAAGCACAGACTATAATAGAAATAAAATTCGTCATTGTATTATTCCGGTTTTGAAAGAAATAAATCCATCTATTCATAAAGCTGTAACAAGATTTACCAACGCTTTAATATATGATTATAAATTTATCGAACAAATAACAAATGAGTATAAAACTTCCGTTAGGATTAGTGTTAGTGAAAATCAAAATTATTATTCCGCTCAAAAACTGTTAGATATACCACAGGCAATTCGCAATAGAATAATTTTTTCCATATGTTCTGATTATAATATAGATATAGATAATAAAAAATGCTCATTAATAAATAATTCCCTTTTAAAAGGTGGAACAGTTGAATTAAACAGTAAATATAGGGCTGTTTGTAAACAGGGAATTTTTAGGATAGCCCCTTGTAATAACCGCAATAATACAAATACTTTCTTAAATATAAGTCCTTTTGAGAATAAATATTTGCTTTTTGGTGATAAATTCTATGAAATAAACATAGTTGATATACAAGAATATAAAAAATTTTTTAAAATTAACAATTTGTTATTTAAAAATGCTCTTGACTATGATACAATAAGCAGTGATGTTGTATTTAGAAATCGTTTAACCGGCGATAAATTTATACCATATAAAAGTAATGTTTCTAAAACATTGAAAAAGTATTTTAACGAACTTAAAATACCTTCTGAAAATCGCAATAATATTATAATTTTAGCAAGTGGCAGTAATGTTCTATGGATTGACGGAATTGGTGTTGCTAAAAGTAACGCTGTCAGCAGCAATACTAAAAAAGTAATGATTATAACAATTAGGGAGTGCAGTAAATGAGAAATGATATTGAAAAAATTATACTGAGTGAGGGAAATATTGCAGATATTGTGGAGGAGCTCGGAGAGCAAATTACAAATGATTATAAAAATAAAGATTTATTGGTTATTTGTGTATTAAAAGGGAGCTTTCATTTTACTTCCGACCTCACAAGAGCAATAAAAATCCCTTGTGATGTAGAGTTTATACAATTAAGCAGCTATGAAAATGATAAATCAACAGAAAAAATTAAATTAATTAAGGATTTTTCTTGTTCGCTTGAAAATAGAGATGTTTTGGTAGTAGAAGATATTGTGGATACAGGAATAACATTAAGTTATGTTGTCGATATTATAAAAGAAAAATCTCCGGCAAGTATCAAAGTTTGTACTCTTATTGATAAATCGAAAAACAGAAAAACCAATATAAAAGTTGATTATGTTGGTGAAAGCATTGAAGATGGCTTTGTAGTTGGTTATGGTCTTGATTATAATGAAAAATATAGAAATCTTTCATATATAGGCATACTCAAAAACAATATTTTTAATAATTAATACATATATCAAAAAGGAGTGAATTTTACTTTGAGTAATAACACTAAAAGAACAATAAGAAATATTATAATTTGTGTTGGTATTCCAATTGCAGTAATTTTAGTTGTTGCTGTTCTATTCAATTCTAAACCGAAAACCCAAACATATTATTCAGACATATTAAATTATTTTGAGGAGCAAAAAGTAACTGAGTTTACTATGGACTTTGGTACGGGTGAATTAGTACTTAAATTAAATGATGACGAAAATACCGTAGTAAATTATACTGTTGCAAATGTTGGCATTGTATATGAAGATATAAAAAATATTATGGCAACATATCCTGATGATAAGCAAATAAAATTTGACCTTATAAGAGCTCAGGAAACCTCTTGGTTTGTATCATTACTGCCGCAGTTATTGCTGTTTGTAGTATTGGGCGTTATATGGTGGATATTGATGAAAAAAATTGCCGGTTCTATGGGTGACGGCGGAAAACAAATGGGTTTTGGCAAGGCTAAAATCAAAAATATGTCAGATGAAAAGCGTAAAACAACATTTAATGATGTCGCCGGTGCTGACGAGGAAAAAGAAGAATTAAAGGAAATTGTTGAGTTTCTTAAAAGTCCGAAAAAATATACCGAACTTGGTGCAAGAATACCAAAAGGAGTTTTACTCGTAGGCCCTCCGGGAACAGGTAAAACATTACTTGCAAGAGCCGTTGCAGGTGAGGCAGGAGTGCCGTTTTTCTCAATTTCGGGTTCGGATTTTGTCGAAATGTTTGTTGGTGTTGGTGCGTCAAGAGTAAGAGATTTATTTGAACAGGCAAAGAAAAATTCTCCTTGTATTATATTTATAGACGAGATTGATGCGGTAGGTCGTCAGCGTGGTGCAGGTCTTGGCGGAGGTCACGATGAAAGAGAACAAACCCTTAATCAATTACTTGTTGAAATGGACGGTTTTGGTGCAAATGAAGGTGTCATTATGATAGCAGCAACCAATAGACCTGATATTCTTGATAAAGCACTTATGCGTCCGGGTCGTTTTGACAGACAAGTCGTTGTAGGCAGACCTGATATAAAGGGAAGAGAAGAAATTCTGAAAGTTCACGCAAGAAATAAATCAATAGCACCTGATGTTGAATTGAAAACTATTGCTAAATCAACAGCAGGCTTTACAGGTGCCGACCTCGAAAATTTACTAAATGAGGCCGCCCTCCTCGCAGCAAGAAAAAATCGCAAAGCTATTACTATGCAGGAAGTTGAGGAGGCTACCATCAAAGTTGTTGTGGGTGCAGAAAAGAAATCAAAAGTTCTTTCTGAAAAAGAAAAAAGACTTACGGCTTATCACGAAGCAGGTCACGCCGTCGCAACATATTGTTGCCGAACACAAGACCCTGTACATCAAATATCTATTATACCTCGTGGTATGGCAGGTGGATTTACGATGTCCTTGCCGACAGAAGACCGTTCTTATTCTTCTAAAATGGAGATGGGGGAAGAAATTGTTGTTTTGCTCGGCGGAAGAGTTGCAGAGGCACTTATTTTAGGGGATATTTCAACGGGAGCTTCAAATGATATTGAAAGAGCTACAAAAATGGCTAATGCTATGGTTACAAGATATGGTATGAGTGATATTATAGGACCTATTGTATATGGTGGAGATAGTGACCAAGTATTTTTGGGCAGAGATATGGGACAGTCCGGCAGAAATTACTCCGAAAAGATAGCTGCTGAGATTGATGACGAAATTAAAAAAATAATTCTTAATGCTTATAAGCTGACAGAACAAATTCTTAAAGATAATATAGAAAAATTACATTCTGTTGCAAAGTTCCTCATAGAACACGAAAAAATGAGTGGTGAGGAATTTGATTTGATTATGAAAGGTACTCCTCTTGAAGTGATTGAAGAAAAGTACAAAGAAGATGACAGTTCTGAAAGCAAAATAGAGGTTAATGATTTAGTTGTAGATGTCGATAGTGATAATAATAAAAAGTCTGATAATCAATAAATTAACCATTATAAGATGTTAATCAACTATTAATTTTGGCTGTAATGAAAAATCATTACAGCCATATATTGCTTTTTGGAAAAGGGGAAAATTTATGACGCCAAAAGAAATTTATATAAAAGGTGCAAGAGAACATAATCTTAAAAATATAGATGTATCAATCCCGAAAGATAAACTTGTAGTTATAACAGGTTTGTCCGGCTCCGGAAAATCCTCATTGGCATTTGACACTATATATGCAGAAGGACAAAGACGATATGTTGAATCGTTATCATCTTATGCAAGGCAATTTTTAGGACAAATGAAAAAACCTGATGTTGATTATATAGAAGGACTATCTCCGGCTATCGCTATTGACCAAAAAACAACTTCAAAAAATCCTCGTTCAACAGTCGGAACAGTAACCGAAATTTATGATTATTTGCGTTTATTGTATGCAAGAATAGGTATTCCACATTGCCCGATTTGTCATAGGGTTATAGAGCAGCAGTCTGTTGACCAAATAGTTGATAAAATTCTTGCGTTGCCTGAAAAAACTAAAATACAAGTTTTAGCACCTATTATACGCTCAAAAAAAGGTCAGCATAAAAAAGAACTGGAACTTGCTAAAAAAAATGGATATGTTCGTGTAAGGTGTGATGGCGTAATTTACGAATTATCCGAAGAAATAGAGCTTGAAAAAAATAAAAAACATAATATTGAAATAGTTATTGACAGACTTATTATTAAAGAGGGTATTCGTTCAAGATTATCGGATTCTATCGAAACATCTTCTAAAATATCGGGTGGTATAACGATTGTAAGCAAAGATGATGGAGAAGATTTATTATTTTCACAAAATTATTCTTGTCCTGAGCATAATTATAGTATTGACGAACTTACTCCAAGAATGTTTTCATTTAATAATCCAAGCGGAGCTTGCCCTAAATGTGCCGGTCTTGGTGTGTTTATGAAGATAGATACAAAATTAATCATACCTGATGGTACAAAATCAATTCGCAAAGGCGGTATTAAGGGAAGCGGCTGGGCTATGGAGGGAAGCTCGATAGCAGCTATGTATTTTGAAGCATTGGCAAATGCATATAAATTTTCGCTTGATACTCCGATTGACAATTTACCGGAGGATATAATTAATATTATATTATATGGAACAAATGGAGAAAAAATCGAAGTCCATAGAAATGGAGTTTATGGTAATGGCACATATATGACAACCTTTGAAGGAATAATTAATAATCTTGAAAGACGCTTTAAGGAAACCCAAAGTAACTGGATTAAGGAAGAAATTGAGGGCTATATGAGGGCAATAGAGTGCGATGCCTGCGGAGGTAAAAGATTGTCACCATTATCTCTTGCGGTAACTGTCGGGGATAAAAATATAAGTGAATTTTGCGATATGTCTGTTAAAAAGGCATTGTCATATGTTGAAGAAATGAATATAACCGACAGACAGCGTGATATTGCAGATATTATTTTAAAAGAAATCAAATCAAGATTAATGTTTTTAAATAATGTGGGATTAGAATATATTACATTATCCAGAAATTCGGGAACACTATCCGGAGGAGAAAGTCAGAGAATAAGGCTGGCTACTCAAATAGGTTCATCATTAAGCGGTGTTTTGTATATCCTTGATGAACCAAGTATAGGACTTCATCAGCGTGATAATGATAAATTGATAGCAACTTTAAAACATCTTAGGGATTTAGGCAATACAGTTATAGTTGTTGAACACGATGAGGATACAATGTATGCATCAGATTATATAATTGATATAGGAGCATTGGCGGGAGTTAAAGGCGGAGAACTTGTTTTTGCCGGAAAAGTTGAGGATATAAAAAATTGTGATAACTCTATAACAGGTCAATATCTTAGCGGAAAAAAGAAAATTGAAATCCCTCAAAACAGACGCAGTGGCAACGGAAAATTCTTGATTATTAAAGGTGCTGCCCAAAATAACCTGAAAAATATAGATGTTAAAATACCATTAGGTAAATTTGTATGTATTACAGGCGTATCGGGTTCAGGAAAATCATCTCTTATAAATGAAATATTGTATAAGTATCTTGCAGTTCAGCTTAATAAGGCAAAAATGCGTTTTGGAAATTTTAAACAAATGTTAGGTATGGAAAATCTTGATAAAGTCATTAATATAGACCAATCTCCCATAGGCAGAACACCTCGTTCAAATCCCGCAACATATACGGGAGTATTTACTGATATAAGGGAACTCTTTGCATCTACGCAAGAAGCTAAAAAAAGAGGCTTTAACAGCGGAAGATTTTCATTCAATGTAAAAGGCGGAAGGTGTGAGGCTTGTGAAGGCGATGGTATTGTAAAAATAGAAATGCATTTCTTACCGGATGTTTATGTGCCTTGCGAGATATGCAACGGAAAAAGATATAACAGAGAAACATTGGAAGTGAAGTATAAGGGCAAATCCATATATGATGTTCTCGAAATGACGGTTGATGAGGGATACGAGTTTTTTGAAAGCATACCTAAGATTTCAAAAAAATTAAAAACTTTGCAGGATGTTGGTCTTGGTTATATCAGAATAGGTCAATCAGCAACAACTTTATCCGGAGGAGAGGCTCAAAGAGTTAAACTTGCTGCTGAATTATCTAAAAAAAGTACAGGTAAAACTATTTATATCCTTGATGAACCTACAACAGGACTGCATACCGCTGATGTCCATAGGCTAATTAATATACTTCAACGATTGACAGACAGCGGAAATACTGTTGTAGTTATAGAGCATAATCTCGATTTTATTAAAACTGCTGATTATATTATAGATTTAGGTCCTGAGGGCGGGGATAACGGTGGAATGATTGTTGCTTGCGGCACTCCGGAAGAAATTGCAAAAGTGGAAAGTTCTTATACCGGAAAATATATAAAAAAATATTTGATGCCATAAGCAAAATAAATTGAATAAATATTACAAATTTGATAAAATTTAACATATTATTCACTTGTTTATCTATAACTATATAGTATAATAGTAATTGTATTCATTATTAGTTTTTATTGAAATGGTGGTAAATTTTGTTTGGCTATCTGCAAACCCAAAAATCAGAGCTATTAATTAAAGATTATGAAGCGTATAAAAGTGTATATTGTGGACTTTGTAAACAACTTGGTAAGAGTTATGGTGTTTTGTCAAGATTAACACTTAGTTATGACTGTACATTTTTGGCACTGTTATATATATCTATAAATGATGATGATATTTGCGTTAAAAAAGGTCATTGTGTTGTAAATCCTTTAAAGAAATGTATGTTTTGTACGGAAAATAAGGCACTTAAATTTGCAGCCGCCGTTTCAGCAATTTTGACTTATTATAAAATAAAGGATAATATATCCGACTCCAAATTCTTAAAAGCCTTATTTTTTAAGTTTTTAAGCTTATTTTTCAGGAGAGCCTATAAAAAAGCAAAAAAAGATTATCCGGTTATAGAGGAAATAACTGCTCAATATATACAAGAACAGTTTAATGTTGAACACGATAAAAATGTATCAATTGATATTGCAGCTAATCCGACAGCAAATTTTATTTCAAAATTAATAATGTCTATACCTAATACCAATAATATTCCAAATTTATTACTTGAAAAATTCGGATATTTTATCGGAAGATGGGTTTATCTTATAGATGCTGCGGACGATTATGATAAGGATTTATTAAGTGGCAATTTTAATCCTTTTGTTGACTATTTCAAAAATAAAGAAAATACAAGAAATGATGTTTCCAAATATTGTAATAGTGTACTGAATTTTACTATTTACCAAATAAATCTTGCATATAATCTTATAGATTTTAAGCAGTTTAAAAGAATTTTAGACAATATTATTAATTATGGTTTGCCCGATATGCAAAGAAAATGCCTGTTTTATAAGCCGTTTAATAAAAAGAAAAAATAAAGAAAATATCCAGCCGGAAATTTTAGATAAGGAGGATAATTATGTCAAATCCATATAGTGTTTTGGGAATATCTGAGTCTGCTACTGATGAAGAAGTCAAAAACGCATACAGGGAACTCGCAAAAAAATATCACCCAGATAATTACGAAAATAGTGAGTTGGCAGATTTTGCCTCCGAAAAAATGAAAGAAATTAATCTTGCTTATGATACAATAATCGAAGAACGCCGTAACAAAAGAAAAAATAGTGATGGTGTCTATGCTTCAACAGGATACTCAAGTGAATATCCTGATGTAAGAAGGCTTATAAACAATAATAGGGTTGCTGATGCAGAACAGATTTTAGATGGAATACCAAGAGATAAACGCTCAGCAGAATGGTATTTCTTAAAAAGTATGGTTTTTTATAAAAAAGGCTTTTTGGAAGATGCGTTTTCATATATAGAAACAGCTTGTCAGATGGACAGCGAAAATAAAGAATATCAATCTGCTTATAACCATATTAAAAATGCAAGAAACGGCGAATACGGCGGATATAATGTTAAAAAAAATGGTTCAATGCCAATGTGTTCCTGTTGTGATTTGTGTAATATATTAGTATGTTCGGATTGTTGTTGTGAATGTTTCGGCGGTGACTTAATCGGTTGTTGTTGATGAGGCTTGTTTTTTTATGAAAAGTAATAGAATGTCACGAAAAAATAGAATATTATATATGGCTTTAAGCAGTATAATATCTGCTCTTTCTGTTGTATTAATGATTTTAACCAATATTATTACAATACTATCGGTGACATTACCGGCAGTAGCCGGAGTATTAACGGCTTTTCTTGTGATAGAAACAGATAAAAAATATGCCTTAATGTCATTTGTTTGTGTGTCTGTGCTGTCGTTTCTGTTTGTGGCGGATAAGAGTTCAGTTTTATTTTATTTGTTATTTTTTGGATATTATCCTATATTAAAGGCTATTATAGAAAAGTATATAAAATCCAAGTTTATTTTGAGAATTGTAAAATTTTTGGTGTTTAGTATATGTATAGTTTTGTCATACTTTATACTGGTAAATATCTTTATGTTTTCTAAAGAAGAATCTATATTTAATGGTATAAGTCTTTTGCTGCCTGTATATTATATGGTCGTTATGATTACTTTGATTGCTTATGATATTGCAATTACACAATTAATTATAAGATATATAGTGAAATTTAAACCTTATGTCGATAATATTTTAAAGAATTATAAACAATAATTATTAACAAGAACTATTGCAAAAATAATTTGTTAAAATTCACAAAAAAATTGTCTGAAATTCTATTTGTATAATTTGTGTTTTTTTAATGAAATCTATTGTAAATAATTAGAAATTGCTTTAATATATTAAGTATGGTTTAGATTGTTGATACGGTGTGCTATGCCTATATGATTTCAAATTTGTAATATATTAATCTTTTTGTAACTTTTTGTATCCGGATACGGATTTTTATAATATAATATGTGGAATGTTTCATTTGATTAATTTGAGGAGCGTGTTTATTTTTATGTCATCTAATTTTTTAGCTTTAAGGCGTGGCAAAAAAGTATTAGCATTTTTTTGTTCGGCAACATTGATGTTGGGTACATTTGCTTTGGGCGATTATCAATCTGTGAAGCCTTATTTTAATGTAGAGGCAGCCAACCAAACAGCGGTGACAACGGACTATCTGAATGTTAGGTCCGGACCGGGTACTTCTTACAGTGTAATTACGGTTTTAAATGTAAATTCAACTGTTACGGTATTGGACGGCAGCAGTACAGATAGTTGGGTTAAAGTTCAGTCAGAAACGGGTGCTGTTGGCTATTGTAGTTCGGCTTATCTTAAATTCGATAATGTTAAAAGTAATAGTACGCCATCAACATTTGATTTAACAGGAATAACATTGGATTATTTGAATGTTCGTACAGGTCCTGCAACAACTTACAAGGTTATCACCGTACTTAATATTAATACGATTGTTAATATTATAGATAATAGTAATACCAATTGGGCGAAAATTAAACTTAATGATGGAACAGTGGGTTTTGTTTCAAAATCATACTTGAAAATAAATTATGCAAATGATAATAATAGTATAGATGAATATAAAGTAGTTAAAACAAAAACTACTGCTACATCATTAGACTATCTTAATATTCGTACGGGTGCAGGTCTTACATATAAAGTTATCTTGACAGTCGCTCCTAATACCGTTATGACGGTTCTGGATAATTCTAATGCTAATTGGGCAAAAGTACAACTTTCTAACGGAACAGTCGGATATTGCTCAAAACAATATGCCAAAATAAACACAGTTTCATCTACTAATTATGTTGCTCTAAGAGATGGCAACGAGGGTGAAGCTGTCAGAATGTTGCAAAACAGACTTACTGAATTGAAATATTATAACGGTGAAATCAGTGGTATATATGATAGTTCATTGGTTCTTGCTGTAAAGAATTTTCAGATAGTAAGTGGTATGTCTAATAAAGACGGAATTGCTGATGAAAATACTTTGGCAAAAATTTATGATGCGTCTGCTCCGACCGCTACAACTACAATAAAATTATCTTCTGCAAATGTTAATCTAAGTATAGGCAATACATATAAATTAACTGCCACCACTACTCCAAGCAACAGAGCTGTAAAATATTCAAGTTCAGATAATTCTGTTGCTACTGTGTCAAGTAATGGTACTATTACAGGTGTTAATGTTGGTTCGGCTGTTATTACCGTGAAGGATACAACAGGAACAGTGGTCGCAAAATCTAATGTTAAAGTTTCGGAAAAAGATGCACTCCCTCCGGATATTAATTTTTCGACAACAAAGGTATCTTTATATGTTGGGGATACTTATACGGTAAAAACAATGTCTGATGAAGAAGGTGTTTATTGGTCACTCGATAATGATAAAGTTGTAACAAATGATAATGGCAAAGTTACAGTTATAGGTGCCGGTCAGGTTAAAGTTAGTGCTTATAATAAAAATAATTCTTTAATTGCTGAATGTATTATTACTGCTGAAAATAAACCGGAGATTACATTGAATAAAAGTAATATTAAAATTGAGGTGAATGAAGAATATCAATTATCAGTTACAGTAAATCCGAGTGATACAAAGCTCGTTTATACAAGCAGCAATGAAAAAGTTGCCGTTGTAGAAAACGGAAAAATAAAGGGAATTTCAAACGGTACTGCGATTATTACCGTAAAAGATGTTAATAGTGTTGTTTCAAAAAAATGTACAGTTACTGTTGGAACGGGAACTATTACTTTAAATAAAAGTAGTATTTCGTTAAACAGGGGTTCATCTGAAAAATTAACCGTTAATACAGAGGGAGAAATCGGAAGTATTGTTTGGACAACCTCAAACCCTGATGTTGCAGCCGTAAAAGACGGTGTAATATCTGCTATTTCAAAGGGTACAGCAACTATAACAGCTAAAAGTTCATTAGACGACACAGTAAAAGCAACCTGTAAAGTAACTGTAAATGATGTTGCAGTATCTTCGAGAATAACTTTATCAGGAACAAGCGGTTCTTTGACTGTTGGTAAAACAAAATATATTAGTGCAACTTCTACATATTCATTGACTTGGAGTTCGAGTGATACCTCAGTCGCTACTGTCAATGGAGGATTTATCACAGCAGTATCTGAGGGTAAAGCAATAATTACGGCTAAGGATAGCAGAGGTAATGTTAAATTTTATACTGTGAATGTTTTGCCTGCTGAACCGGTTAAGTTTGTTTATACAACACCAAATTCAGCATTAGTCAATAAACCTATTACTTTATATGCGATAACAGATAAATCAAGAACAGATGTAAGATTTATTATTGATGTAAATGGCAAAGAAAAAACAATAAATGCTTCATCAAAGAAAGTTGATGGCAATACTTATGTATGGACTGCAACAACAACCGTTGATGAAATCGGCACATTTGATGTGAGAGCAGAATCATTATTAGGAAATAAATGGTCCACTTGTAATGATGCAAAAACAGATTTATTTGTTACATCAGAAGAAATAAGAAATAAAGCTCTCGTTAGAGAACTTCGTGTGACGGATACTGTTATAGATATGATAGTGGATTTTGAAGGATTTTTATCAGTTGTTGAACCGGACCAACTAACATCAAGCTATATACCTAATATAGGATATGGTCACGTAATCTGGTCAAATGACGAGTTTTATAATGGAATAACAAAAAATGAAGCTTATGCTATGCTTCGTAATTCGATAAATAAAGACAGTTATACCACAAAAGTTAATAGCTTTTTCATTAACAATAATATTAAGTTTAAGCAACAACATTTTGATGCTATGGTTTGTTTCTCCTATAATTTAGGTGTAGGCTGGACAAGCAGTTCGGCTATAAGAAATTATTTCCTAAATGCGATTGACCCAAATGCCGCACAGGGTAATACAGGCATATATACTGCAAAAGTTATATCCGATACAGGGCTATATGTCAGAAAAGGTCCGGGTACTTCATACGAAATAGTTGATTTATTAAATTATAATGAAACTGTTACCCTTTTGGAAACAAAAATGTATAATCAAGTATGGTGTCGTGTAAGACTCTCAAACGGTGTCGAGGGTTATTGTAGTTCAACATATCTTTCAATATCTGCTTCTGTATCAGATGTCGTAAGAAACTGTGACTATATAAATAAAAAAGCCTTTGTTGCAGAGTTAATACAATATCATCACGCCGGTGGAAATTGTTATTATGGTCTTCTTTGGAGAAGAGGCGACGAATTAGAAATGTTCTTGTATGGTGACTATGTACAAGATGGCAGAAAAAATAAATATGGTTTCCCTGACAGCACTTGTTTGCCGTGGTAAAAATGTAATTGGATTTCAAAATTTATAAAAAAATCTCCCTGATTATATTAGGGAGATTTTTTGTTAATTGAATTAGTATGATATGGAGGTTTTAATTATAGATATCAAAAGGTAAAGTCCACATAATAATAATGTAAAATTATAATTAAAATTACATAATATATAAAAACCTGATATAAATAAAATAATAATTATTATAATTGAAGTAATATACAGAACTTTTGCGGCAATATGTTCATTAAATATATGACAGATTATTATATTTAATGTTCTGCCGCCGTCAAGGTCTTCCGATGGCAGCATATTAAATATCGCTAATAATAAATTTACTAATCCAAAAATTTGTATATTATTGTTTTTATAAAAATTATAATATATAATATATGATATTCCGAAGATAAATAAATTAACTGCTATTCCGGAAATGTTTATTGATATATCTTGAAAATATGTTCTATGTTTATTGCTTTCAACTATTGCTATATCCAAAAGCCTTAATTTTATTTCTTTTGGCGGGACGCCACATAAATTCATAGTTATTATATGACCTAATTCGTGCAATAATGCTGCGGATATACCTATTAAAAAAGTATAGGTGTTATCAAAATATATCAATAACACCATTACGCTTATAAGCGGAAAAGAAACAGATATTTTGCAAGTACCAATATAAAACTGCATATTTTATCCCTTTATTGACATTATTCGGAAAAACTCTCCAAAACATCAGAAACATATTTCGAGGCTTTAAGTGCCTCACTGCAATAAATAGGCATACTTTTTTTAAGATGATTTTTTATTTTGTTAAAATTCATAACGAGAAATTTCATAGCATTTATAAGAGTTTCGTCATCAGACAAATCTTGTGGATTTATAAGATATCCATTTGTTGTACCGAAAATATCGTGAACTATTCCTTTTATTGAAATACTATCGCCAATAGCAACGCTTGGAACACAACAAGAATATGCAGATATTTCAGCACCTAAATTTGAACCAATAAACATTGTACATCTTGAAATAAATCCCTTTAATTCTGAACAGGTGCAGTCGTCTATAAATACAACTCTGTCTTTTTCAGGGATATCTTTATATAACATTTTTAATAAGGTAACATCATCATTTTCTATATTTATTGAATACGGTATTAATGCAACCTGCATTGAAGTATTTTGAATTATAAAGTCAATTAATTTCTTAACACATTTAATTGTATTTTTAAGTTGTTCGTCCGTTGTTGCCAAATTACAGCTAATATTTATACCAATAGTTTTATCTTTGTCAAATCCTTTTGGTAATGTCAGCATTTCAGTTTTCAAAGTGAATGTTGGGTCAGGACAGAATTTGAGATTAGCTTTAATTCCTGCATTTAACAATGCTTTATAGGTTTCGGTTTCTCTTGCTGTAATCAAAGAATAATTTTTTAAGTCTTTAATTATACTTTGATTTTCTAAAAGCGCAGGATTTATCGAACAGCCCCATAAAACTGTCTTAATAGATTTTAAGTTAAAAAAGTTATTGAATTGGGCAAGCGTATCCGAAAATCCTTCGTAACAATAATTATCACCGCCAACAGATATAGCTATATCGACATTTGACATTTTATCGATATCTTCTGCGGAGAATGGTAAGGGCAGACTGATTTTTTTTAACAATTTCTGTTTTGTGATATATTTGAGATAGTCCATAGAAGAATACTTTGGAACTATCGGCTCAAATATATTATCGGATAATTCGTCTATGCCATAGGATAAATCTTGTTCCTTATTAGCTGACATAATAAATAATTCTTCTTTTTTAACATCAAGAATATTAGCGGTAGCTCTAATAATAGCCTCTTGGTTATGGTCTGAACTTCCGTTATGTGCATAAAGTAAGTAATCGCTGAACATTTTAAATGTATCCCCCAATTAATTTCGTCTTTTTCTATTTATAATAAAAGCAATAAATAATAGCATAATAATAATTCCGCTTAAAGTACCCAAAAAATCTAACAATACATCTGATACAAGAGCTGTTCTGCCATCAGAAAATATTTGTATTGTTTCATCACAAACAGGAATGAATAATCCTATAAAAAGTATCTTAAATATATGTTTAGAAATATTATTTGTATAGATGTAGAATGTCAATGTCAAAAATATTCCTAATATAAAAAATTCACAAAAATGTCCTAATTTTCGTATAAAATATTCTGATATATTTATCTGCGGACATAACCCAACTAACCATTCTAAAACACGCATACTTTTACCTGATGATTTAACACCGTTTTGTATAGAATTAGAAAATATAAATAAAATAATAAGAGCTAAAATTATCGTAAAAATAACTTTTTTAGCTGTTATATTTTTGAAAAAAGAGGTTTTGTTACTAATATTTTTGCGAGTACTTTTTTTATGATTATTGATTTTATGATTATTAGTTTTTATTGCCATAAAAATGAACTCCAAATTTAAATAATTAACTACTATATAATTATATATAATATACAATCGTATGTCAAGAAATGACAGCTTTTTGATTATAGGAAACGATTTTTAATTTATAAATTTGATTTTTTATCAAATTTTTTGCGTAAAAATATTAGTGCTTTTTTTTCTATTCGTGATACATATGAGCGTGAAATATTTAATTTATTTGCAACTTCTCGTTGAGTCATAGGTTCATAGTTGCCCAGACCATATCTTAATTCTAAAATTAATCTTTCTCTTGCCGGTAATTCTTTCATAAATCCCGTAAGTTTTTCACTATTTATTTTAACCTCAATATCTGTTATAAAGTTGTCGTCTATTGACATTATATCAATAAGAGATAAAGGATTTCCGTCTTTATCAGCGTCTATTGTTTCATTGAGGGATATATCTTGGAGAGATTTTTTATTATTACGAAAATACATAAGTATTTCATTTTCTATACATCTTGACGCATAACTTGATAACTTTATATTTTTGCTTTCGTCAAATGTATTAATAGCCTTTATAAGTCCTATTGTCCCTATTGAAACAAGGTCATCTTGGTCTACATTACTTGAATAATATTTTTTAACAATGTGTGCGACTAATCTTAAATTATGTTCTACGAGTTTATTTTTGGCTGATAAGTCGCCGTTTTTAAATTTTGCAAGATATTCATTTTCCTCCTTTGGAGATAGTGGTTTCGGGAATGAATTTGTTCTTGTAATATGTAATATCAAAAACATAAAACAACTTGATAATACTTGAAATAAAGCCTGTAACATTTATTATCCCACCTTATTTAGCCTTTTGTATATGTATATTCTTGATAAATTAATTTTTTGCAAGTCCATAAAATTGAGAACAAGTATATATTTTCAGGCATATTATATAGTACAAGTATGTGAAAGGAGAGGAGTATATTTATGATGATTGGTAATGACATTTTAAAGTCCAAATTAATGGAATACGGCATATCACCTTTACCGGAAAATCCTGTTAATGCAATGGCATATGTTCCTTATCAGGATAATAATGAAATGTACAGTGCTGAACAAGGTATAGTTTGTGGTACGATGTTTCCTATATTGAACAAGCCTTTTTTGGCCGGAAAGTGGGGTAAAAATGTATGACCGAGAGGGAAAGATTATTAAGAAGAATTGCAGCCTGTGATTTTGCGGTTGTGGAACTTCATATATATTTGGATACCCACCCAAATGACCAAGCCGCTATGGCTAAATTGGACGAGTATCTGGCTAAAAGTAATGCTTTAAGAAATGAATTTATACAAAATTTTGGAGCTATAAGGGCTTCTGATACAAATGCTTGGGATTGGATTTCAAATCCTTGGCCTTGGGATAATACAGAGGAGGGTGTTTGATTATGTGGGTTTACGAAAAAAAATTATAGTATTTCATTTGTACATTTAAGCTATAAAAAATAAATATCTAAATGCAAGTCATTTTTATATTTATTTTTGCACATTCTTATATTTTTATAGTAATCAACTCGTTTTATAACAGACATAAGCATATAATTTTTATCTTTTGGTATTGCATTATTAAAACTTGCTATTATATATTCAAACCATAATACAGCCTCATTTGGTAATATATTATGACTTTCTTTTTTTAATTCAAGTTCTTTAAGTTCTTTTTCAAGATTTTCTTTTTGCTGGGATAAAATTTTATGGCGTTCTAAATATGTTTCTATGGTATAAACATCAGTTTCTAAAAGTGTATGTAATTTATTTTGTTGTTTTTTTAATTTATTTAACGCAGAATTTATTGTTTCAATTTTTTTATTTATTTGATTGTTATAAGCTTCAATTTTATTATTTTTGCTGTCTGAATATAGATATTTATTTAATTCTAATAGCCTGAAAGATATTGAAGATAATAATATATCATCAATACAATTTATCGGGGAGGCTACTGTTTTTCCCTTGCATTGATTATATCTGCATAACATATAACCGTTATTTGTAGGTCGCCGTTTCATTTGATGACCACAATTTCCGCAAAATAATATATTATGATAATAGTTGGTCATTTCGATTTTGGGGGTTAGGTTTGCCAACGGTCGAGATTTCATATTATTTTGTGCAAGTTCCCATTGTTCAGGTGATATGATTGCCTTGTGCAGTCCATCGCAAATTATTATTCCATTTTTATCTTTCCATCGTATTTTACCTGCATATATGGGATTTGTAAGTATTTTTCTTATACTTGCTTTTTCCCATAAAGCACTCTTTTGAGGTGATATTTGTAAGCTATTTAGTTCAGTTGCTATCGTTCCCGCTCCTTTACCGGATAGATATAAATTATATATTTTTTGTACGGTTTCTGCCTCATTTGGTATTATTTCGAGTGTATGTATTTTAGGTTCGGGGTGAATTTTTCTATATCCATACGGTGCGTTGGTATATATATAATTTCCTTCTTTTACAGATGCTATTCTTCCGGACTGCATTCGGCGTTTAATTGTCTTATATTCTCGTCTTGACATAAATAATGAAAATTCAAAGTATTCTTCGTCAAATTCATTGTTTGGATCGTAAGTTTTTGTTGGAGTAATAATCTTTGTATTTGATGATTTAAACGCTTGTGCTACTATGCCTTGGTCTATTGTATCTCCTCTTGCGAGCCGTTCTATTTCCATTACAAGTACACCGATATATTTATTATCCGTTATATCTTGAAGCAGTTTTTGCATTTGCGGTCGTGATGAGATGCTGTCACCGCTAACGATTTCGTGGTATATTTGCGTAATTGTTAAATTATGTTTTTTTGCGATTTCTAATAATATGTTCTTATGTCGGGTAAGTGTTTCTCCTTCACCACGCTGTTCTGCCTCAGTATCGGCTCTTGATTTTCTGAGATATATTGCATAAGACAATAAAAATCATTCCTTTCTTGCTTATAAAGAGTTATTTATAATATATATTAATATTTTTGTAAATTTAACAATTATTAATACAATTTACAAGTTCTATTCAGCATATAGATGAAATGAGGTGATTTATATGCAAAATGAAAATTTTAAAAATATATCTTATGAAAAGCAAATATTAAATTATGAAATTTTAAATGAAAAAACAGATGAAAATAGAAATTGTAAAATAGTTGATATAAGAATTTATTCGGGAACTACGGCAAGACTTTTTATTCCAATACATACCATAGAAGAAGAAACTAAAATCGGCGAAGAAATTACAAGGGCTGTATTTAAGATGTGTTTTCCAAATGAGGATTGGTCAGATACCAAACTTCATATATTAATTTGATTTGTGACAAAAATGTAAGAAAAAAATAAAAAATGTAAGTAAATTGAATTGTTTATATTTCCGGTTTACTTTATAATTAATATACAATATTTATTAGGAAGGATTGATATGGTGAGCATATTAGAAGTAAATGATGTTAAGAAAATTTATACAACACGCTTTGGCGGAAATAAAGTTGAAGCCCTTAAAAGTGTGTCGTTTGTAGTGGAGAAAGGTGAATATGTTGCTATTATGGGTGAGTCCGGTTCAGGTAAAACTACACTCTTGAATATATTAGCATCATTGGATAAGCCTACAAGCGGTATTATAAAATTAGATGGCAAAAGCCTATCCGATATTAAAGAAAAAAATATTTCGGAATTTAGACGAGATAATCTGGGATTTGTATTTCAGGACTTTAATCTGCTTGATACCTTTTCGATAGAGGATAATATATATTTGCCTTTGGTTTTGGCAGGAAAAACTTATTCTGAAATGAATAGTAGATTAATACCCATTGCCGAACATTTAGGTATAATTGATATTTTGAAAAAGTATCCTTATGAAGTATCGGGCGGTCAAAAGCAAAGGGCAGCGGTTGCACGAGCCTTAATCACAAATCCGAAATTAGTTTTAGCAGACGAACCAACAGGTGCTTTGGATTCAAAGTCAACAGATGAATTACTGCATTTATTTAATGAGATAAATCAAAAGGGTCAGACTATTTTAATGGTTACCCATTCGGTAAAAGCAGCAAGTCACGCTAACAGAGTCTTATTTATTAAAGATGGTGAAGTATTCAATCAGATTTATAGAGGAGATAAGTCAAGAGAAATATTTTATCAAAATATTTCAGATACTTTAACCGTATTGGTGACGGGCGGTGGTATAAAATGAAGCGTGGCTTATATATTAAACTTGCAGTTCAGAGTATAAGAAAAAATAAAAGACTTTATATACCGTATATATTAACTTGTATATATATGATAATGATATTTTATATAACTTCATTTTTGGTAAATAGCGGGATATTATCTGAGATTCGTGGCGGCTTTACTATGAGAGAGTTTCTTGTACTTGGGAGATTTATCATAGCAATATTTTCGTTGATATTCTTATTTTATGCAAATTCGTTTCTGATAAAAAGACGAAAAAAAGAATTTGGTCTTTATAATATTTTGGGTATGGGAAAACGAAATATTGCCAAGGTTTTATTGAATGAATCCATTATAATCGCAGTTATTTCTTTAATAGGCGGACTTTTTACAGGTGTTTTGCTTTCGGGATT
Source organism: uncultured Clostridia bacterium (assembly GCA_947625785.1). GTDB lineage: Bacteria > Bacillota > Clostridia > Oscillospirales > Acutalibacteraceae > CANQPS01. The sequence goes on from CANQPS010000005.1 coordinate 138,965, forward strand.
TTCAAAGCTGGGAATGTTGAAAATATTAAAAGCAGATATAGAATACTCCACTGTATTTGATATAAGTTTCTCAGCAGTGGCAGAAAGTATTGTATTTTTTACAATAATATTTTTACTTATTTTAATAAATGCTCTAAGACAAGTACATTTTTCAAAACCAATAGAACTTTTACGCAGTGAAAATACAGGTGAAAAACCACCAAAAGCAAATTGGGTTATATCGGTAATCGGTTTAATAATTTTAGCAGTGGCATATTATATGGCTTTAAGTGTAAAAAATCCTATTAAAGCAGTTACATTGTTTTTTGTAGCAGTTGTTCTTGTTATAATATCTACTTATATGTTATTTATTTCAGGCTCGGTTGCATTATGCAAAATTTTGCAGAAAAATAAGAAATATTATTATAAGATAAACCATTTTGTTTCTGTATCTTCAATGTTATATCGTATGAAACGCAATGGTGCGAGTTTAGCATCTATATGTATTCTTTGTACAATGGTGCTTGTTATGATTTCGTCAGTGGCAGGTCTTTATGTCGGATTAGAAAATGGTGTAAGAGATGTAATGGGCAGAGATATTAGTATTGTTATAGGCACAAATAATATTAAATATCTTAATGAGAAAGTAGAAAAAACAATTAAAAATGTATTGTCAGAAATTTTGTCTGAAGAAAATATGACGGCAAAGGATATTATTGAATATAATGTAATATCATTTGAAGGATACATTAATGGACAAGAGATTTTAGATGGAAATGATATTATTAATAATATTAATATTGATGGGGTAGATAAAATTAGTTCTTTTTATTTAGTACCTATATCTGATTATAATAAAATTATGGGAAAAGACGAGAAGCTCAATAGGGGAGAAGTATTATTATATAATAAGGGGTTTGATTATAATTATGATAAAATTAAATTTTCTAATATTGGAGAATTTAAGATTAAGAAAAAGGTAGATTCGTTTGTTTCGAGTTTATCAACATATAGCCCGCAGTTCTTATCATCATTTATATTTATTTCTGATATTGAGTTTGAGGAGTGTTGGAATTCAACCGGAGAAATGATAAATGATGGAATTCCTGATGAACAATATTACCAAAATACATCAAAATTATTTAAATTGTATCAATTTGATTTGGATTGTAGTGATGAAAAAGAAATATATATAGAAGATAAAATTCATAGTTTATATTGTGATAATTTTTATGATTATAATGACGACCTTGATTCGGGTTATTTTCTCTATTCTTCCACATCAAGTGTAGCAAGAGAAAAAGAAGAAATTTTGGAAATATATGGTAGTCTGTTGTTTCTGGGGATAATTTTGGGAATGGTATTTATATTTGCTATGATATTAATAATGTATTATAAACAGATTACTGAGGGCTATGAGGACCAATCAAGATTCAGCATTATGCAGAAAGTTGGTATGACAAAAAAAGAAATAAAAAAGAGTATCAATTCACAAATTTTGACAGTATTCTTTTTACCAATTTTAATAGCAGGAGTACATCTTATATTTTCATTTAATATGATAGGCAAAGTATTGTCTTTAATTTCTTTGGCAAGTTTAGGATTTTTGGGAGTGCTTACATTAATTTGTTTTTTAATATTCGCTGTATTCTATATTTTAATCTATATTATTACTTCAAAAGCATATTATTCAATAGTTAAAAGTTCGGATAATGGTGATTAGTTTCCATTAGGGAAGAAGTATTGTAAATAAAATTGTTTCACTAAGTATTTGTAATGCTTAGTGAAACTTTTTTATATTGATATATTGATTATAGTATAATATATAAAATAAATATAAAGCAAAATTTTATATAATAAGTCTTTTAAATATGGATATCTTTAACAAATTAAGATATACCTTGGTTTTGCGTAAAAATTATAATATTTTGTAAAGTCTGTCTTGACAATTACTTCTAATAGTGATATAATACAGCTTGTTAAATTTTTTATGTAGTTCGAGGTGTAACTCAGCTTGGTAGAGTGCTGCGTTCGGGACGCAGATGCCGCAGGTTCAAGTCCTGTCACCTCGATTTTATCTGTCTATATTGGAATGTAATTTTACATTGATTTTATTATTTGCAGTTAGTATTGATACTTTTTTAAGTTGATATATTTTTTAAATTGATATATGGAAACGTATCGAAGTGGTCATAACGGGCCTGACTCGAAATCAGGTAGTCTGTAAGGACTCGTGGGTTCGAATCCCACCGTTTCCGTTAAATTATTAGAAATCATATTATTTATGTGGATTTTTAAAACTAATACCTAAGAACCTCGATTTTTTAATCGAGGTTCTTTTACTGCTGCATTAATATTTTTTTAAATAATAGTGTTTTCAACAACAAAATAATATCAGTAGATATTCTTCCTAATATTACAAATTCATTGATAGAATATGGCAGATATAAAAATTCATTTCTCTACATTAAAAAATTATATGTATATAAATTTTTATAAAAGGTGTTGACAAACTACGAAAAATATGTTATCATAAACAAGCGTTAGAAAAATGATGCAAGGTAAGTTTGCTGGTGTAGCTCAGTTGGTAGAGCAGCTGATTTGTAATCAGCAGGTCGGGGGTTCAAGTCCGTCCACCAGCTCTTTGTTTTGTAAATTGAATATCAGGGAGAGTTCCAGAGCGGTCAAATGGGGCAGACTGTAAATCTGTTGCTTCGGCTTCGATGGTTCGAATCCATCCTCTCCCACCATTTTTAGCGACAGCGGTGAATTGATTGAGATTGCAGATAAATCTGGCAAGACAGGTGAAATCACCGCTGTCTTTGTCAACGACCAATGAAACATCAACGGACAGAAAGGAAACAGGTATGAAGAAGATTCTTGTTACAGGTGGCACGGTTTTTGTTAGTCGGTACATTGCGGAATATTATGTGGCGAAAGGCTGCGATGTGTATGTTCTCAACAGAAACAGCAGAGAACAATCAAAAGGCGTAAATCTGATTCAGGCTGACAGGTTTCATCTGGGAGAATTACTGCGTGACTATCGTTTTGATGTTGTAATTGACACAGCATACAGTGCCGAAGGGGTAAATGGTTTGCTGGACGCTCTGGGATATTACGAAGATTATATTTTCATCAGTTCCAGTGCTGTATATCCGGAGTACGAAACACAACCATTTAAGGAGGAATCCGAACTAACCGAAAATAAATATTGGGGGAAATACGGAACCGATAAAATTGAGGCTGAAAAAGCTGTATTAAGGAGAGAACCGTCTGCATATATATTGCGTCCGCCCTACTTATACGGGCAGATGAATAATGTATATAGAGAAGCATTCGTGTTTGACTGTGCACTACGCAACAGATACTTTTATCTGCCTAAAAATGGTGAGATGAAATTGCAATTTTTTCATTTGGAAGATTTATGTAAGTTCATTGATGTGCTGTTAATGAAAAAACCACAATACCATATTTTCAATGTGGGAAATCAAAATCCGGTATCGGTTCGTCAATGGGTTGAAATGTGTTACAGTGTAGTCGGGAAAGTGGCAAAAAACAGGAATGTCTATGATAATTTAGACCAACGAAAATATTTTTGCTTTTATGATTATGAATATTACCTTGATGTATCGAAACAGCATGAATTGATGCCAACCGAAAAGGATTTGTATGAGGGGTTAAAAGAAGCGTTTACATGGTATAAGGATAATTCGGATAAAGTGAATAAAAAACCTTACATTGAGTTTATCGATCATACATTTTGAATTGTATCGAAACCGCAAAGAACATAGATATAATCTTGCAGATTTTGATACAATGCCGAGGAAAAATTGAAAAGTGTGCCTTTGCGGTATAATTTGTTATTGGTCAGAACTATGAAAGTTTGGATTTGGGAGGAATAATTAAATGAAAGTCTTAGTAATGAATTGCAGCCCTGTAAAAAACGGAGCAACAGCGGAAATCGTAAGTATAATTTCAAAATGTCTTATGGAACGATATGAGACCAGAAGTATATGTATTGACGATTTCAATTTTAATTTTTGTAAAGGATGCAGGATTTGCCACCGTACTTCAAAATGTGTTCTGAATGATGACATTGAAAAAATCATCGAAAACTATGAGTGGGCGGATGCTATAATATCCGTATCGCCTTCTTATTGGGCGGATATTCCGGGGCAGTTTAAAGCTTTTATTGACAGATGCACGCCATGGTGTAACACCCATGAGCCGCATGCGGCTTTAAGTTCAGGAAAGAAAGGTTATGCAGTGGCTTTAAGAACCGGAACGAGTATGAGGGAATGTCAGCGTATTTTTGAAAGCATCGAACATTTTTACGGGCATATGGAGATCGAATGTTGTGGCAGGTTGGGTTTATGTTCCGTGGAGTATAGAGAAGCTGTGGAACAAAGGAAAGATGAAATCATAGAGTTTTGTAACAAGATTTAACAAACATACAGCTTGTATCAAACTCGGCAGGAACACAGATATAATCTTGTAGATTTTGATACAATGCCGAGGAAAAATTGAAAAGTGTGCCTTTGCGGTGTATGTTTCTGTTTGGGGTATATTTTGTGAGCCGGGTGATGCCCGGCTGTTTTTGTGCAACAAAAAACGCTCGTCTAACCGGTGGTTTCCAGATACAGGAGCCAATTTTTGTTTTTGTAGAATGATTTCATAACTCTGAATTGCATTCTTTCCTTTTTGCGATAGTAGCCTTGTTAATAATTTACTATATAAGACTTAAGGCTGTATGTCTTTTCAGTCAGCACCGCCTCAAAGCACATAAATTAAACTAAATGATATTTGCAATCAAAAATATAGCGGCAACAATGAGGAGGACAATCACAAAATAAGGTAAACACCCTGCGTGCAGCATATTACACGCTAAAAACCAATGGCTTTTAATGGTTAATTCAGAGTTTTGGTGTAGGTTTACAATATAGTTGAAAACTGAGCGGTCAAATTCTTGAAATAAAAGATTATATATGATATATTAGTAATGACCTTATGCGATACTAGTTTATGGAGGTAAAGTCGTGGCAAATAAAAATATATCCTCTAAACAATTACAAAATCAATATCAAAGAAAATTTAATAAAAATCATAGTAAAAAGCCTAAAATCAATAAGACTGATGGGATAAAATCAGTTAATCATAATTTAAATAATGCACCTAAAAAGAAATTAACTAAGGAAGAATATGAAATTCTGAAAGCCAAAAAAAGACGAATGATTGTTCTTAAAAGCCGAATAATTTTGGGAATAGTAATTGTTGTATTAATAATCATTATAACTTTGTTAGTAAAAATTTTTGATTTCGTGTTTAGTAAAGATATACAAAATATATGGGCAATAGATATAAATAACAATATTTGCTATCTTGAACTTAAAGATAATAAAGCGAGTATCTCAAATGATTCCATTACATTTTATGGTACTTATGAAATAAAAGATAACAATATAATTAATATTAATATTAAAGATGATACAAATGAAATTATATTTGGAGATTATTACTATACATTTAAAGGCTCAGCCTTAACAGGTAAAAAACTGATACTTGTTAAAGTTACAGACAATGACCAAAATCGTAAACAATTAACTTTATATGAAAGCGAACGGCCAAGAAGTATAAGTCCTTTTGATAGTTTTGTAGCGGATAAGAGATTTACCGGTAATTGGATTGTAAAAGACCTTAATTATACATATAGTTTTTCAGACGATGGATATTTGATATTAACTATGGATAATATGTCAATCGAGGCAGTATATTTTATAAATAATAATCTTGTAGAAGTAAAATATCTTGCTAATGGTAATATTATTACTTATAGTTTTTTGTATAGCTTTAATGATGATGTATTATTTATCAATAATCAGAGTTTATATAATTATAAATAATTTGAAAATAGTGGAGGACGACAAGATGAGTGATACTTTGAATAATTATTGGAAACAGTTTAAAAGTGGTACTGATATACGAGGTATAGCATCTGAAGGTGTATCAGGTCAATCTGTAAACTTAACAAATGAAGTCATAGATAAAATGACTAATGGTTTTGCTTTATGGCTATCCAACAAAACAAATAAACCAACAAATACATTGACAGTTGCTGTCGGAAGGGATTCAAGAATTTCCGGTCCAAGGATAATATCTGTCGTATCAGAAACACTTGTAAAATATGGTATAAAAGTTCTTGATTGTGGATTAGCATCTACTCCATCGATGTTTATGACGACCATTGATTTGGAATGTGACGGTTCTGTGCAAATTACAGCAAGTCACCACCCTTTTAACAGAAACGGTCTGAAATTCTTTACAAGAGACGGCGGGCTTGAAGGCAGTGATATTTCAGAAATATTACTATTTGCACAAAATGATCAGAAACCTTTATTTTATGATAATGGTTCTGTTAGTTCTGTGGATTATATGTCACAATATGCACAAAGGTTGTGCGATATTATAAAGAAAGGCGTTGATGCAGAGAATTATGAAAAGCCTCTTGATGGATTTAAGATTATTGTTGATGCCGGAAACGGTGCCGGTGGATTTTATGCAGAAAAGGTTCTTTTGCCGTTAGGTGCCGATATAAAAGGCAGCCAATTTTTAGAGCCTGACGGAATGTTTCCTAATCATATACCTAATCCGGAAAATGCTGAGGCTATGGCTTCCATTTGTAAAGCAGTAATTAATTCTAATGCGGATTTAGGGGTTATTTTTGATACTGATGTGGATAGGGGCGGTGCAGTAGATTGTAATGGTAACGAAATTAACAGAAATCGTCTTGTAGCTGTTGCGTCAGCTATCGCATTAGAGGGAAATGACGGCGGAACCATTGTTACAGATTCTATAACATCAAGCGGTTTAAAAACATTTATAGAAAAAGATTTAGGCGGTATTCACCATAGATTTAAAAGAGGATATAAGAATGTAATTAATGAAGCACTTAGGCTTAATAAAGAAGGTATAAACTGTCCTTTGGCAATAGAAACATCCGGTCACGCAGCTATGAGGGAAAATTATTTTCTTGATGATGGTGCATATCTTGTGACGAAAATTATAATTAAAATGGCTCAGCTAAAAAAAGAAGGCAAAACACTTGAAAATCTTATAGCCACACTCGAAGAACCTATTGAAAGTAAAGAAATCAGAATGAATATTACTGAAAGTGATTTCAGAGCTTGCGGCGAAAGAATAATAAATGAATTACTTGAATACTCAGAAAAACAAGATGGTTGGAATATTGCACCTGATAATAGGGAAGGTGTTAGAGTGTCATTTGATAAAAATAATGGAGATGGTTGGTTTTTATTAAGGCTAAGTGTACACGACCCTATTATGCCGTTAAATATTGAAAGTAACAGTATTGGTGGTGTTAATACAATTTTTAATAAACTTAAAGTATTTCTTAATTCCTGTCAAGGTATAGATACATCAAATATATAATTTATAGGTGATAAATTGAATAAAACTCCATTATATGACGCATTGATAAAACATAAGAATTTGTTAAGAGCATCTATGCACACTCCCGGACATAAAAATAATCCTTTTTATTTTCCAAAAGAATTTTGGTCACTTGATTTTACAGAACTTCCTGATACAGATAGTTTATTTGAAGCTAATGGAGTTATTGCACTTGCCGAAAAAAATGCAGCTTCGGTTTTTGGTACAGCAGGAACATTTTTTTCGTCAGGGGGCTGTACATTATGTATTCAGACAATGATAAGTCTATGCTGCAAAAGAGGCAGTAAAATAATAAGCAGCAGAAATATACATAGAAGTGCTGTAAATACAATGGCTTTATTAGATTTACAGCCTATATGGATATTGCCGAAAAATGAACCTAATTCTTTTACAAGCGGAAGAATACAGGCAGAAGATGTGGAACAAGCCATTATTAACAATTTAAATAGTAGTATAGGTGCTGTATATATAACATCACCCACTTATTATGGCGAAATTAGTGATATAAAAAGTATAAGTGAGGTTTGTAAAAAATACGATATTCCTTTGCTGGTAGATAATGCACACGGAACACATTTATTATTGACTAAGCAGAACTTACACCCTATAAAATTAGGTGCAACGATGACCGCTTGTTCAGCACACAAAACATTACCTGTTTTAACAGGAGGTGCATTTTTAAATATATCAGATGAAAGGTATTTGCCTTATGTAAAAGAAACGATGAGTATATTTGCCTCGACAAGTCCGTCATATTTAATTATGGCAAGTCTTGATTTAGCAGTTGCATATATGTGTGATAAAGGAAAAAGTGATTTTCAAGAACTTGAAGAACGTACTATATCGATTAAAAATACGGCTAAAAATCGTGGAATACTTATTCCAAATGGATTGTGTGATACTACACGAATTGCTATAAACACTGCAAGTATTGGTATGAATGGGAATATTGCCGGTGAATATTTTAGGCTTAACGGAATAGAACCGGAATTTACAGATAATATATGGGTTGTATTTATTGCAACACCATTTAATACAATTGAAGAATTAGACCGACTTGAAAATGCTATAAAAAATATTCCTATCAATTCTCCTATTGTCAATAAATCTATTAATATAGAAATACCTAAACAAATTATGACACCATCAGAGGCATTTTTTTCTAAAAAAGAAGTTATATCCACACTAATGGCTAATAATCGAATTTCGGCAGTATCTGCGTGTCCTTGTCCACCGGGGATTCCATTGGTTATGGCAGGTGAATTAATAACAAAAAAGGAAATAGATTTACTTATTTTAAATGGTATTAATAATATTTCAGTTGTAGCAGAATAAATTTTAAAAGAAGGTAATTGCACGATATGAGAAGAAGCGACAGAGAAATTAAAGATTTTAATAAAATTGTGGAAATAATCAGGAAATGCGATGTATGCAGATTAGCTTTACATAATGAACCATATCCATACATTGTACCATTGAATTTTGGATTAGATATTTTTGACGAAAATATCGTATTATACTTTCATTGTGCCAACGAGGGACAAAAACTTGATTTAATCAGGAAAAATAATAATGTTTCCTTTGAGATGGATACAGCACATAGAATATTTACAGATGACCAAAAAGGCAGCTGCAGTATGGAATATGAAAGTGTTATGGGCAATGGGTATATTGAATTTGTTCCGGAAAAAGAAAAATTTAGTGCTTTAAAAATTTTAATGAAACATTATCATAAAGAAGATTTTGAATTTAATGTTTCTGTTATACCTCATACCACAGTATTTAGACTTGTTGTAAAATCATTTACGGCTAAGCAAAGAAAGCAAAATCTATAATAAATAAATTAACAACCCCAACTTATAAATTAAGTTGGGGTTGTTTTTAGTTTATTGTTGATTAGGCGGATAAGGAGGATAATTATTGTTATTAGGTTGTTGATTGTAGTCATTTTGCGGATATTGATTTTGTGGGTAGTTGTTATTAGGTTGCTGATTGTAGTTATTCTGTGGATATTGATTTTGTGGATAGTTGTTATTAGGTTGTTGATTGTAGTCATTTTGCGGATATTGATTTTGTGGATAGTTGTTATTAGGTTGTTGATTGTAGTTATTCTGTGGATATTGATTTTGTGGATAGTTGTTATTAGGTTGTTGATTGTAGTCGTTTTGTGGATATTGATTTTGTGGATAGTTGTTATTAGGTTGTTGATTGTAGTCATTCTGTGGATATTGATTTTGTGGATAGTTGTTATTAGGTTGTTGATTGTAGTCATTCTGTGGATATTGATTTTGTGGATAGTTGTTATTAGGTTGTTGATTGTAGTCGTTTTGTGGATATTGATTTTGTG
>CANQPS010000006.1 GCA_947625785.1 uncultured Clostridia bacterium
AGTGGAGCTATACGGTTGCAAAAGCGTCAAAAAAAGCGTTAGCCCCTAAAATGACACATTTTAGGGGCTTCTCTACCTATATCTGTCAATATAGCTTTTAGTTCAGGATATGGCATAGAATATCTTTGACTAAGATATCTTAAAGATGCACTTAATTCTCCATCAGGACCGCCTAATTGCAATATGTTATAATGGTTAGTTTTTAAGTATCCTGTATGCAATTTCTATATAATATATCTACTATAAATCCTACAAATTTGCTGTTTATTAAGGCTTTATATATTGACTTTTACTGGATTTTAGTGTACAATATAGCTGAAATCCCTTGCAATAAAAGATATTGTGTAGGGAAATTTAATAATAAAGAGGTGTTTTTTGTGAAATTTAAAAAATTATTAGCATCACTTCTTGTAGCAACTTTAAGTGCATCGGCTTTTCTCATAGGGCCAGGATTATCATTTATGAATAATGATGTGTATGCAGTTGGTACAAGTTCAAGTGAAAAATGTTTTCACTATTTTTATGACCAGTTGCAAGGAAGAACAATAGCGGAAACCGAAAGTTACCAGAAATTCTATAAAGCTATGGAAAAAATGGAACAGGAAGGAATGTTTAAAAGAGGTGAGGATCTTAATCTTGTAGAAGAAGGTTATTTCACATCAGAAGAGGTTAAATCATTTGCAGAAGGAACATCCAATGTTTTGAATATATTTGGTGCAGCAAGAGATGCATACAGTGCAGATCATCCAAATGTTTTCTATGTTGATTTTTCTTCTTTATCGATAAGAATAACAAGCAAGTCTGACGGAACATACAATTTTTATATGGGCTCAGGCAGACGAGACAACTATCGTAACGAGGCTTTTAAGAGTGAAAAGGAAGTAGAAACTGCAATTGAAAAATATGAGGAGAGTTTTCAGGCAGCTTTGGCAGTAATAAGAAAAAATTCTCAGGAGCTTGCAGATCAAAGATATAGAGTTGATAATAACATTCGTGAAGCAGATACAGATGAATATGTAGGCAAGGGTACAATAGAAAATGTTGATATTGTAGAAGCCGCCCACGACTATGTTACAAAGAATACTTCTTATAGATTAGAAGATAAGTTTGATAGTAATGACAGTGATGTGTATCTTATAAGAACTTCTTATGGCTCATTTGTAAATCAAAAGGCAGTATGTGAAGGCTATGCGAGAGCGTTTAAGTCTATAATGGATGAATATGGCATTCCTTGTATACTTGTTTACGGAGCATATAGACATAGTGAAGATGTATATGAACTTCATATGTGGAGTTATGTAGAACTTGAAGATGAAAAGGGTAATTCTAAATGGTATGCAGTTGACCCTACAATGGACGATCCATATAATAAAGACTTAACCAGACCACTTGGGGTAGATGGTTATGAATCTCACGAATATCTTATGAAGGGCGACAACAAAATGGGAGTGAAGTATGCTCCAAGTGGAATTATGTCAGAATCCAATTATGAATTTACATATCCATCTCTTTCATATGATAACTATACAGGAGAAATAGTTTTCAATTCCAATGGCTTTGTTGTGGATTTGGAACGCAGCGGTATAGAAGGAGTCGACAGTGGACTTCTAAAAATGAGCTATAATAGTATGGGCTTCAAACAGGCAAGAGAAGCAGGTTATTATTTGCTTATCAATCAGTTTGATTCAGAAGAGGGTAAGATGACAGGCTGGACATATATGACCGACCCTGAAATTATGGGAAACCCATATTATTCAGATGTTATAAATGAAGATGGAACATCTTATGTGTCAATGCAGTTGCCACAAGTACCTTATGTACAATATGGTGTTACAACTATAAAACCAGAAACATACGAAATACATGGTGTAACTTTTGAAGATTCTATATTCTATGGAACAACATATGATATATTGGCAAGAACAGATATGATTTATAATAAGTGGGGTAATTATCAAGGACCTCCTTATCCATTAAATATAAGTCCTGTACTTACAAGTGCATTAATGATAGATGGCACCGATTACCAAGTTAGATATGAATTTGATAGAGATGTAATTCTTTCGGGTTCAGTTGATGATGTTCAGCTTGATGTAAATGTAATTGATATGTATGGAATTAAGAATGATTCAGCTATTAAGCACAGTAAATTTGGTAATATGACTATCGAATATAAAGATGGCACAAGTGATACATTTAGTCTTGAAGGCAGAATAAATGATATTACACAGAGAGATGATACTCCGGAAGCTTCCTCATTAGAAGAAAAGATAGTAAGTGCTATTTCGTTTGATTTTAAACCAAGTGATATGTATGCTGATGATAATGTATTTTATGAGTTTACATTTAGGGGCGTTGAAGGAAAGAGCAGTGGAAAAACTCCAATGAGTTTTTCATATCTTGCTTGCCATAGATGTGCAGCATATGCGTTCCAATCACAAGGTTATGATTGGAATGTATTTGGTAAACCAACACTTATGGATGATTTAAGTTCAATGGATGTTGATTTTTCAAATTGGAAAGTTTCAGAAAGCAGCAAAGATGTAGGAGAAACTGACGAAGATATTTTAAAAGCTTTGGAAGGTCTTACACATAGAATGGTTCTTGTTTCTACAACCCCAAATGAAGAACAACAGACAAATCTTGAAAATGCACTTGCAGAAGACAGCAATGTATCAAGCGAACTTTTAAATTCTGATGCAGTTGATAAGGATAAGATAGAGTATTATAACATTAACCTTACACTTTGCAAAAAGCAAATAGTTAGTACAGGTCAAGCAGTTCGTGTTACATTAGGATTCCCGGCTGGTTATGGTCCTGAAGATAAAGGTACAACATTTAAAGTTTACCACTTTAAAACAGATGACAGCGGAAATGTTGTGGGAGTTAATGAAATTCCTTGTGAAATTACAGAATACGGTTTAGTAGTGTATTGTGACGAATTCAGCCCATTTGCAATAGTTCCTGTTGATATAGAAGCAGTAGAAAATTCAGACACTATTTCAGCAGAAACCAAAGCAGAAATAAAAGAAGCAGCATCACATAAGACAATACTTTACTCTACAACTTTTGGAGGAACGATTGAAAGTGATGATAATTCAGGTACAATAATATTAAAAGATGGTGACAGTGCAACTATTAAAATTACTGCTGATGAAGGCTACTATATAGATACAGTAACAGTAGGCGGAGTAATTGTTGATGAAAATGATAGTGGTACAAAAGAAATTACACTTTCTTATGAAGAGTTACCAGAGGGTTCAACAGTAATAGAAGCACAATTTGTGGCTAAATCTGTTGTAGAAAATATGGCTGAAAACGAAACAACAGTTAAACCATCTATTACTGCACATAACTTTAATCCGGCAAGTGGTGTATGTGACCATTGTGGAACATTACAAGATGGTTTCACATCAGTTGCAGGACATAGCCTTACTCTCGAAGGCAATATAGGAGTAAACTTCTATATGTGTATTAATGAAGAGAATGTAAGCAATGCAAAAGCAATAATTAAACTTCCTGACGGAACACAAAAAGAGGTTAATGTAGAAGACTTAAAAGTAAACGGAGTAGTTCCTGGACTTGATGAAAGTAATACATATTATAAGATTACTTGTGAAGTTTCAGCGAAGGATATAAAATCTCCGTTATCGGTTCAAATAGTTTCAGGTGACTTAAAAGGAACTGTATACACATATATGGTAGCTGATTATATCAGTTCGGTAGAGAATGATACAACAGGTAGTTTTGATTCATTAAAGCCTCTCGTTTCTGCAATGAGTAATTATGGAACAAATGCTTCTAAGTTCTTTGCAAAAGAAACAGTGGAAGAAACTGACGAAATGAAAGATATTACAGCAGAAAATCTTGCAGAATATAAGGCTGTAATAACAGGCACATTGCCGGAAGGAATTGAATATTTATCTTCGAGTTTAATTCTTGAATCGCAAACAACACTTCGTCATTATTTCAAGGTTGAAAATGGTGTAGATATAAGTAGCTACAATTTTGAAGGACCTCAGGTAGATGGATATTATTATATTGATATTGAAAATATTGCAGCACAGGATTTAGATAAAACTCAAACAATAACAGTTGGAGGGTATACAATCACTTGTAGTCCATTAAGTTATGTATATGCCGTTCTTAACAGTAAAAAAGCTGATGAGAATTTACGAAACCTTGTTAAATCTGTTTATATCTATAATGCAGAGGCTAATAATTATTTTGATTAAATTAATTTAAGAAAGGATTGATATTTGATGAAGGAAATGTACAAAACCCCTGAAATGGAAATTATTCAATTTGATTGTGAAGATGTTATCACAACAAGCGGTATAACAGCAGATGATAATGAAGTACCTGGTATGCCGTTAGAATAATATAAGTTGTTATTAATTTATTAAGTAGCTAAACACGTCTTTCGGTTTTGAGAGGCGTGTTTTGGCATTAATAGTATCGTATAAGGTGAATAATGTTATGATAAATACCTATAAAATAGCAGATATTTGTATAGAGATATGCTCGATTTATGAAGATGTTCATAATCTTTGTAAAAATTATTTATTTTATGGAAATCCCGAGTTTACTGTTAAGACAACACAAAGCGACATAGAATATGAGCGTAATAAATCCGAAACAGAGGATATAAAAGAAGGTATTTCTATTCGCAGCTTTTCGAACAGTTATCTTGAAACTCTTGCAATATATAGGCAGATAGCAGAAAAGATGATAGATTTTGGAATTATTTTATTTCACGGCTCTGTTGTAGCAGTAGATGGAATAGGTTATCTTTTTACTGCAAAAAGTGGAACAGGTAAATCAACACATACAAGACTTTGGCGAGAATATTTCGGAGAACGGGCTATTATGGTTAATGATGATAAGCCACTTTTACGGATAAAAAACGATGGTGTGCAGGTTTATGGAACTGCTTGGGACGGTAAACACAGATTAAGTAGTAATATATCAGTACCATTGAAATCAATATGTATTCTTACGAGAGCAGAAGGGAATAATATAGAGAATATTTCAAAAAATGATGCTTATCCGGTAATTTTGCAGCAGGTATATCGTCCAAAAAGCGTAGAAAATATGAAAAAACTCCTTTTATGTATTGATGAATTATCGTCAAAAGTCAAATTTTATAGACTTAGTTGTAATATGGATATTAGTGCGGCAGAAGTTGCTTATAACGGAATGAAAGGATAAAATTTTATGAAACTTAGAGATGGATTTATTACTCATAATACAGATGGCAAACATATTATGGTGTCAAGCGGAAACAATGATTTTAATGGACTAATTTATAATAATGATACAGCGGCATTTATTGTTGAGTGTCTTAAAACTGAAATAAGTAAGGAAGAAATTGTATCAAAAATGCTTGAAAAATATGATGCGAAACAAGATATAATATCAGCAGATGTAGAAAAGATTTTAAATATTCTTCGTGGTATAGGGGCAATAGATGAGTAAGAGTACTTTTGAAGAAGAAATAAAAAGAACAGGGAAACTGATTTATACAAATATAGGGGACAGTATGATGCCTTTAATTCGTGAGAAAAGGGACTTGTTGATTATAGAAAAAGTAAATGGAAGATTAAAGAAGTATGATATTCCACTATATAAAAGAGATACAGGACAGTATGTATTGCATAGAATTTTAAAAGTACGGAAAAATGACTATGTAATTTGTGGAGATAATAGATGGCACAAGGAATATGGTATTACAGATCAACATATTATCGGAATATTAACAGGTATAGTTCGTGATGGGCGTAGAATATCGACTAAGGATAAAAGATATTTGTTATATGTTCATATTTGGTGTGATTTTTTTTACATAAGAGCATCTATTTTAAGGATTAAATCTTTTCTGAGGAGGTGGCTGAAGAAGTGAAAAAAACAGGTTATTATATGTTATATTTAGCATACTGTGCAGTAAATGAAATTAAACCGGATTTATCAAAAATTTCCGAAATTGATATGGAAGAGTTATATAATATTTCTCAATTTCACAATATAACATCAATGATTTGTATGGCTTTAGAATCAGGAGGAATTAAAGTATCACAGAAATGGATTGAGGCAAAATATAAGGCAATTCGCAAGAATATTTTGCTTGATACTGAACGAGAAAAAATTTTTGAATTTATGGATAAAAATGGCATTTGGCATATGCAGTTAAAGGGTGCAATTTTAAAGGATATGTATCCAAGGATTGGTATGCGACAGATGTCAGATAATGATATATTATATGATTCGTCATTTCAGCAACAGCTTAATGAGTATATGAAACAGAATGGATATACCTATGAAAAGGCAGAAAGGACTTATCCGGATGTTTATATGAAACCGCCTGTTTATAATTATGAAATGCACACATCACTTTTTACATATAAAAATAAATTTTATGATTATTACATTGATATAAAAAGTAAGCTGATAAAAGATAATAATAGCCCATATGAATATAATTTTACTGATGAAGATTTTTATATTTATATAACTGCCCACGAATATAAGCATTATAGTAATAATGGTACAGGAATAAGGTCGTTATTAGATTGTTTTGTGTATATAAAAGAAAAGAAAAATCTTAATTGGGATTATATTAACGGTGAGTTTAAAAAGTTAGGGATACAGGACTTTGAGTATAAGACACGAATTTTAGCAGAGAAGATATTTAAGGATTTCAGCATTGATAAATTATCAGATGATGAAAAGGAAATGTTGAAATATTATTTATATTCGGGTACATATGGTACATTTAATAACTCTATAAAAAATAGAAAGCAAAATATGAATGCTGACACAAAATCCAAGTATATTTTAAAGCGTATTTTTCCGGATATGGAATTTTATCGTATATACTATCCATTTTTTTATCGTCATAAAATATTGTTGCCAATTGGGTGGACTTATCGGCTAATTCGTGCATTGATTTTTAGGAGGAAAAAGATAATTAATGAAATGAAAGTTGTCGAAAATTTAATGAATAGTGATTAAAGACGGAAAATATATAATAAAACATCTGTAATTTATGAGAAATTGCAGATGTTTTACATAAATGAAAAAAATCTATTTACAAAATTTATAAATAATGATAGTATGGTAGTGAGAAAGGAATGATTTTTGTGGAAAAATTTACGCCATTTGATAAGATGTCCAAGAAAAAACAGCGAGAGTTAAATCAAAGAAAGCGAAAAACTTGGGGGAATATCAATCCCATAACAAGAACAAGTAAAAATTTAAAGGTTTATGATAGGCGAAATGCTCAGAAATGGAGTGATGACTTCAAATCTGAGCCTTATATTTATAATTAAAGGGGGAAGTATTTTATTTATTTTTCTTACTTAAAGCACCAAAAATCAAAGCAGGAACAGCAAAACCACTTGAAATCAGACCAAATATAAATGATTGGTCAACCCGTTCCAATGCAGATAAGACCATAGCTATGATTAATGAGATTACGGATATTGTTATACAAACGATAGATAATGATAATTTAACATATTTGCTCATTTATAGTATTCCACCTTTTTATATAGTAGATGTAATTAAATTATAATCAAAAATTATATTGTAGTCAAGTATAATGAAAAATGGTTATTTTTGCTGTCGAATACAATTTTATCTATAAAAGTTTTATATAAATCATTTTTCTCGATGCTTGATATTTTAGGGTTTGAAACTTGATTATATATATTTGTATATTTAGTATTTATAGTTTTATAATTTTGGGAATTAAGTATTTTTTCATTTAATAAAGATATTTCCTTTTGTATTTTAGACTTACTGTTGATGTATTCAGAAATAGTATATGCACCACATTCAAATGCTTCCTTAATTCTAAGAAGTTTATTATCAAGTTTAGTTAAGTTTTTTTTATAGAAATTTTCATTATCAATTTTATTATTATCATTGATTGCTATTTTAAATTCTGAGATAAAAATATATTTTATTATATTATTAATAAGTAAAGATAATTTATTTATAGAGATGTAATGTGATGTATAACAACTTCCCTTTGAATAGTTGTTGCATTGAATTCCCTTGTTATTTTTAACGAGGGTAGCACCGCAGGTACTGCAGCGTATAATACCTTGAAAATCAAATTTTACCAATGCAGCATCACGAGAATATTTTTTATATTTAGATTTATTATATAAAAATCTTGATTGGGCATTAATCCAATCTTCGTTTGAAATAATAGAAGTATGTTTTCCGTTTACAAAAACAGTATTATTAGAATCGAGCGTATTCCAATGAATTTTTCCTATATATGTAGGATTATTAAGTATGTATTTGATAGTTCTATTTTCAAATAAATTGCCTCTGTTAGTTCTGTAACCGTTATCGTTAAGCCATTGAGCGATATTTCTGCAGCCTATGCCATCAGAGTAAAGTTTAAAGATTTTTTGTATTATAAGTGATTTATCATAATCGACAGTAAGTTTTTTGTCAATCATTTTATAGCCAAAAGGGGCAACGGAACAATGTTCACCGCGCATAGCTTTTTCTTTCATACCTCGTTTTACTTCTTCGGCGAGATTTATACTATAATATTCGTCCATAGCCTCTATAAGTGCTTCAATAAGTATTGAGATTTTATCATCTCCAATATTTTCGGTTATAGAAATTACATCAATACCAAGTTCTTTTCTCAGCATAGTTTTATATATGATACTATCTTGTCTGTTACGGGCAAATCTTGAAAATTTCCATAATAATATACATTCAAATGGTTTAGGTTTTTGTTTAGCAATATAAATCATACGATTAAATTGCGTTCTTTTAGCGGTATTGCGTCCGGATATACCATCATCAATAAAAATAAACTCGTCTGGTATGGAGTAATTATGTATTTTAGCATATTGTTTAATTGCTTTTAATTGAGATGCAGGAGAATATTCAGTTTGTTCCTCCGTCGAAACTCTAATATAACAAGATGCGATTTTCATATTATATCAACCCCTTTATATAATAATATTTATTTAGAGTCATATTATTATATAAAAGATAATATTATTTATATCAGTCAGGTATGGGGGTATATTATTTGTGAATAAAGATAATATATATATGTTTGATATTTATGCAGATAAAAAATTAATTTTACAAATAAAGCAAAAATTAAGTAATAATAAATGTATTGAAATAATAGATATAAAAGAGTATGTTAATAAAGATGAAATACAAGAAATTGAAAAAAAAATCACAAAAAATTTTGGCAATCGTTTTAATGAAATTTTATCAAACTGTGCTGATGGTATCTTATGGGATAGCCTATAAAAAAACCAAACGGACTGTATTTACAGAGAAATATGCAGACCATTTGGTTTTTTAAGGGGTTAAAATGAGGAGGGTATAATAATAGAAATACTCCTACGATTGTGGAATCGTAATTTTGAGTACATAATATATTATATATTTATAAATAAATTAATGTGTGAATTGATTGTTAATAATTAATAAATAAATATGCTTTAAGTTGTTAATAATATTCAAAAGGTTTCTGATATTGCACATAATAGTAATTGGATATTTATATAAATTAACTATCAATTAAAAATTTAAATTTTTGCTTTTAATAGTTTTAGATATAAAATATTGTGAACAGATTGAAAATTTACATAAAAATACACATAAAAGCTATTGAAAAATAAGAGGAAACAGTGTATAATTACTTATTATAAATCAGAAATGAGGTAAAACTAAGATGTATAGTGATTTAATGGACAGCATAGGATTTATAGAAGGCTATGACAGTGAAGTATCAAATGCTATGAAGCAAGAACTTGAAAGACAACAAAGAAATCTTGAACTTATAGCATCAGAAAATATAGTATCTCCGGCAGTTATGGCGGCTATGGGTTCAGTTTTAACCAATAAATACGCAGAAGGTTATCCGGGTAAGCGTTATTATGGAGGCTGTCAATATGTTGATATAGTGGAAGAAATAGCAAGAAAAAGAGCGTGTGAGTTATTTTCGGCAGAACACGCAAATGTACAGCCTCACTCAGGAGCACAGGCAAATACAGCTGTATATTTTGCTATGCTGCAGCCGGGCGATACAGTAATGGGAATGAATTTATCAGAAGGAGGACATCTTACACACGGTTCACCTGTAAATTTATCCGGTAAATATTTTAATTTTGTTGCATATGGGGTTGACCCTGTAACACATACAATTGATTACGATAAAGTTATGGAACAAGCACTTGAGGTTAAGCCAAAAATGATAGTATGTGGAGCGAGTGCATATCCAAGAATAATAGATTTTAAGAAATTCAGAGAGATAGCAGATGCTTGTGGGGCATATTTAATGGTAGATATGGCACATATAGCAGGACTTGTTGCGGCAGGAGTGCATCCAAATCCTGTTCAATATGCACAATTTGTTACAACAACAACACATAAAACATTGAGAGGCCCTCGTGGTGGTATGATACTTTGCAAAGAAGAATTTGCAAAGGCAATAGATAAAGCAATATTTCCGGGAACACAAGGCGGACCTTTGATGCATACAATAGCAGCAAAAGCTGTATGTCTTGGTGAGGCATTAAAACCTGAGTTTAAGGAATATGGAAAGAAAATAGTTTCAAATGCCAAAGCACTTGCCAATGGCTTGGTAAGCAGGGGACAAACACTTGTGTCTGGTGGGACAGATAATCATGTGATGCTCCTTGATTTAAGAGATAAAGAAATAACAGGTAAAGAACTTGAGCATAGACTTGATGAAGTTTATATCACAGTAAATAAAAATACTGTACCAAATGAACCACGCAGTCCATTTATAACAAGCGGAATCAGAATAGGAACACCTGCTGTTACAACAAGAGGGTTACAAGAGGAAGATATGGACAAGATAGCAGAATTTATTACACTTGCGATAAATGATTTTGAAAATAATATTGATTATATTCGTAAAGGAGTTACGGATATTTGTAATAAATATCCATTGTATTCATAATAAATATCTGTATATACTTTTATAGTAAATAATATTTAAATATTATATAAATTTTTTGAAAGGATGTTTTTTAAAATGAAAAAAAGTACTATTGCTATTATTATAGCAGCCGCAGCAGTTGTTGTTGCGACGGTTGCATTACTTGCAACTCCTGCTAAGAAAGTTATTTTGGTAACTAAGAAGAAGCATAACAAGATTGCAGATGCTGAGTGTTCAAATTATGAAAATGAATTTGAAGACAGTTGTTGTGATACTTGTGATGATGATGAAGTTGAAGAAGAAACAGCAGAAGTTGTAGAAGTTGACGATGAGAATATCGTAGTAGCAGAAGTAAAAGATAAAGAAGAATAATATTTATTTTTCTTTGTGCCTAAGAAGCAAATTTAAACAGTCTGAGTTCCTGTTTTAAAAAAATGGGAACATAGACTGTTTTTATTTTGATAATAAATAAGGAGGAATATTATAATGTTGCCGCCACTTGCAGAAAGGATTAGACCTAAAAATTTAGATGATGTAGTAGGTCAAGAGCATATTTTGGGCAAGGATAAAGCACTAAGAAAAATCATAGATTCAGGAGAAATACCCAATATGATTTTTTATGGCCCATCTGGAGTAGGAAAAACCACAGTTGCGTCAATAATTGCACAAAAAACAAATAAGACTTTAAGAAAACTAAATGGTACAAATTCATCTATAACAGATATAAAGAATATAGTAAATGAGTTAAGTGGATTTGAGGGAATTAATGGTATATTATTATATTTAGATGAAATACAATATTTCAACAAAAAGCAGCAGCAAAGTTTGCTTGAATATACAGAGAATGGCACTATAACATTAATAGCGTCAACAACGGAAAATCCATATTTTTATGTATATAATGCATTATTAAGCCGTTCCACTGTATTTGAATTTAAGCCAATAAATAGTTATGGCATTAAGAAAGCGGTACAAAGAGGATTTGATATATTATCAAAGGATAAATGTAAGAAAATAGTATTAGAACCTAATGTAATAGATATAATAGCAAACTCTTGTGGTGGAGATGTACGGAAATCTATAAATTCGGTAGAATTATCTGTTTTAGCAAGTGAAACTGATAATAGTGAAGTCATTACTGTTACAGATGAATATGCAAAACAATTATCGCAAAGTTCGTCATCGAGATATGACAAAGAGGGAGATACACATTATGATATTATATCAGCATTTCAAAAATCAATGAGAGGTTCTGACCCTGATGCAAGTTTACATTATTTAGCGAGATTATTGTCATCAGGTGATATGGCATCAGCTTGCAGAAGGCTGTTAGCGTGTGCCTGTGAAGATGTAGGACTTGCATATCCACAGATTATACCAATAGTAAAATCTTGTGTAGATACTGCGTTACAGTTGGGAATGCCCGAAGCACAGTTACCGCTTGCAGATGCTGTTATATTGGTAGCACAAGCACCAAAATCTAATTCTGCGCACGATGCAATAATAGAGGCTATGAAAGATGTCGAAAACGGAAAAATAGGAGAAATTCCAAGACATTTACAAAATAAGCATTATGATGGAGATGATGTACAACAAAAAGGACAATTTTATTTATATCCGCATAATTATCCTAACAGATGGGTACAGCAACAGTATATGCCTGATATATTAAAATATAAAAATTATTACAAACCTGCGGAAAATAAAATAGAACAAAGTTTTAGCGAATATTGGAAGAAAATAAAAAATATATAAGAAAAGAGCCTAATTTTTGTAGTTAAATTAGGCTCTTTTCTTATATGTAAGTATGTGAATAAAATTTATATAATTGTAAATAAAAATTCTCGTATAAAAAATAAAACAAAAAAAGAAAAAACCAAATAAAGAAGGAACAGCTTAGTATAATAAATACTAAAATAAACTTGTAATTTATATAAAAAGTGCTATAATTGTATTATCAAAATTAAATGAACTAAATAGTTTTGTAGAAAGGACGGTGACAAATATGAGTATAGACCCTGACGGTAAACGAAGTATTTTTAATAATTATAACGAGTTTGGGCATATAGGACATATTTGTCACAGTATAAATTGTGCCTGATTCAACACGAAAAGAGGAATAACAGCACTATGGTTTCTTACTACAAAACAATTGAAAATAAGGTTACAGAGATAGAAAAATGCGAAAATGGTTGTTGGATAAATTGCATAGCACCAACGGAAGACGAAATTAATACACTTATAAAAACACTAAATATAGAACCGGATTTTTTCAGGGCCTCACTTGATGAGGAAGAATCATCACATATAGATTCGGAGGAAGGAGTTACACTCATAATTATTGATATACCGGTTGTGGAAAAAATCGAAAAAAGTCTTACATATTCAACAACACCTATGGGATTAATGATTACAGAGAAAAATGTTTTAACAGTATCTTTAAAGGACAATCCAATAATAAGCGAGTTCGCAGAGGGAGTTGTAAAAGATATAAAAACAAATTTCAAAACACATTTTGTATTAAGTTTTATGTTGCGAATGGCATCTAAGTATCAATACTACTTGAAACAAATAGATAAAATATACAAGCATATAGAATCTGAATTAAGAAAATCTATGCGAAATAAAGAATTAATGCAATTATTAGAAATAGAAAAATCGCTTGTATATTTTTCATCATCTTTGAAATCAAATGAGATAACACTTGATAAAGTTGCAAGAGGGCGTATGATTAAACTATATGACGAGGACCAAGATTTATTAGATGATGTACTTATAGAAGTAAAACAGGCAATAGAGATGTCAACAGTATTTTTAAATATTCTTACGGGAACAATGGACGCATTTTCTTCCATTATATCTAATAATTTGAATGATGTTATGAAAGTACTCGCATCAATAACGCTTATATTTTCCATACCAACAGTTGTATCCGGACTTTATGGTATGAATGTAGATAATTTACCGTTAGACCATTATTGGTGGTTTCCGTGTATATTTGCAGCAATAATTATGATAATAGCCTTTATAATATTAAAGAAAAAAGATATGATATAAAAAGAAATAGGAGAGTAAGTACATTATGAATGAGGATACACTTTTTCATCTCGGAATATCTCGAAATATCAGTGCTAAATATGCGATATTAACAGGTGACCCAAAGAGAGTGCCATTAATAGCACAATACTTAGATAATCCAAAATTCTTATCAGAGAAAAGAGAATTTGTTACATATATAGGACAAATAAACGGAGAAAATGTTCTTATTACATCAACGGGAATAGGAGGAGCATCAGCATCTATCACAGTAGAAGAACTCAGTCTATTAGGTATAAAATATATAATAAGGATTGGTACTTGCGGAGGAATGAATAAATCAGTAAAATCGAATGATTTAGTTATACCAACAGGTTCAATAAGAATGGAAGGTACGAGTAAAGAATATGTTTATGTAGAATATCCGGCAGTTCCGGATTTTGAGGTATTATCTGCGATTGTAGAAAGTGCCAAAAGTCTTGAATATAAATATCATACCGGTGTAGTGCACTGTAAAGATTCATTTTATGGACAGCACAATCCGGAGTTAATGCCCAATTCTAATGAATTAAAAGATAAATGGCAGTCGTGGTTAAAGATGGGAACACTTGCGTCTGAAATGGAAACGGCAAGTATTTTTATAGTATCATTACTAAGAGGAATAAAAGCAGGAGCAGTATTATTATCAATATGGAATCAAGAACTTAAAGATAACAGTACAAGTACAAATGCAGATAATTATAATATATCTAATGCTATTAATACAGCGATAAATGCTGTTAAGATATTGATAAATAACCATAGATAAATATAGGGGTGAGGTGATGAGCCTAACTAATAACGATGAACAAGATCTATATAAATTAAGTAAAGTATTACAGGATTTAGAGTTATATATATCGGATAAAGAGAGAATATTATTGCAGGTAATAGAAGAACGGGATAAAATGTATAAAATAATTCAAGATGATAAAGAACTTATATCTGATTTATATTCACAATTATCTGATAGTGAAAAAGCCTATAAAGATGAGCTAAGAAGGGCGTATGAAGAAAAAAGAGCAATACAAGCGATTGCAGATGAATACCGTTTAAAAGCAAGTAGATTTGACGAGCTTACAGAAAGTGTGGTTAAAATAAAAAAGAAAGCAGAGCAGGAGGCATTATATATAGTAGATAATATACAAAAACAATCTATGGAAACAGTATCAATAATACAATCCGTAATAAATGAAATAAAGACTTTTAGTATAGAAATTGAAAATATGAAAGAGGACTTAAAAATAGGGCAAGATACAATAGAGGACAGGTTGACAGGCATAAAAGATAAATTAAATCATAAAATATATAGTTTAGATAAAATAAGTAAAGAATTTTATAAAGTCAATGGAACAACTGTAACAGAAGATACATATAATTACAGAAATATAGCAAATCATAAAAATTAATATAACAAAGTGACCTACCGAATAATAAACGGTAGGTTTAAATATATTTATTGTTATAGTAAACATAAAATAAAATCACCCGGCATAATTTTTATAAGGGGGTGATTATTATTAAAATATCTAAGATTATATGTTATATAGGTGCAGCGGCATATATATTTGTTTTTTCTATATTTATATACAATGCTTTTTATAAGGTAGAGGCATCTGTTGTAGATACATCTAATTTGAACATAAATTCAACACCTGCCATAATAATAGATGCCGGACACGGGGGAGAAGATAGTGGTGCGGTAGGTGTAGATAATATATTAGAAAAAGACATAAATCTTTCAATATCAATGTATCTAAAAGAATTAATAGAATTTTCGGGATTTCAAGTTGTTATGATTAGGGAGGAAGACATTTCGATTTATAATGCTGATGCAGATACGATAAAAGAAAAAAAGGTATCAGATATGAAGAATAGATTAAAAATTTATAATAGTTCTGATAATAATATAATTATCAGCATACATCAAAATCAATTTTCCGAAAGTAAATATTATGGTGCGCAGATGTTTTATTCAAAAAACAATTCAAAGAGTAAAGAATTGGCAGAATGTGTAAGGAAGGCATTTATCGGTTTTTTGCAGCCGGATAATAACCGAGAATTGAAGCAGGCAGATGATAGTATATATCTTTTAAAAAACACGCAAAATCCTGCTATAATTGTGGAATGTGGATTTATATCAAATGAAAGCGAGGCACATTTGCTGCAAAATTCGGAATATCAACGAAAAGTAGCATATGCAATATATTGTGGCTTTTTAGAGTATTATAATTATTACAATTAATAAGGGGAAGATTAAAATGGCGAATAAAGTAAAAAATATGTATATATGTTCACAGTGCGGATATGAAAGTCCAAAATGGTATGGAAAATGTCCGTCTTGTAATGAATGGAATACATTTGAAGAAGAAACAATAAAAGTATCACCCACAACTCTATCCAATATCAGTAAGAAATCACTGTCAAATTCACAACCCATACTATTGAAAAATATCTCAACAGACAGTGAAGAAAGATACAATACAGGTTTAAGTGAACTTGACAGAGTTTTAGGGGGAGGTATAGTTAAAGGTTCGCTTGTATTATTAGGAGGAGACCCTGGTATTGGTAAATCTACTATTTTGCTGCAAGTATGCAAATATTTAGGAGATACATTAAATATATTATATGTATCGGGAGAGGAGTCCAAAAGACAATTAAAGTTACGGGCATCAAGAATAGGCGTTGAGAGTGAAAAATTGCTTGTAATGACCGAAACAGATATAGAAATTGTATGTGAAGAAATAAAATCAGAAAAACCGGATTTAGTAATGATAGATTCTATTCAAACAATGAATTTTTCTGAAATATCATCATCTCCGGGAAGTGTTACGCAGGTTAGAGAATGTACAAATATGCTTATGCGTACGGCAAAATCACTTGATATACCTGTTATAATTATAGGTCACGTTAATAAAGAAGGTGTAATTGCAGGGCCAAAAGTTTTAGAGCATATTGTAGACGCTGTTTTACATTTTGAAGGTGACAGACAGATGTCTTATAGAATACTTAGAGCAGTTAAGAATAGATTTGGTTCGACTAACGAAATAGGTGTATTTCAGATGACAGAAGATGGATTAACAGAAGTTGAAAATCCATCTATGATGTTACTATCAGGCAGACCAAAAGGTGTATCCGGAACTTGTGTAGTATGCACTATGGAAGGTACAAGACCTATTCTTGCAGAAATACAAGGATTAGCCACTACAACGGTTTTTGGAAATCCAAGACGAACAACAACAGGATTTGATAATAATAGACTTGCTTTATTATTAGCGGTTTTGGAGAAAAGAGCAGGATATTTCTTTTCAAGATTAGATTCCTATATAAATATAATTGGAGGTTTAAGATTAGATGAGCCTGCTGTTGATTTAGCGGTAGCATTATCACTTATAAGCAGTTTAAAAGATACACCTATATCTGAGGATACAATAGTATTTGGAGAAATAGGACTTGCCGGAGAAATTCGTGGAGTATCTAATTCTCAGGCACGAGTTAATGAAGCTGTAAGAATGGGCTTCAGGAAAATAATAATGCCTTACTATAACCTAAAATCCGTAAAAGCTCCTACAAATTTAGATATAGAAATAATTGGTGTAAAAAATATTAGAGATGCTGTTCAATATTTGGGGTAACTTTATTGTTATCAGGTTCAATTTTGTGTATGCAGTTATTATTTGGTGAGTTATTGCTTATATTAGTTACAATAGATGGGGTTTCCATTCTGCAAAAACCGTCTTGTTGGTATATACAATTATCAGCACACGGGATTAATGTCATAATAAATCAACTCCTTAATAATATTATTATCATAATAAACAAATTTTATTATAGTTATTTTACTAATAATCTTCTCTTATTTATATAATAATAAGTATATAAAGTAAGGGAGGATTATTTATTTATGAAGAAATCAACATTTACGATAATAGTTACGCTAATTTGCATAGCAGCTATAAATATTATAAGCCATATGTATATGAATAAAATACATCATAAAGATGTAATTATAGTTGAAAAAAGTATAGTAAGGGAGTATGTTACATCAAGCGGAAGAATAGAATATGATACATCAAAAGATATAAAAGCTCCGTCACAGGCTATTACAAGTAATATATATGTACAAGAGGGAGATACTGTCCAAAAAGACGATATAATTGCAACTTTAAAACTAATCAAGGAGGATTTAGATACTATACAAACAATGTCGGATATAGACTATAATCAAATAAAAGATTATATTTCTAATATTCCAACAGAAACATATAATATATATGCTCCTTGCAGTGGTACAGTATCATCTGTGAATACGGATATTAATGAATATATATCACAAGATGATTCTATCATAAGTATAGACACTAACGGCAATATGAATGTTACATTAAGCATCAACGAAGCACAAATAAGCAGTATAGAATTAGGGCAAAAAGTTGAGATAAGCGGGGTAGGCTTCAAGGATATAGAATGTAATGGTTTAGTAACTGATATTGCGAAAGAGGCAAAGCAAACGACAACACTTACAGGTAAAGAAACGACAGTAGCGGTAAAAGTGGGTATAGATAATACAAACGAGAAAATATTGAAGGGGTTTACAGCGACCTGTAAAATAATCACATCAGAAAAAGAGTGTATAACTATACCATATACGGCCATAAGAGCAGATAATAATGGTGATGAATATGTATTTGTAGTAAATAATGGTATGAGTGAAAAGCGATATATAGAATGTGGTATAGAAGACATTGAAACAGTAGAAGTAATATCGGGTTTAGAATGTGGTGATACGATAATAGTAAATGCAGAAGGTACAAATGAAAATGATTATATTATAATGGAGTAATTAGAATGGACTATATATCAAGTGCAGTAAAAAATTTATTCAGAAAAAAGTTTAGATGCATACTTACATTAATAGGTATATCAATTGGTGTTATATCTGTTATAATAATAGGAAACATAAGTAATTGTGGAAGTACTATGATAAATAATGAATTAGAAAATCTCGGTATGGACGGGATAATAATATCGACAAGCAGTAATATATATACATCTGACGAAAATGTTCCGTTAGGCGAGAAAGAACTTGAAGCCATAAAATCTTTATCGTCTGTTGAAAATGCAGTACCGCTGACAGTAGAAAGTGCTGTTGTAACAGTTCATAATAATGAATATCAAAGTATGTTATGGGGAATTACTGCAGATACAAATCAAGTAATATCAATGAGTTTATTATATGGTCGTTATATAAGTATGTATGATATTAATTCGGCAAACAATGTATGCTTAGTTGACCAAGCATTTGCACAAAGCATATATAATAGAGATAATATTGTTGGAAAGAGTATATATATAGATTTTGGTGGTGTAAGAGATAAATATGAAGTTGTAGGTATAGTAAAAACAGGCGGAGATATAATGGGAAGTATAGTAGGAAATATTGTTCCCGAATTTGTATATATTCCGTATACTACTATGCAAAAATATCGTTACTCAACAGATTTTCAAAAAATAGCTATACAAGTAAATAACGGATATAATATAGACAGTGTATGTAATATAATTGAAAACAAACTTAATAAAATAAATAATCTCTCTTCAAGTTATAGTACAATGAATATGCTGCAACAAAAAGATGGTTTAAATAGTATATTAAATATAGTGACGATGATATTATCTTGTGTTGGGGCAATATCGCTATTGGTAGCAAGTTTAAGTATAATGACGATAATGACCGTAGCAGTTAGTGAACGAAAAAGAGAAATAGGAATAAAAAAAGCATTAGGAGCTAAGAAATCAGATATAATAACAGAATTTCTAATAGAGGCAGTACTAATTTCTTTAATTGGCTGTACAATAGGTGTTATAATAAGTATGTCAGTATCGTATATAGTAATTTTGATATTAGGAATAAATATCAAATTAAAATGGGATATAGTAATATATACATCTATATTTTCCGTAATATGCGGAATAATATTTGGAGTATATCCTGCTATAAAAGCATCTAAACTAAGCCCCATAGATGCTTTAAGAATGGAGTAGATTATATGGAGTTTATTGAAACACCGAATATTCCGAAACAAGCCGTGAAAACGGTTATAGTTTCGGGAATACATAATAAAATAATAGATTATCTTAATAATAACAATATATCTGTTATAAAATCTGAAAAATTAAGTCGTATTGACAAACCAGTGCAATATCATACGGATATGCAAGCAATTCATTTAGGAAATGATAAATTTTTGGTAGAAAAAAACTGCACATCTCTGCAGAAAGCGTTAACAAATATAGGTGCAAAAATAATTTTATCAGATAAAAGCTTAGCGTATAATTATCCAAATGATATAGCGTTGAATGCACTTATCATAAACAAATATGTAATAGGCAATATAAAATATTTAGATTTTAATATAACTAATCTTTCAAAGAACGGATATACTCTTATAAATACAAAACAAGGTTATAGCAGATGTTCAACAGCAATTATTAATAACAATGCTGTAATTACGGCAGATAAATCGATATTAAAATCTCTTAAAAATAATTTGGACATTTTGCTTATAGAGAACGGTGATATAAAATTAAATGGTTATGATTATGGTTTTATAGGAGGCAGCTGCGGACTAATTGATAAAGATATATTACTGTTTTTTGGAAATATAAAGGAACATAGAAATTATAATAAAATAAAATCATTTGCACGGAATAATGGTATATATATTGAACAAACGGGAAATTATATGCTCGAAGATATAGGGGGTATGATACAAGTTATATGATTTACAAATTGTTATTTATTTTCATATTTTGATATGATATAATATATAATATGGTCAATAAAACCACGGCAGTAAAATATTATTAAAAGATGGAGTGATAAAATGTCAAAAATAAACCGAAATCCTATAAATAACAGGGTAACATTTACATCTATAAAAGAGGATAAATTTAAGGCAAATGGAATTTATGTAAATGTATATTTGCCATTAGATAAAGAAACCGCACCACTAAATACAGTTTTAGCGAATGTTATAAGCAGTTCCTGCAAAGAATACCCTAATATGCAAAGCCTTAATCGAAAATTAAGTATGTTATATGGTGCCAATATATCTGGGACAACAAGAAAAATAGGTGATAATTTATCCATAATATTGTCTACACAAGGAATTGACGATAAGTATGCTATTGATGAAGGAGAAAAGATATCAAAATCGAGGGCTGAATTATTATGTTCTATGATATTTAATCCCAATGTTGAAGGCAGTGCTTTTTGCAAATCAGATGTGGAAAGAGAAAAAAGACAAGTTCTTGATTATATAGATGCTATGTATAATGATAAAAGACAATATTCTTTAAAGCGTTGTACGGAAATAATGTTTGCAAATGAACAATTTGGTATAAATAGGCTTGGCACAAAGGAGCAAGTTGAGAAGATAACACCGGAGGACCTATATGTTGCTTGGCAAAATATGATAAATAACGGTATTTTTGAAATTGTTACTATTGGCTCATCTGATTATGATGATGTAAAAGAAATGTTTGCAAGATATTTGCCTGAAAAGCAATTAATATCAACCAAACTAAATACACAAGTTATATCAACGGTAAACAAAATAAATAAAGTAAATGATATACAAGATGTATCACAATCAAAACTTGTTATGGGATTTAGAACAGGAATTGCCGAACCGGATGGAGATACAATGGCTATGCGTTTAACAAATTCTATTTTGGGTGGTACGGCACATTCAAAATTATTTTTAAATGTAAGAGAAAAATTAAGTCTTTGTTATTATTGTTCGTCAAGTTACAATAGATTAAAGGGTTGTATGTTTGTTGAATCCGGTGTTGAAACTAAAAATATAGAACCAGCATATAAGGAGATAATGAACCAACTTAACGAATTAAAAAACGGCAATATTACAGATGAGGAAATTACTGCTGCAAAGATGAGTTTTATAAATGCTACTAACAGTATATGTGATAGTATAGGTAATCTTGAATATTGGTACACATCGCAGATATTTGACCACGAAATAAATTCGCCTGAACAAGCCATTGAAAAAATAAAAGCCATCAGCAAAGAGGATATAATTAAATCTGCAAATACCATTAAACTTGACACAATATATACACTTACAGGTAAAGAAAAAAAGGAGGATTAATATAATGGAATTTACAAAAATATCAAGCGATAGAATAGGCGACAGTTACTATAAAATGTTACACCCATCAGGTTTAACGATATATGTTTATCCCAAGAAATCATACAATTCCACTTATGCTATTTTTGGTACAAATTTTGGTTCAATAGATACAACATTTATGTATAAGGGCGAGAAAATAGTAGTACCCGATGGTATAGCACACTATTTGGAACATAAATTATTTGAAAGTGAAGACGGGGACGCATTTGCAAAATATGCCAAGACGGGTGCTATGGCGAATGCCTATACAAGTTTTGATAAAACTTGTTATTTATTTTCCTGTTCAGATAATTTCGAAGAATCGTTAAATATATTGATTGATTTTGTTCAATCCCCATATTTTACCGAAAAAACTGTCCAGAAAGAACAGGGGATAATTGGACAAGAAATAAAAATGTATGATGATAATGCAAATTGGCGAGTAATGTTTAATGTTCTTACAGCTATGTATCATAATCACCCTGTCAGCGTTGATATAGCGGGTACAGTAGAATCGATAGCTGATATTACTGCTGAAAAATTATATAAGTGTTATGAATGTTTTTATAATCTTAACAATATGTCATTATGTATAGCAGGAAATATAGAACCACAAGAAGTATTAAGAATAGTTGATAAAAAATTAAAACCATCTCCAAAGCAAGAGGCATACTCTATATTTGAAGATGAGCCATACGAAGTATGTCAGTCATATATAGAACAAAATTTTGATATTGCTATGCCATCATTTGTTCTTGGATTTAAGGAGAAGGCTAAGCAACGAGTAGCTACTGTTGAAGAAATAGCTGCAACAGATATCATTTTATATTCATTGTTATCAGATGCCTCAGATTTATACAATAAATTAATAAATGAAGGACTTATTAATGATTCATTTGGTTATGAATATTTTGAAGGCAGAGGTTATGCGTCAGTATTATTTTCGGGCGAGTCGAGAAATCCTGAAAAAGTAACAGAAATGATTAAATTGACAATAGAAAATTTACACGAAAACGGTATTAGTGATAAAGATTTTGAGATGTCAAAACGAGCTATATATGGAAAAAGTATAGAAATCCTTGATAATCCGGATAATATAGCTGATATACTTATAAGCTTTGATTTTTCAAAAAGAGAATTATATGATTATATTAATGCTATTGCAAAAATAACCAAAAATGATATTGAAAACAGATTAAAAGAACAACTTGATGTAAATAACTGTTCATTATCTGTTGTTAAGCCTTTTTGTGAGGATTAATTCTTATGAATACAACATTTAATGTATCATTTCCAGGACTTGGAATAAATGATTTAAAGATAAGTAATGCAGCTTTTTCAATAGGAACATATAGTGTTTATTGGTACGGAATAATAATAGCATTTGGTTTTATAGTTGCTGTAATATATTGTTTTCCTAAAACCAAGAAATATGGTATAAATTTAAACGATTTTATAGATTGTGTAATAGTTGGATTAATATGTGGGATAGTAGGGGCAAGACTTTATTATGTTATATTTAAATGGAGTTATTATTCACAAAATTTGAAGGATATATTTAATATACACAATGGTGGCTTGGCTATATATGGTGGAATTATAGGTGCATTGATTGGTGGTCTAACTGTCGCAAAAATAAAAAAAATAAATATACCTGCAATATTAGATCTTTCGGTAATAGGATTTTTAATAGGTCAAGGAATAGGACGATGGGGAAATTTTATCAATCAAGAGGCATTTGGTTCAGAAACAACATCTATATTTCGTATGGTAAGCGAAAATATAAATTTATATGCTTCCAATCAAGGTACAAATGGATTAGAAGTACATCCTTGTTTTTTATATGAATCTGTATGGTGTTTATCAGGTGTATTATTACTCCATATTTTTACGGCTAAATTCAAGAAATATGACGGACAAGTTTTTTTCCTATATCTAATATGGTATGGCTTAGAAAGAATGGTAGTTGAAGGGCTTAGAACTGACAGTTTATATATTCCAGATACAAATATAAGGGTATCACAACTACTTGCATTTATTACTGTATTAATAGGAATTGCTATGTTAATTTATTTTCAATTTAAAAAAACTAATAAAACATTTAATTCTGTTAAAATATCAAATAATAAAGGAGTATCGAACAATGGCAAAGATAATTGATGGAAAAAAAGTTTCTTCTGATGTAAAAAATAAAGTGGCACAACAAGTTTTAAAATTAAAAGAAATGTATAATAAAGTGCCGGGACTTGCAGTAGTTATAGTAGGAAATGACCCTGCATCAAGAGTATATGTAAATAATAAAAAAAGGGCTTGTGATATGGTCGGATTTTATTCTGAGGAATATGCCCTCCCAGAAGAAACAACACAAGAAGAATTAATGTCATTAATTGAAAAATTAAATAATAAAGAAAACATAAATGGAGTGCTTGTACAATTACCATTACCAAAACATTTAAATGAAAGCGCAGTAATCGAAGCAATTAAGCCACAAAAAGATGTTGATGCATTTCACGCATCTAATGTTGGAAAAATAATGATTGGGGAATACAGTTTTTTGCCTTGTACACCGGCAGGCGTAATGGAACTGATAAAAAGCGAGAATATAGAGGTTGAAGGAAAAAATTGTGTTGTTATAGGCAGAAGTAATATAGTAGGAAAACCAATGGCAATGCTGTTATTGCATAATAATGGAACTGTTACCATCTGTCACAGCAAAACGAAAAATTTAAAAGAAATTTGTAAATCAGCAGATATTCTTGTAGCAGCAGTTGGAAAACCAAAGTTTGTTAAATCAGATATGGTAAAAGAAGGGGCAGTTGTAATTGATGTTGGAATGAATAGAGATGAAAATGGTAAACTATGTGGTGATGTAGATTTTAAAGAGGTTGAACCTATATCATCGTATATAACTCCTGTTCCGGGTGGAGTAGGGCCAATGACAGTGGCAATGCTTATGAAAAATACTCTTACAGCTTTTAAAATACAAAATCATATTTAAAGAGGTCTGATTTAAAAATGAAAATACCATTTTCACCTCCGGATATAACACAATCGGAAATTGATGAGGTGATTGATACCTTAAAATCCGGTTGGATTACAACAGGTCCTAAAACCAAATTATTTGAGCAAAAATTATCTGAATATTGTAATACAAAAAAAACAGTATGTTTAAATTCGGCTACTGCTTGCTTAGAAATGACACTTCGAATTCTTGGAATAGGAAAAGGTGATGAAGTAATAACCACAGCATATACATATACAGCAACAGCAAGTGTAGTATATCATATAGGGGCTAAATTAATTTTAGTTGATACAATGCCGGATAGTTACGAAATAAACTATGACGATATTTACAATGCAATAACAGAGAATACAAAAGCTATAATACCTGTTAATATTGCAGGGGTTATGTGTGACCATTCAAAGATATACCAAGCAGTAGACGCAAAACGCAATATTTTTAAACCATCTAACAAAATTCAAGAGGCTATTGGTAGAGTTGCAGTCATATTTGACGGTGCACATTCGTTAGGAGCAGTTAGAGATGGTAAAAAGTGCGGTGAAGTAGGAGATTTTACAACATTTTCGTTTCACGCAGTAAAAAATCTCACAACAGGTGAGGGGGGAGCAGTAACTTGGAATACAATTAACGGAATAGATGATAATGAAATATATAGACAATATATGTTATTATCGCTGCACGGACAATCAAAAGATGCTTTATTAAAAATGAAAGCAGGTGCTTGGGAATATGATATAATTGCACCATATTATAAGTGTAATATGACGGATATAACAGCATCTATTGGACTTGCACAATTAAAACGATATGATAATATGCTCTTAAAAAGAAAAAATATTATTGAAATATATGACAATACTTTTAGAAATATAGATAATATTGAGTATTTAAAACATTATAGTGATAATATGCAATCGAGTGGACATCTATATTTAACAAGATTATTAGGTAAATCGATAAATGAAAGAAATAAATTTATTGAAAAAATGGCAGAATTTGGGGTAGCAACAAATGTACATTATAAGCCGCTGCCAATGTTGACAGCGTATAAAAATCTTGGATTTAACATAAATAACTATCCTAATGCCTATAATCAGTATCAAAATGAGGTAACTATACCTCTTTACAGTACGCTAACATATGAACAAATAGATTATATAATAAATTGTTATTTAAAAACACTATGTGAAATATAAAGAATTAGTACATATATTTTTAAAATGTCGTCAATGTATGGATGGAGGAAGGTGTTTTTCGTGGTCTGTTTATTAAAACACTTTCCGATCGGGAAAATAGATAAATTCCTGATTTGTCAAACCAACATCTGTCATAGAAAAGCAGGAGGTAACATATTATTAAATGATTTTAAAAGGAAAAGAACATATAAGGCTGTTGGTAGTTGTACTATCTGCGATTCTTCTGTTTACATTTAATGCGGCGGCTTTTGCAGACGGTTCTACGAACAATGAAAATAATCAAAATATATATGACAGGATAGATGATTATCTTTCCAATACTGTACCCAAAACACATTTTCCGTCATTCTCTATTACAATAGTGGATAATGACGAAACACTATTCTCAAAGACTTATGGAAATTATGGAAGTACGGATGCTCCGTATGTTTTAGGGTCTGTGAGTAAATCATTTACGGCGCTATGCATAATGCAGTTGGTTGAACAGGGGAAGGTGTCACTTGATGCACATTTGTCGGATTATCTTCCAGACGCAACGGATGGAGAAAGAATTACGATTCTTCAGCTGCTTAACCATACGAGTGGTTTAGGCGAACATCAGAATCTTACCAATTTCAGAATTGTAAGTGAACAAGGCTTGCATCTGTATTCCAATGTGAATTACTCATTGCTCGGTAAAGTGATAGAAACAGTCAGCGGTATTCCATACGAAGAATATGTTACGAAGAATATTTTAAAGCCTCTTAATATGAACAACACCTATGCTGATCCGAAGAAAGCAAGTGGTCTTATTGACGGATATGAGAATTGGTTTGGATTCAATGTAGAAACGGATAACAAATATCGCAATACGCTCGATGCATGGATAACTGTTCCGGCAGGATATATTTCCTCGTCAACAGAGGATCTGGGAAGATACCTTCAGATGTATCTTAACGGTGGGGAGAATATTATATCTGCTGATAGCATAAATGAGATGTTTTATAACAGTGTTGCTGTAGAAGATGAGATTCCTTACCGTTATGGGATGGGATGGACACTCATAAACGAACCGTTAAAGCGACCTGTGCTTCGTCATAGCGGACTTGTCGAAAATGGAATGTCATGTATATATATTCTTCCGGAAGACAATATCGGAGCAGCAATCACTATCAACACGAATGATTATTTTGTAGGCGCTGATTTTGCCGACAGAGTTGGCTGGGATGTTGTCCTTATGCTTATGGGAGATGAACCGAATCAGATTGCTTTGAATGAATATGTTATGAAGCATCTCATGTATGACGGGATATATCTGGCTGTGTTCATCATATCTGTATTACCGTTGCTTTTTATCGGAAAGTATAAGAAACGTCTCCAAAAGGGCAGTAATTGGAGAATTGTTGCATGGATGTTAGCTTTTCATGCGGTATTTCCGGTATTCATTTTGATGTTGCCCAGAATTTTCTTCGGAACACCATTATGGGTAGTAAAAGCATTTGTCCCTGATTTATTTGTCGTAATTATGATCTCAGCTTGTCTGTTATTTGCAGGTGGAATTGTAAAAATGATTCTATTTATAAGAAGAATGCTTTTCCACGCCCGTTATCCATATCATTATTTACAGCGTCAGCGCAGAAAGGAGAGAGGACTAAAATTTTAAATTATTAAAATTGCAGAAATTGAAGCGAATACGGACAGTCTGCTAAGCGGCATTTTCCATAAATCGGAGATGCCGCTTTTCGGTTGCCCGAAAACAGAATGGTCACAGAAATTACGGTCTGTCACCATTTTTTATTGAAAATGCATAAAAACAAAGATTAAAGTGTCGATTAATGTATTTTTTGATTGAAAATGTTCCTCTAAGGGAATATAATATTGTTATATGGTATAAGATGCTTAATGGATTAAAACGTAGGCAAATTATGGAATCTTTAACAACAAGCGAAATGGCTGAAAAGTGGGATATATCAAGAAGGAGAGTAACAGTTCTTTGTTCGCAGGGAAGAATAGGAGTAATTGATACCAGAAATTGAATCGGTAAATTATGAAGATATTTTACCGGCGTCTTTTTTGGAAAGCAGTATAGATAAGTATGTGTATGACATTGCTTTATATAACCACTTTAAGCGTTATGAGGTGTTTAAGATAAGAGATATACTATCGTTAGTTAACGTTGATATGCTTAGCTGGCAGCAGTTTGGCAGGGTAAAGATAGATATGGTTCTTGAATTTCAAAGACGTTCAATAAAAGGCGATATTTGTTATTTCATCAATGGTGAAATTAAGAAATCGGATGAAATAGAACCTTCTCGTGAGTTAGATGTTCAAATTTTGGTTATGCTCAAAAATGAGTATGGATTTAAATATAGTTGGATTTGCGATTGGTTTGGTGTTACCCGACAGTGGGTCGATCAAAAAATAAAGAAAGCGGGACGGACTCATTCTGGAAAATGGGATGGTTTTTCATATACAGAAGAAGCTGAAATTATAATAGATATGCTTAAGAATAAGCAAACGATGCACAGAGATAATGACAATTTTTATTATTTCTTAAAAAGTGCTGGCAAGGTCAATATCATTAAGTTAAGCAACAGAACACCTACAAGTTAGTGGGTACCCTGTTTTTTTAGAGATTATCTTATTTTTTTGAAAAAGACTTGACAAAATAGAAGAAATGTGCGGCTGAATCTGTTCGCTTTACGAACAGATTCAGCCCTTGTAATTAGGAGTAAAATCCAATCTTAATTACAGGGAGCAAAAAACTATGAATCAGGTCAAAAGAATAAAAGCTGCATTAAGCAAAAGTATCAGGGCAGTTTGTCAATCAACAAGTAGATAGTGTCGCAATCCCGAAACAGATTTTACCGGAAGAAAGAATTTACCTATGGACAAGGTAATAAAAACAGTTCTGGGGTTCAGCTCAAAATCCCTGAATAATGAAATGATAGATATTTTCTCAGGGAATACTGAACTTCTATCTGCCTCTGCTTTGGTACAACAGCGGTCTAAGATTCTTCCATCAGCGTTTGAAGATGTCTTTAAACAATTCATAAATACTATGAATCCGATTAAGCTATTTGACGGTTCGGATATTCGTACGCCTATAAATCCCAATGATCCTGATTCTTATTACAAACAGGGTGACAGTAAACCATATAACCTTTACCACTTAAATGCTCTTTACGATCTGCTTTCCCATACATATCTTGACGCTGTTGTTCAAAGACGCAGACGCTGTAATGAACATCGTGCTTTATGCGATATGGTCGATAGATATGACTCTTCTATCCCTTCTGTTTTCATTGCAGACAGAGGTTATGAATCCTACAACAATTTAGCACATATTCGCCTATATGCGAAGCAAAATTTTTTGAGCGAAGCAATGGGTTCAGACCAAACAGAAGTACGGAAAATGCTATCTCTCAGGTCTACAAAATGATACAGACACAACATTTATATTATGTGGTTGATGTAGATATAAAGTCATTCTTTGATAATGTCAGTCACGGCAAATTATTGAAGCAAATGTGGACTATGGGAATACAGGACAAACAACTTCTGAAAATCATATCTTTAATGCTGAAAGCTGAGGTTGCAGGAATAGGCTTTCCAGAGAAAGGCACACCGCAGGGCGGTATTATATCACCGCTTTTATCCAATATCGTTCTGAATGAATTGGATTGGTGGGTAGCAAGCCAATGGGAAACACTTCCGACAAGGAAAATATATAAGGGAAAGGTGTTAAAAACAGGAACAGTTGACAGGAGCAGTACCTATGTTGCATTACGAAAAAGCAATTTGAAGGAGTGCTACATAATAAGATATGCAGATGATTTCAAAATCTTTTGCAGAAAACGCTCCGATGCTGTTAAAATGTTTGAAGCTGTAAAATTGTGGCTCAAAGAACGATTAGGACTTGAAATCAGCCCTGAGAAGTCAAAAATAGTTAATCTGGAAAAAGAGCTGTTCAGAATTTTTAGGCTTTAGAATCACTGCAACCATAAAAGGCAAAGACACCAAAGGCAACCCGAAGTATGTTGTGAAATCCACTCTTACGGATAAGGCTGTTCGTAAGATTAAAAAGAAAGCCTCACAGACAGTCAAACTTATCGAAAAGCCTATCAATGACAAGGAAGAATTTAAGCATATCACTTTCTATAATTCCTATGTCATAGGCATTCATAATTATTATCGCTATGCAACTCATGTGAGGAAAGTATTTGACAAAATCGCTTTTCAAATCTCCCGAAAACTTTACGCAAGAACTAAGAGAAAACTAAAAAGGCACGGAAAGCCTTTGTGCGGGTATATAAAAGAATACTACGGTAAAAGCAGAGAAATCCGTTACATCAATGGAAATCCCATTATTCCGTTAGGATATGTACAGCACAAAAATCCTATGGATAAGAAAAGGGTCATCAATAATTATACAGCAGAAGGCAGAGCAGAAATCCATAAAATGCTCGAAACTGTAAATATCACAGTATTGCATTATATGATGAGAAATCCTATTCTCAATCGGAGCATAGAATATAATGATAACCGCCTGTCACTTTATTGTGCTTCACACGGAAAGTGCAGTATTACAGGCAAAATTCTTGAAATAGGAAACATTCATTGTCATCATAAAATCCCTTACAGCATATCACATGATGACAGCTACAGCAACCTGATATTGATATGTCAGGAAGCCCACATTCTTATTCATGCTGTAAACAGCGAGGTCATTCAGCGTTATAAAAATCTGCTGAACCTCAATACACAGCAAATCAGCAAAATCAACAAATTCAGAAAACTCTTAAATCTTGCAGATATATAAGGTTATTTCTTTGTAATACAGTTATGTTATTACATGATGATATTGAATGATAGCACGCCGCATGAGCAGGAAACTCTCATGTACGGTGTAGAGTGGGGGAAAATTCGGAGATAACTTCAAAGGATTACCTATCACTATTTAAAAATCTGCGTTTGGCAACAAAAATGTCTAATGTTTCAGGTATTCAAACAAATGACACAGTACAAAAAACTATGAATTTGTATATGATTTGTCAATATTTAGACAGCATAACAAATGGAAAAGGCATAGTATTTGCAACAGGCACACCTCTGAGCAATTCTATCACAGAGCTACACACCATGATGCGTTACTTGGAATACGATTTCTTGAAAGACCACGGTTTACAGCATTTCGACTCATGGATTTCGGTTTTCGGGGAGCAAAAGACCGACTGGGAACTCCGTCCTGCGGGTAATGGTTTTAAGGAAAAGACCCGTATCGCAAATTACAGCGGCTTGCCCGAACTCATGTCCATGTTCCAGCAGATAGCGGATATTCGTACCGCTGATACGCTGAAACTGGACGTTCCCGACTGCGATTATCAGGTGGTACAGGTGGAGGTTACACCGTTCCAGCAGGAACTTGTGCAGGAACTTGCTGACCGTGCCGATGCTATCAACGCAGGCAATGTTAACCCGTCGATAGACAATATGACTCCGCATTACCTCGGACGGACGCAAACTCGGTCTTGACCCACGTCTTATTGATCCCTCATTTGAGGAAGACCCGAACACCAAACTCAATAAGTGCGTTGAAAATGTTGCCCGTATCCATGCGGAGACTGCCGAGGACAAGCTGACACAGATCATTTTCTGTGATTTGGGCGTACCTCATAAAGCGGTGGGCGATGCCACGATTGAGGGTGATGACAATGATGACAACAAATCGGCGGCAGAGCGTGAAAGCCTTGAAGAAGAATGCGATTTTTGCGTGTACACCGACATTCGGGACAAGCTGATCGCAAAGGGTATTCCTGCGGAGGAGATAGCGTTTATCCATGATGCGAAGTCCGAAAAGCAGAAAGCCGAACTTTTTGACAAGGTACGCTCGGGCGAAGTGAGAATCCTCCTCGGAAGTACCGCCAAAATGGGTACGGGAACTAACGTGCAGAAAAAGCTGATTGCCGTTCATGACCTTGATATTCCTTGGCGTCCGGCAGACCTTGAGCAGTGCGCAGGAAGAATTATCCGTCAGGGCAACGAAAACAAGAATGTGCAGATATTCCGCTATGTTACCAAAGGCACTTTCGATGCGTACAGCTATCAGACTTTGGAGAATAAGCAGAAATTCATCAGCCAGATCATGACAAGCAAAGCCCCTGCAAGGCGATGCGAGGACGTTGACCAGCAGGCGCTGACCTACTCTGAGATCAAGGCACTCTGCACGGGTGACGAGAGAATAAAGGAAAAACTCATGCTCGAAAACGAGGTCAAGGAACTGCGTGTGCTGGCGGCTGAACACAAAAATACCGTCTATGAAATGCAGGACAAAATAGCGGCGTTTCCCGATAAGGAGCAAAAGCTGACTGCAACACTTGACGGGCTTCATGCAGACCGTGAAACGCTCCGCAAACTGCCTATTGACCCCGAAAGGAAACTGCCCGTATTCAAAATCACAATTCAGGGGACGGAATACACCGACCGCAAGGAGGCGGCAAAGGCTTTTGAAGATGCCGCACTCGGTATCAGAATTGCTGACACTCCCGTAAAAATCGGTAGTTTTCAGGGCTTTGACCTGTCTGTTACCGTAAATAGTTCCGCAATGGGTGGCGGAATGACAGCAAAAATGCAGGGGCAGGCTGCTCACAGCACCAAGCTGATAGAAAGTTTTGCCCATAACCTGAACCGTCTTGAATCCGCTCTCTACAACATCG
Organism: uncultured Clostridia bacterium; assembly: GCA_947625785.1. GTDB lineage: Bacteria > Bacillota > Clostridia > Oscillospirales > Acutalibacteraceae > CANQPS01. The sequence continues at coordinate 33,138 of CANQPS010000006.1, forward strand.
ACGGCAGGATTGAAGGTGTCAAGGAAAATCTTGCGAAACTCCGTCTTGACCATGCCGAGGCACAGAAGATCGTAGCGGAGCCGTTTCCCCAGCAGGTTGAACTTGACAGCAAGGAGGAGCGTTTGAAAACGCTGACCGATGAACTGAACAAGGCGGCTATCGAGGCTAAGAAAAATGCTCCGAAACGTGAGAAAACGTGCTACTTTGAGAGGGCAAAGCTGAAGCGTGATGCTATGAAGATTGCTAACAAGCCGAGAAAGAGCAAGGATAAGGGGAAAGAAACCCATAGTTTAGAATAATGCATAATGAGGACTTTTGAGATGCTCAGAAGTCCTCATTATGTTTTTTTACTGTATATATCCGACATCTTTAAGCCAGCTGAAGCCATATTTACAGTGCTTTAAGCCTATAAACTGTTGCTTCATTTTTCTACCGCATTCAGGACATATTCTTTCACTCATAGTAACTTATATCTTTGTCAATTTTTGTTATGACACGTATCAGGAGTTGCACGATAAATGCAATATTCTGCGTACTTCCATTAAGGAAAATCCAAGAATGTTCTGTCCATTCCATTTGCTCGCATCAAGTCTATCAGGCTCGTCCAATCGTTTTCCACAAGCCCAAATTTTATCTGAATGTGAACATTCTACAAGATATGCTTCACTTGTTCCTAACAGCTTTTCTTTTAATTCTTCATTCTGACTGAATTTCCCAATCAACCCTTGAATAGCAATAAGTTGACGATTACCAGCCCATACATTATTGATGTATCCTTTAGCGTTACGACCTATATATTGTTGCTTTTCCGGATACTCAGTGTCAAGTATGGCATTTGCAGAAATACTATCACCAAATAGCAAACATTTTTGATGCATAATAAACTGTCCTGCTGATGTATAGTGATTATTATTTAGTACAAACGGAGAGTAAAACCAATTGCTTAAAAAGCCATATTTTCCCTCCGGACTATGGAAAAATACAGCATCTACCTGATGATCTGCTATCAACAATTTATCAAAATCCATTTGTTGTATATGAATGTCAGCAGTTTGATCGTAGGCTTCTTTTAGTATAACTGAAAACGTCGAATACTCCGTTCTATACAATTCGAGCATTTCATAAAACAACTTAGATACGTTGTTGAACCCGGGTTGTTTATCTTGGATCAGTGACATGATAGCATTCATTTGCATTCTTATTCCAGTTTCATTACGATATACACTGTCAATAGTAATACCGCTATTTACTGCTCTTTTACGCAATTTTTCAGATACAATTTTTATGGCTGAATTTTTATCTGTTTTACCGTTTATAACCTGAATACAGGCATCTATCAAGATAGCTGTTTCATACTTATCCCAAGGTATTCTCATTGCCATATATCACACTTCCTCTCCTTACAGATAAAAACCTCGGAAGTCTTTTTAAGGATACACGGCTTCCGAGGTTTTTCGTCCTACATAGTATTCCTGATACTCAGGCTTACTTTATCAGCAATATCCTCTGACTGTATCCATTCCAGAATAGAAGGAGTAATGTCAGTAAGAGTGGCTTTCTTGTCACGGACTTTAATAAGAAACTCTTGTATTTCATCATCAAATCTCATTTCCTTCAGAAGAGCTTGTGCTTTACCCTGTGCTTCTGTATATGAGTCAACACCTTCTTGTGTTAACGGCCATTTTTCACACTTGTTTAAAGGAGTAATGCAACCTCTTACAATAGATGGAGTCGGATGAACGAGAACTATGATATTAAGTCCATTGATTAGTTCACCATTTTTAGCTTTATAGAATGCTTCCCATTCCTTTGATATAGCTTCAATAAATGATTCTGTTTTTTGTTTGAAAGCAGAGGGATTTACAGCTTTGGCATTATTAAAGGTGGTTTTAGAATAGTTCATAAGCTCACGTAAAACAGCAGATGTATTTTCCTTTAACGTAAAACTGAAATATCTCTTAGCAAGAATATACGAGATAATGGAAGGCATGAGTTTTGCAAAGTTATCAAAAAAAATCGAATTGCGTCTAGCAATAGCGGTATTGTCATTATCTTTTTTTCTGTTATCGGCAACATCTTCAATCAATCCGATTGTTGACTGTATCTTTTCATGCAGCATATACTCACACCTCCTGTAATTCTGATAAAATTGTTTCAAACGTTTTTTTCTGACGTTCAAAACGTGGATCAACATTATCACTCCAGCTACCCTTGCGTGTTAAGTCTTCCTTTTCACTTCTCATTTGCTCGTGTGCTGTATCAATATCCCTGTCTGCTTTACTAAGTAACGCAAGAAAAGGTAAAACTATTCCTATTGGATTTGACGAAAAAGCATACAGAACAGAAATGTCGTCTTCTTCTGAATAATCCTTTTGAAGTATCATCATAGCTTTGGCTATATCTGAGGCAGCATTTTTAAGCGTATCAAACTTGTCTTTTTCTATATTCCCAAGGTTTATTCCTGCGGCATAAGCTTTCTGATAAAAGTCGTAGATCTCATTGATAAGATTACGAATATCACTTGCTTCAAGTTCATCTTCTATGTCTATATTATCGAAATATCGAAGTATATCCAACGCTGTTTTTCGGGCAAGAGCCGATTCTTCCACTACTACTTTATGAACTTTGGCTATGACTTTCTGAGTAAGCTCATATATCTCACGTTTATCCTTGACGGCTTTCTCGGTATCATTGAGTTCGTTTTCATCAAGCACATAATCTGACCTGCGTATTTCTTTCAGGGCAGCCTGATATAGAGGATAATTCAACACATAGTTCTCAGTGTTTATCGTCACGCCCTGAATAAGATTAAAATATCTAACGGAGGCTGTATATGAATCAGGTGTTTTAGGCTCATTATATATGAACTGATGTAAGTCATACCATGCCTGAGAGTGACCCACTGAAAATTCAGAACTACCATTTTTCGGGCTATCTGTAATGAGAAATGTTTCGTCACCCAGATGATTTAACTTTGCATCACCGATTTTTCCATTAATGATAAGCTTATACACTTTCCCAATCATAGCCGCCTTGACATATGCAGGAACAGCAGCACCTTTGTCAACGTTCTTTATAGCACTTATGAATTTATCCTTATTTCTTTGCAGCCATGATGTAGCAAAGTAGATGGCTGATGCCGAATCGGGGAAATTCCATGATTTATTACCGAGGTAAAGCCATTTTCCGAAACAAAGAAGGAGCTGATATGTTTCATCAGTATCTTCAAATATTACAACGCATCTGTCAAGAGCCTGATCCTGTCTTTCAAAGCCCACCAGTCTGCCACCTATTGAATCTTTAAACCTGTTTTTTGAGTCAAGTGGTATTCCTTCCTGCTGCCAGTTGATGGCATCATAAACAAAGTTACTGATTTGATCACGAATGGGAACAAAGCGTATAAGATTTCCTCCGTCTCGATGCCATGCAATTACATTGGCTCTGAACGAATCATAGTCTTTCTGATTCTTAGGGTCAATTTTAAGCTGTTCCTTAGTTGCGGATTTTACCGGCTGAACTATTGGCTCCGGTTCAACTGCCACTTCAACTGCTACGGTGTCAATTGCTTTTGCTTGAGAGTTTTTACTTTGAACAGGAGCAGGAACATTCTTGACTGTTGATGTGCTTGTAAGTTTACTTACAAAGTCACCGAAATCAAGTTCAAAGAAAATTTTCGTATTGATTCCTGCGATACAGCCGTTACTTGTAACGTCAAGTGTCTTGTCAGTCCAGAAACTCATAAAGGCGACTAAACGCTTTCTGTAATCAGCTTTCTGTTCCTGAGCTATCTGCGTGGACTGAACTATGTTTCCTATTCTGTTTTCTACAGATTCGGGGAGCGAAGAACGCCAACCCAAACAGAATTTCGGGAATGATGAAATATCATGCAATGCCTCGTTTACGGCAGGCTCTACAATGTCCCTCAGAATATATCTCGGTGTTTTATGGTCAGACATGGCATCATAAAGATTGATAATAGCGTTTTGCGTAAATGGGAAAAGTGAGATCTGTTTCCCTGATGCCAGTTTGAATCTATCCCAGTGGCTATGTTCGTTGTCTTCATGAACAGGCATATCTTCCGAATAAGCACCGTTCTTTACCCATTCATCGAGAACATCACTGTTAAGTGATATCGCATTAAGGTACTTAGCAACAAACTGAATGAGATCATTTTTGTTATCACCGATAACACCATCGTGAATAGTTATCTGCTTTGTGATACGGTCACGATAGTTGTCTCGGAACTGATTATAATACTGGGTCGTAGTGCCAACAACAGAAATAAGCTTACAGAGGTTGTCAACTGCGTTTGAGCCTGTATGACCAGTTACAAGAGCATTAAGGAGAGCCTGATTGACACCTGTAAATGAGGTAATATCCTCAACAAGCAATATCAGGTTCTTGCCTTTCCTTTTTAATTCCTGCCTGATTTCCTTAAATATCTGCTGAAAATCCCCCGGTTCTATACCGGCACTTGTCTGAATAACCGTTTCAACGAAAGAGTTCATATAGTCGGTGATTTTTTGAATAAACTCCTCGTCATCACCTTCCATAAGACTGTTTGCAAAGTCCCGTGCTTTTCTGTCGGCTTCTTCAAGCTGATTGATAAAATCAATGTCAAGTGTAAGATCAGCTTTACTGAATTGTGCTATAAGGTCAAGATCAACGCTTGATGAATTTATTATCTTACTGTAAATCCTGTCAATCGGACCACCGGCAGCCATAAACCGTTCCTGAAATGTTGAGTTGTTAAGCAAGGCAATCAGTTTCTTACGCTTGATATTGCCAAGCACTTCACTTGTGTCGTTCTCAATTTCAACAATGAACTGGTGATATATCGTAGACTTGAACTTGCTTTCAGTAATAGCCTGATTAGCCTTTACAAGTCGCTCATAGGCTTCCTTGTTTGATATTTCTTTAACTTCCTTTATATCAAGAAGCTGTCTGATAGTTCCTTTAAGAGTGTTATCACTTCTTCGTATCAGAAGAACAACATCATCGTCTTTTTCTTTTGCTGAAAGCATGGCATATATCCAGCGTATAAAGTGGGACTTGCCCGCACCACTTGAGCCTTCAACTATTATAAACTGATGTTCATTGCGTGTAAGTTCATTTTTGAAAATATCCTTGAAGATATCTTCTTCTGATTTATAGACTTCATCAAATTTATTCCCGGAATTTGTACCAACTACTATCTTGCGGAAAGGAACGTGGGTTGCAAGAAAATCGCTGTCAGTACTGTCAATGGAGTCTATTCTCAGTACCTGACCGACTCTCATTTTTGCAATAGTTTTATCCATCACTTCACCACCTTTTTAATGATGATATGAGTAATATCAGATGTAAACTCATGTTCCTCATTAGGGAACAGATGCCATATTTTCTCACTGTCAAGGTGCTTTTCCAGTTCGATCTCTTTGTTATCATGAAGAAGTCTCAAAGCATTTGACATAGCAAGATTAAGTGTCTGCGTCATGCCGACATTTTTTAATGCAACAGTAGAACTGCTGTGGAGATTGTCAATAAATTCCTCAACAGAGTATTCTTTGCCTTTTTCAATGCTGCCAAGAATCATAAAATCTTTTAAAGCTGTATACATATTAGGGAGAAAAACCTTAGCCTGTTCCTGAAAGAATCCAAAGCCAAGAAAGTTTATCCAAAATCTTACACCAAGAATAACATCTTTTTCAAGTTTAAGAGAGGGTATTCCTGTTTCAGCATTGATCAGCCTTATAACTTCGTCAGAAGTGCTAACAGAGCCGTAATTCAGCCATTCATCATTTGCTTCTAAAAAACAGGATATAATTTTATAAAAATCGGAGGACTTGTCTTTGAAAACTACTGAGTTGCAGAACAAACGAAAAGAAGCTAACGATTTTATATCTTCTTTTCTACCTGTGAATACAACTTTTTTATCCTCGTTATAGCCTATAAGTTCCAATTCTTTAGCTGTTTCAAACACAGGACTGAAATATGAAGTCTTAGCCGTACTCAATTTTGAGGGAATAAGGATACTGTCCAAATCCCTTTCATCTATAGGGGCTTTATCTGCAACTATTTGGCTTATCGAAAGAACACGTTCTGGAATAGGTTCTGTTTTTATTGGACTAAAAAACATTATGTCAACTCCTTCTTAATAATATAGTCGAACTTGCATAAACCGTTTATCAGCTCGGATATGTTCTTGTTTCGTCCAGAAACATAGAAATCAGAGTTTACTACAAATACACGGTTATATTCCTTGCCTGATGAGATATTCAGCACCTTATTGGCAAGTTCTTCATCATTACCTATACAGAAAACAACAGTTCCCGAAAGGTAATAGTAACTGTTTATACGGCTGAGTTCAAAAAACTCACTGTATCCTATACAAAACTGCGTGGGATTAATTGTATTACTGTTCGGTATTTCAGATGTATATTCAGACTCATCAGGCATAACTATAATATCTGCACCGGCATTGAACAGTTCCTTTATTATTTCATCGGAGGATTTTTCACAAATGATAAGCATTTCCTTTGTACCTGCCATTATATCGCATAGCTTTCCGGTTGGTAAAGATAAAGGATAAAACACAGGTTTCTTTAACGGAAAACACTTTCTTTTTTCTGTTCTGATAGAATTGTGATTATTGCAGCCTGCACAATATTCATCGGTGAGCAGGTAGATATCATTAAACATGGATGACCAGCAGCCTTTTCCGACTCTGCGAAGCTTGGAAGCTAATTCGTTTATTTCTGAATAAATACTTTTGCTTTCATCATCACGCACTTTATTGAACAGAGCAACGGTCTGCTCATTATTGAATCTTATGCGTTTATCAATGAGTTCTATGTTGAAGATGTACCTTTCATCATCGTACTTAACATCTGTTATCTTTATCAGTCCGGCTCTCCTAAGCAGAAGAATGACGTAGACATTCCATGTGATATCAGCATTGTTAACTTCTACATAGAAATGATCCGTGTCATTGTAATTAGGTTTAACTGATGTATCTATCACAATAGAGTCGAGTTGAATATTTGCTTTGCGGCTGTTCAGCATACTGAACCAGCGTCCGCACATTTTTTCAACCGTAAGGACTTTCTGTGTCATGGACATGGCTGCTTTAATGTCATCATCGGTGTAAAGCATAACGCTCAGACAAGGCAGACCGTCACGTCCGCCACGTCCACATTCTTGATAATACTGATCGGGTCCAGAAGGAATATAGGAATGAATAACGGTTCTTACGTCCTTTTTATCTACACCGACACCAAAAGCACAAGTAGCTATCATCAGGTCAAATTTATCATTTACCCACTCATTTATGATATGCTCACGGTCAGCAGAACCGGTTCTTCCTGTAAAAACCCTTGTATTGTTAAATCCATACTCTGACAATTCACTGCGTATTTTTTCAGCATCATCAGGAGAATTTACATATATTATCATAGGGCGTGGAAGTTTACATACAAGTTCCTTTATTCGGTTGTGTTTTTCTGTATATGACTGGCATTTTATAATATCAAATCTTGGTTCTTTTCTGAGTGTGTCCAACCGTATCTCTATCCAGCGATCATTATCAGAATAGAACATTTTCAGGTTATCAACGGTTTTTTTACTGAAAGTAGCAGAAAGCAAAAAGGTTCTGAGATACGGATTATCATTTACCAGAAGTCTTCTGAAAGAATCGAGACACTGAAAATCTACACGAAAAGAAGCTCCCCATTCAATGATTATATGTGCTTCATCTATTACAAGATTTTTCAGATAGCCTTGTGAATTAGCCTTGAAAATGCTGTTCTGTATCTTTATATTCTTGATCAGTGCTTCTGGAGACACAAAGAGCATTCGGACACGTCTTTTATCAATTGCAGAAACAAGTTCATCTACTTTGCAACCGCTGTGATAATAGATTATCTCTGATTTATTCTCAGGTTCGATAATACTTGAAGCATTTCGCTGTTGGTCAAACATAAGCGAGATCGTAGGTACGATAATAACAGTCAGGCTGTTTTCGTATTGATACGAAACTGTTTGAGTTACAAGGCTTTTTCCTCCGCCAGTTGACATAGCAACCATAGCTGTATAGCCGGCTGGAACTCGAAGTGCTCCCATAACTGCAAGTTGTTGTTCTATGGATTTGAAAGTTCTGAATTTCTTATTAGTAAGTTTGTATATATAGGGATTAACCTCTCTGATTTCTTTATCAATGACAGTTTTCTGCACAGGCTGACTGTCAAATACAGTTCTGACAAAAGAATCATTCACATATTGTGGAAAGTCAAGATTGGCATAGATTCTGCCCTTGGAATGGTTCATCATCAAGCCAAAACGGTTCGGTTGTGTAAGCTCATAACCTTTTATTGTTATATCTGTTTTAAAAAAAAGAAGATAGTTCCTTAGTGAACATTCAAATTCAATCCGATTTTCGGCAGTCTGCCATGACATAAAACGCTGATAAGCATTGAGCATTCGCACTGCCACAGCAGAACAAGTATTAACGCTATCAAAAATAGCTGCACTGTTTGTAGTCAAATCAGGAGCATCATAAAAATCCTGAACCTTGCGAATTATGTCTTGGTTGGTCATAGTTTTATCATCCTCACATAACATACTGAATCAAGTACAATATTGGGCTTAGTGAAAGCTTCAAGTATAATTTCATTGATTCCCATTTTTTCAAGGGGATCAATATCTCTGCCAAAATATGCAGCGGCGGCACAAACGGAGCAAAACTCTCTGTTAAGTGTATCGTTCAAAGCTTTTATGTGTCTGAGTTTCTTAAACTCTTCAATAGCCTGTTTTATTGCTATATCATAGCAGGCGGACACCTTACTTGCCCATTCAGAAGCAGAGTGAGTTTCTTTGAACCATGAAAGATTGGAAATGCTGTATCGTTCTTTTATGCCGAGAAAATCATTTGAGGGGGTGCGTTTTCCAAAATTTGCAAAACACCTTCTTAATTGAATTATCGGAGTGTTATTGTATTTTCTGAACTCTTTTATAACATTTGGATCTGTTTCAATTTGCATTTCGTCCATCGTTACATAGGTACAAATTATTTCCGAAGAAAGGAAACCTCGGTATTGATTGACTTGTTTCAACGAAATCCCATTTTTAAGCAAAAGCAGTTCATTTGGAATAATGTACCAGTTGAATACAAAGCCTTCCCAATTGACTTCACTTTCGAGAGCAAAAGCAGAACATCTTCCCTTGTATGCAGATATTGCATTATTTACTATACTGTCAAAAATACCGTCTCCGGGAGCAAAGAAATGAAGATAATCATTCCCTAAAGCTAAATTACGGTCAAATGTTCCCTGAATAGAGTGAATATCGCTTTGAATGGCTTTATCTCCGTTTAATGCTCTGATATGGTTCTGCATCTGATTAAGTTTGTCTTTTATCATTGCGTCCATATCAGGAGGAACAAATAATGTATTGTATGCGGATTTGGGAGAAAAAGATGAAGCATTAAACCGAACAACGTTTTCTGTTACTACATTTCCACGGAATCCGGCAAGAGATGTCCAAGACATCATGGAATTACGGAACAATTCACTTTCACTTTCGTTATAACGCTTTACGGTTTTCTCAATTTCTCTGTTTATATACTGATAGGTATAGGTTGCAATGTCAAAATGACGTTCCTCCTTTACCTGTTTTTCAATTTTCTTTATTTCTTCGATCATATCATCAACAATAGACGACAGACCATATTTGAAATCATTCATCACAGCAGATCTTATTTGTTCATCAATATCATTCATGATAATTTCAAGACCACTTTGTGACTTATTAAAGATGTTAAGTCCTTTATCCCATATATCAGCAAGGCCTTTTTCTACGGAATCTTGTGCATATACAATTACCGACACTACGTCCTTAGTCTTGTCTCTGCCTATTCTGTCAAGTCGTCCGATACGCTGTTCAAGTGTATTTGCACTCCACGGAAGGTCAATACATATAAGTTCGTCAGCTTTCTGAAAGTTTCTGCCTTCACCACCGCTTTCATCAGAAAGCATTATACGGTATCCGGATTCGTTTTGAAAACGATATGTATTAAGTTCCAGTTCATCGGGTGTCATACCCTCACAGAAGAAAGTACAGCAGTTTTCTCCCAATGCTTTGGTCAGCAACTGTCGGAACAACCTGTGTGTGCCTGCAAAATGCGTGAAAATCAGGACTTTTTTATCATAGGCTTCCTGCTCCAGATAATCACAGACGGTGACCATTCTTGACATAGAGTCCATTGGATCATCAAGAATGTGACGTATGTTTTTTATTGTATTCAGATCTTCGGATATCCAACCGGCTGCCAGATCTCTTATTTCGGAAGGAACAGAAGGATTCTTTTTCAATTCATCGGAAAATGCTGCTGATGAACTGAAAAATGCACTGATAAGTGGAAGTGTTTTGCTGTTAAAATCATTTTTATCAAATGTATTTCCTGATATCCATTCGGAAAGTAGCGAATAGATTCTGAATTCGGTATTGTTGAAATCAGTATCCATTTCATAAGGTATTTCTTTGAGAACTCTGTTATTGGTGTCTTCGGGCTTTTTTCTGTTACGGATTATGCATTTTTCAAGCTGGTAGGCTTCACAGATATATGCAACAATCCTTTCAAGTCTCAAAAGGGAGAAGTTTTCCGCCTCATAGTTAAGTTTTTCAATATCTCCCTCTATCGTTTTATCATTTGTTCTGTCTGCAATATCCTCAAGTGTTTCAACAAGTTCGTCAAACGCCTCACGAGTATCCTCATTATGTTCATTTTCCGAATCTTTTATTGCTTCTTTATAATCTTCAAGATAGCTTACAGCAGAATGTACCTTGCGGACTACCTTATTCTGCAATTCAAGTAATTCTATGAATTTTTCTTCACTCATGCCATAATATCTTTCAGGCTGAATGAGCGAGAGAAGCTTGTGATATTCCTCGTTACGGCTCTGAACAGGTGTTGCACTGAGCATTATTACATTATCGGCATTTCGACTCAGTCTTAATATAGTAACATAGCGAAGAGGATTATTTAAAATAGAGTGTACTTCATCAACGATTATAAAGTCGTATTTATTGTTTGCTACAGCGACCTGACTCATGGGTATTATCTTTATGATGTTGCCATTCGGATTTTCACCATTAAACAATCTAAACTTAAAAGCAAGTTCGGTTTTCCACTGCTCGACAAGTGCATCAGGTATACAGATAAGTATCTTCTTGTTTTTCTTGTCTGACAGATACACTTTCAGAACGGAAGCGGCTTCTATGGTTTTTCCAAGACCTACCTCATCTGCAATCATATATCTGCAATTCTGCTCTGAAAGGCAACGCATTACTGTTTTAAGCTGGTACGGTTTCAGGAAAATCTTACAGCCGGCGAGTTCCTTGAACCCATAGAATGCATTGTCAATAGTATGAATAGTTCTGTTGACTGCACTCCTGCCGAAGTACCACATAGGGTTTTGAAACTCAAATCGCTTCATCTGTATCAAAGGAGATATTTCACCGGAATTAAAAGTGACATCAATGTCGTTTTCACAGGCTTTTATAACTGTCCCGTTATCAGATGCAAGAAAATAGTAGATGAAATCATCATTCTTATCTTTGCTGTTCTGAATAATATGATATCGCTTACCACTATATTCAGCAAGAGAACCATTGCTGATTCTGCAATGACCGAGCTTTGATAAAGGGAAATCTAACGTTTCGGGAACATTATAATAGTTTTTTAATCCAAGAAGGTCATAAAACTTTACAGTTGCTTTTTCAGCAAATTCATTTATTTCAATTATTTTTCCTGAAATAAAATCTCTCGGTTCATTCGGGTCTTCAATATCAATTGAACACCTGACATACATTCCCGTTTTTAACATATCGTCACCCCTGTTATTCTTAATTCTGTGCTATTCGCAAGCAAACATCCTTGCTTGAGCAGTACTTACAGTGCTTATTCCGGTTGTCTTTGTACCGTTCATCGTCATTGTTTATGATAGCATCAAGGTCAATCCCCACTGCTTTTTTCATAAATTCGTCTAATTTTACTATTAAAAAATCATCTTTCAGTTTATCATCTGAAGGCTTTATAAATTTTCCGTATTTTTTAAGACTTGTTACGAGGTACTTGTACATTTCGGAAATTATCTGAGATTTTTCATATTCGTTCGATATTTTGAACTTATCATCGAGAACCTGATATTCCTTGTTAATGATGTTTCTTAGGTCTTTCTCACTTAATCTGTATCCGGCATTGTTAGCGAGAATAGTACTCTGCAACATTACTCTCATATAGAAAATCACAAGGAATCTTTCTCTAAAAATAGTCTTCCCCTGCACAATGCTTTCAAGAACAAACCGGTATGGACACATAGCATACTTGATTTTATCAATCATGCTATTATCTTTAGGATAAGGCTCACCGGTCGGAACACTATATTTTAATTGTGGAACATAGCTGCCCACTGCATCGTTATGATATTTTCTGACCTTTACTCCAAGCATTTTTATCAGGTGATAGAGCTCATTGTCCTTACGGTCAACAGTTTTAACATAGCTGAGTTTGCAGCCGATACGATTAAATTCAAGTCCATATAGGAGAGCATAACGTTTGAAGTTTTTAAACTCCATTTTTGATTTCAGGAATATTTGATAATTTTGTTCCAAAGGCTCATAAGAATATTCAAAGAAATTTATATCAAGCGGCCACGGAAGCCGTTCGTCCTTTGCCACACATATATCCTTGTCGCTAAGACAACAGAAATGATAACAAGTCCTGTCGGCTTTCTGTTTGCTGCTTCGGAGAATATCACCGTCTATCTGTTCAAAATCTCTTACGATCCAATTTGCACCATGTATCAAACTATCGTCCTGACTGAGATAGAATGACATGGTTTGTTTCAGGCAAGTGAAAGTACCTGTATCAGGGAGATCTATCTTATTCATGCGAGCAAGCAGTTTAGTAACAACTTCTTTCATCTCCTTATCAAGAGTCTCCATATCCTGTGTTCTCTTTACGATAAAATCATGGATACGTCTGTAAAAACGATTGAAGTTATCACCACCACTACTGAAATCAGAGAAGAAGCCAATTATAATCTTGTTGAGTTCTTCAAGTGCAGTCCTCAATTTATCAAGTTTTTCTTTGCTGATATTGAGATATCCTATGCGTTGGAGTCTTTTATCGGTCGGATTAACATATTTACGAAGCTTTTTCAGAGAACTGATGATACCGACAAGTGTGGTTTCTTTCTCGATATACGGCTCAATAGTATTGAATGAATTGAGAAGCTCTCCCGGAACTCTCTCTCTGATGATTCCTGATTCAAAACAGTCTTTGATAAGGGACATATCTTCAACTTTGACACGTTCGTTTTCATTATCCCACATTTCAACAACAGCTACAAAAAAGTGACCGATAGGATAATCAAGGAAATGTCTTTCTCCGAACTGTTCAGGGAAATATGCTCTGAGTATATCATTAACTTTTCCCGATGCAGAATAAAGCTGTTCTGTCATATCATAGAGTACGGGATTATGCGAGCCGTTACGTTTATTTACTTTACGGGCATTTTCAAAAAGCTGGGCACAATAGCCGGCAAACTCGGTAATATTCTCAAATTCAATGACTTCAAGCTTATCAAGTATACCTGTTTTGACTTCAAGTCCACCATTTGAGAGCGTACCTATATTATCCGCCAACGTATTACATGGATAGCTGTCGATCAGCAGAGAGACAGGCTTAAACTCAGGTTCGTCGCTGTATTTGATTCCTTCTTCAAACAGAGAATAAATATTAATCCATGTTTGATAAATGGCTTCATACTGTTTCTGATAATTGAATAACAGTATTACGTTCTTAAAACGTGAAATATCCTCAATAGCACATAACATAGCAGGAGTAAATTGGTGTATTCCGTGGATAACAACAGTGCTTCTGTCAAGTTTATCATATGAATGATTCTTATGTTTGTTTTTGAGTGCTTCCAGTATCTTTTCGTCTATAATATCAGCCTGAAAAGTTCTTTTGAACTCAAACGAAGTATTTTCTCTGCTGCAAGTGTACCTATATATTTCTATAAGGTATTTCTGATCTGTGTTGATACGGGAAATATCAAAGCTGTTCGCACTAAGTCCAAGTTCCTTGAAAAGACGTATACATTTAACAAGCGATTTTGTATTGTATTCAAGCGAACGTCTTGCGTTACCGCTTTCATCCCCATCAATTGGAAGTGCATTGATAGCATTGTCAACTTCCATTATCTGTTTTACACGCCTGTTTTCATCTTCCCAGTCGGAATAAAGAGTGTTGATAAGTATTCGTATAGTTGTGAGATATCCGCCTTCTTTTAACGAAGGATAAATATCTTCAAGACCGTTTACCATTGTCTGCGACACACAGAAATGAGCGCAATCTTTAATTTCATTCCAGTATGATTCACGCTGGATATCATATGGATTGGAGTATGTATATATTTTCAAACCCATATCGTCTACATCTCCTCATGCATTTCTTTAAGCATTCTGCCCCAGTTGTTACCCTTGGCATCAAGATTGATAAACCAGATGAAATTATCTATCGCTCTTGTCATTGCTACATAGAGTATTCTCGATTCTTCCATCATCATTTCTTTAATTTCTGTTTTTGTTTCATAGAAACTGTTTGAATATTGACTGCCGTTAGCAGAAAGACAGTATCCAATCTTATCATCAATATAGGATACTTCGAGTCCGTTTTTATGAGGCTTGTCTATTTCTTCATCAGTAGCCGGCATTATGACTGTACCGTATTCAAGACCTTTTGATTTATGAACTGTAAGACAGATGACCCTTATGTCCTCTGAATCAATGGCAATCTCTCCTGACTTTGCTTCCGTGCCGGTCATTATATTGATATGAAGCGATTCATTGATCGAATCAAGAGTGAGATAGCTTTTCTTGTTCATATTGGATAACTCTTCAAAAACAAGCTCATAATTTGCACGGTAGTATTCCTGCATATACTCGTCAGACGGGGAAAATGCTTTCCACGGCTTTGTTGCTTCATATATCAGCCTGAGTGTTTTCAATACTGGTTCATTCTGTATATCTCGGATAAGCTGTTCCCATGTCTTGCCCATTACAGAGTTATAAAACTTGTTAAGGCAATCAATAAATATTGCTGTTTTTTCTTCATCAGTTTTTCCGATGATAGAGCGAATGTCAAAGATAACGTTGACGTTTCTTGAATGTATAAGGTCATATAAGTAAGTCGGATTATATGGATTGCACAGAGCTGATGTAAGACGGCACAAATCAGTACCTGGTGCAAGTCTATAAAGATCGCTGTTGTTATCGCTTTCTATAATAACTTCACGTTTCTTTGCTTCTTTCAGTATTTCGTTGATCTGATAGTTGCTTCTTGTAAGAATAGCGATAGTACGTTCGTTCTTTGAGAGTGCCTTAGTTTCCATATCAGCTGCAATACGCTGTCTCTGTTCCTCAATTGCTTTAAAAAGCATATCATAATATTCCGTTGAATTCATCTTGTCGGAATTATGATACGGAATAGGTACGACAAGAAGATCATTACTGATGTTGTTTGTTTTAACGCCTCTGAGTTCATCAACATCTCTTTCGTATTTCAACAAATTGATGCTGTTCATATAGAAGAAAGCTTTGTCAAATCTGCTCAACAGTCTCTTATCGCTTCGATAATTGATGTTCAAGGTAAATGATAGCCAATTATTGTTATCACAGCCCATTTTTTCAAAAGCAGTCATTGTAGCTCCACGGAATCGGTAAATGCTCTGTTTAAGGTCGCCCACAATGAAGAAATAAAATCCGAGTTTCTTCTGCATTGCAATAAATGATGCTATTTGTGCATCATCTGTGTCCTGAAATTCATCTATAAATACGTATTTGAACTCATAGAGATTAGTGTTGAATGCTTCATTATCTATGCACTTATTGAGGTGAATCATATATTCAGACAGTGCAACAGAATTATTGTCTATGAGAAGCCTTGAATATTCTTTTTCGGTTTCAACGACCACCTGTTCTATGATTTTATTTAAATAAGGCAATTCGACAGGTGCAATTCCCCACGAACTCATATCAAGAGTTTTGATGTCGCATCCTTTTTCGTACAGCTTATTGGCAATACCAAGCATAAGCTTACGAAAATCATCTATGCCTATTGGTAAACCATTGAAGAATATAGGATTATGTTTGTCTTCTTCTTCGAGATATGAAGTGAAAAGACGGTCAAAAATCTTCTGCTTGTCATATTTTCCGATAATAGTAGTAAAATCTGTTCCTATGCCAAGGGTTATAGCAGTATTTGAGATTATTTCCTTAGCAAAGCTATGGATAGTGGAAATACGCATCTTCTCAATGCTTGTAACCATTTCAAGGTACTGTGTATTATTTGTTAATATAAAATAGTTCACAAACAACTGTTTTAGTCTCGATTTCATATTAAGAGCTGCATCATCGGTAAATGTGAGCATTGCTATTTCGGCAGCAGGATTGAAAACCCCTGAATTTGAAGCGTGACTGCAAAGAAAAGCAATTCTCGACACCATAGAATAAGTTTTACCTGTTCCTGCTCCGGCTTTGATCTGAATATCATGTTCAATTTCTGCGTGTTCTATATGAAACTGGTCAATATTAAAGTTGGTTACAGCCGCAATATTCGCAAGTTCAGCTTCCTGTTCATCTGAAAGATTACCATTATAGGCTTGAAAAGAACTAATAGCGATGGCTTCCTCAATTAAAACAGCTTCAAAATTGAAAACGGATAGTCTGTTGTTTTTGACTGTAATAACGGTTTCAGTATTATCAGATGAGTTTATAGCAAGATTGCCTTCTTTTATCATGATATGATTTTTTGTAAATGCTTCGGACAGCTGCTTGGCTATAACTTCAAGATCGGAAGCACCTTTAGTAAATACTATTTGCTTTGTTCCCTTAAAATATGAAGATATAATGTCATTTATATTGGATAGAGTTATTCCATCGGAAAACACAGAAAGGCATGAGTAAGGAGTAACATTTTGTGCAGGCGGAGTTACAACATATGCAGGCTCAAAGTGATGCCTTGCTATGTCATATTTGTTACCAACCATTTTATCAAAGTTTATCTGCTGAGAATCCTGATACACTCCAAGGATTTTGCGTGAAAAACTGTAAGCCGATTCGATATCCTCACTGAAAAGGGTATATTCCGGCTCTGAAACCACACTTAAACCGAGTTTATTATATTCGTTTTCTGAAATGAAAGGGTAGCAGACCATGTTCATAACAAGCGGATTGATGCCGTATTTCTCGTTCATGAAATTCTTCAGCCTGAAAGAGTAAGATCTTGCCTGTTTTCTCGGAGAGTCCTCAGTTTTTCCATCGGTCATGATTATCTCATCAGGAGAAATTACTTTACTTATATGACTCTTGTTCCAACCTTTGACTTCAATTATCATGAAGCCTACATCTTTTATAAGAAGACAAAAATCAAATTCTCTGCCTTTAACTTCTCTGTTATAGTAACATACGATATCTTCCGGTAAATTATCCTTTATGCACTGCCAGACTTTTTTCTCTCCCTCGTAGGTATCCGGCTGTTTGTCTTTCATTGTAGCCATAATAAAACTCCATTACATCTAATCATTATAATATGCTGTAACGTCTTACTCAAAGTAATCTTCATTCAGCTTATAAACAACATACGTTTTGACTTTTTCAAGACCTATGCCGTACTTGATCATGAGATCAGCTAACAGATCACCGTTAATTAGTTTCAGACTTTTTTGCTGCTGGTTTTCTGCGTATTCTCTTGCTTTCTTGGTAAAAGTTGAAGTTGTAATGAATACCCTTTTTGTACGTCCTGCATAGCACCGACGAATGATTGCAATACTTGTCTGCCTATGGTATTACCGGGTTCATATCTCTTAGCCTGTATATATATTTTGCTCAAACCCAGTCTGTCTTCGTAGATTACACCATCAATACCGCCGTCATGAGACTTCCCAAGAACTTTCCCTGATTGGTCATCAACACCATATCCCATTTCAAGCAATAGTTTTACAACAAGGCTTTCAAAAAAGCTGGGATGGCATTCAAGAATACGGTCTATTATCTGGGTTTTTAAGCCGTTTTTGTAAAATAAATATGTTTGATCAATCTTTTCTTCGGGCAATGAATTATCCTCAGAATATACAATTCTCTTTATGTTGCTTTTGGTATTTGGATTATCGGGATCTATTGCTGCATACAGATCGTGTTTTCCTTTTTTACCTATAATTTTAAAATACTTGACAGGAGAAGCACTTGGAAAGTCAAGACCTTCACAATGGCAACGTATCTTGGAATTCACAACATTCAGGGGATTCTTTGCACCAAAAGTATACAATCCTTTTTCAACTATCTTTTCATAAACTTCTTTTGAGGTAAGACTTCCGTTTTCTTTTAGTACAATAACAACTGCATCAATAATCCTCATCCTGATCACATCCTATATGTTATGGGATAAAACAGAAATAAACAAATCAATATCTTCTTTTGTTGTGAATTTATTGAGAGATATCCTGATTATCTTGCTTGTTTGGTTTTTAAGTCCTAAAGCTTTGATGACGTGTGAAGGCTCGCCCAAACTGCAAGCAGAACCTGTGGATATGGCAACTTCACCACTGATACGTTTAATAAATCTTTCGTTATTAAAGTCTGTTCTGTCAACTAAAATACTTATGATTCCTTTTGCTCTGAATTCGTCAGGTATAAAAACTCTGATGCAATTACAGCTTTTAAGTTTTGTAATAATATAATCGTCCAACTCGCAAATAAGCTTATGATTTTTTGCCATATCACGCATCGCTATTTCAGCGGCTTTGCCAAATCCAACGATGTTATGAACTGCAAGAGTTCCTGCACGAATTCCGCTCTCCTGTTCTCCGCCATGGAGAAGTGCAGTTATTGGAGGTAATCCATATTTATCAGCTTTTATATATGCACACCCGATTCCTTTCGGACCGTAAAACTTATGAGCCGATGCTGATAAGAAATCAACACCAAGTTCTGTAACATTTACAGGTATTTTTCCTGCCGCTTGTGTAACATCGGCATGAATCAGCACGTTATGGCTGTGAGCCACTTTTGCTAAGGCAGTTATATCATTGATACTGCCAATCTCGTTATTCACATATATAAAAGAAGCAAGAGCAGTTTTGTCCGTAATAGCTTGTTCAAGCTTATCAGAAGAAATAATCCCGTGTTCATCAACTTCTATAAATGTCGCCTGATAACCTCTGTCAACTCTGCTGTTGGCAGAGAACAGCGACATGGTGGCATCGTTATTGGAATAGATTTCACCATTCAAATATTTGCACACATTCAAAGTTGCTTTATGCTCGGCGTTTGATGTAATTACATGGTTCTTGCCGCCACAGTAGTATTTGCTGTAATCAAGAACGCCCTTAATGATAAGATTGGTGCTTTCGGTCGAGCCCGCTGTGAAGATTATTTCCTCACTGCTTGCACCAAACAGAGCAGCTACTTTGGCTCGGGCTTCTTCGACCGCCTGCCTTGCATTATTAGCCTTGCAATAGTATTTACTTGATGGATTGCCATATTCCTCCCTGAGATAAGGAAGCATTGCGTCCAGTACTTCTTCATCAACGGGAGAAGTAGCTGCATTATCAAGGTATATCATACAGTATCACCTACTCCGAGAACATGAAGAATATATTTATCAACACTGCCGGCATGATTGTACATATCAAGAAGCAATTTACTGCCCCTGTCGATATGGGCTTTGACATACTTTGGGAAGAATTCATCTTCTTCAAGAAATCTTCCTTCTATAAGTTCAAACATCGTCTTGAAATATTCTTCATTATCACCGGTAATGGTCTGTCTGTTGAGGTCAAGTCCGTTTGAATCGGACTTGAAGTCTTTAACTGAAGTTTTTTCAGCTACCGACCATGCGATAGCGTGTTTCACTAAAGTATATGGTTTATAATTAGTACGTCTTTCAAGTTCCTCAAAAATCTCCTGAGTCTGCTTTGACGTTTTCAGTCTGAATATCATTGTTTATTCACCTTTAAAAGAAGTAACCGTTCGTTACTGTAGTCTTATTTTCGCTTTGATCATTTCTGAGCAGATATTCCTTGGATATATAAGATTTGATTATTTCGTAATAATCTTTGGTGATTTCTTCATCAGTAGAAAGAATAACAACCTGACTGCTGATGTTCGGGAAAAATTTTGCTGATATTTCTTCTCGATGGTTAGCATCAATACGTGCATAGGGCGTATCAATTACAAACGGAATATGCTTGCCTGAGATTTGTATTATTGCCCAGTATAGCGAAAGAATGAAAATCTGTCTTTCGCCTTTTGAGAGTGTATTCAGCTCTATCCTCCTATATAGTTCAAACACTTTATCGTTGGTATCACAGGAGATAATAGCGTTTTCTATGTCATTAGCATCGCTCAAAGAGAAATATCTGCAAAGCTTCCTGATGCTTTCATCTCCAACAGTTTTAAAGAATTCCTTAACACCGATGTTTACAACAAGTGACTTGAGTTCGGCAATTGTAAAACTCTGTGCTTGAAACAGGTCGAATTTGAAGTTTTCAGAAATTTCGATTATTGATATAAGGTTATCTTTACGATATATCTGTCGGAGGTTTTCTATTATTTTTTGAGAAAGCTGTTTACGAATGCTGGTCATGCTGTTGTCAATCAGTCGTTCCATCATCTGTGAAATACTTGTACTGAGGTCTAATACGTGCTTGTCCTGTGTACTTGCACGTATTTTTTCTTTTAGTGTACTAAGTTCAGTATTGAATGACTGTATCTTTGTGTAAAGTTCCTCTAACTCAGTCTGCTTTTGAGAAGATTCCAACTCCAGCAGTTCAATTTTGTGCTTTGCATTTACAATTTCATTTTTATATCTTTTAGCATCTTCTTCTGACAAGGCATTTTTCAGCCTTTGCCTAATAGAAGTTATTCTCTTAACTAATCTGTCTTTTTCCTTGATTTTTTTTGTAAGTTCCTTTGAATCAAACGAACTTACCGCATCTGCAAGACTGATGATTTGCCCCATTTCTGTCTTGGAAAGGTCAAATATCATTTCATCAAATGCTCCATTTGATACTTCAAATCTCTTGATTATAGCTTCATACAGGGCATCGGAAAATCCATTATCTTTTTTTGTTCTATCTGCAACTATGTTACTGATAAACTCTTTAGAGAGCATATTAGTAATATATTCGTGGATTGAAGCCTTTTCTTCATATTTTATTTGTCGGTCAAGCTGCGGTATCATGTCTTTCATGATAAAAAAAGGCATCAGTTCTTCAAAAAATGACTTTATCTCACGGGCGATATGTTCTCGCTTCTTATCGTATTTGTTTACTTCTTCTTCAAGAATTCTGGCTTCCTCCTGCGGCAAACCACCAGAACGGACAAATTCAGCTTCACGTTGTTCAATGAGTGTGTTAAGAGAAGCAATCTCTTGAGCATTGTTGGCAAGTGTATTTTCGCAGATTCTTATTGCTTCTTCGGTTTCATCTATTTTGCCAAGCACTTCCTGATACTTACTGTTAAGTTCAGCTTCCTCTTGGCTCTCTATTCTGCCATTATAATTTTTGCAGAAGTGATGTAATATTTCAAAATCATCGATCCCACACATTGTAAGCAAAGCGTTTTTAACATACTTATTATAACCGTCAGAAGAAAATATCGTTCCAACTTCTTCACCATCAAAAAGGAAGAATTCAAACAGTTCTATAGGTATAATATTGAGAATAAAGCTTTCAAACAGTATTTTCTCAGGATCTTCAAGAAGTTTGTTTTCCTCGTAAATAGTGTATTCTTCCTCAATTTTGGAATCAATAATACTCCAATTGCGATTGATAGTATAATGCTTGGTTTCACGTTCCTTTTTCAGCTTTATCTCAATGGAAATACCCGACGTGAAGGGCTGAATCTGAAATGCCTTGTCGTTTATAAAGCCTCGTATCTTCTTGCTGTAAAAAGCGTTATTACCTGTATAGCCAAAAGCCAACGGACCGTACAGTGCAATTTTAATTGCTGTGAAAATAGATGTTTTTCCTGCACCATTAAGTCCACCTATCAAAATAATTGGCTGTTTCTTTTTTACTGTGAAGTCAAAAACCGTTTTCCCTTCGTAGGAACTGAAATTATCAAGAACCAGTTTCGTTATCTGCATTATCTATCTCCTTCAATATATCAAAATGAAGCCACTGCTGATTCAAAAGTCTTTCAAGATCCTTACGCATTATTTTCGGATTTGAATAGTTTTTGTTCTGGTGGACTGATAAAATAAGATTTCGTACAAGTTCGCTCGGAACATTAAATTCTTTGCACATTACCTCTATACTATTTACTGTATCCGCATTTATAAGAGCTTCCTTGTAACTGTCCCATGGGAGTTTTTTACCTGTAAGATCATAGTAAAGATCAACAAGCACACGACGTGAAAGATCGAGTTCTCTATCCCAAATTTCATCTATTGCTCTAAGTTCATCAAGTGTGATAAGTTCATAATTGATAGTTTTTTGTGTTTCGATAAGCTTAGTAAGAATCAGTTTTCTTGCTTCCCATGTAAACGGGCCATATCCCTTATTACCATGTTTATCGGCATAAACAGTACCATCACGATGCTTTTTTTCTCTGTATTCATCTACATCTCTTATACTCATGAGCCACGTTCTAAACTCGGCTAAAGGAATAAGTTCACGATGACCTGCCTTAATGAAACCATTCAGTGATTTATCTTCTTTGACAACTGTGCAGCACCAGCATCCAAAGCGTGATTGACCGCAGCTCTGTGTCTGACCGGAGTTTGACATTCCAGCAAAAGGACATTCACCACTGTCAGCATCAGAATACAACGCAACAAGTTCGCTATTGTCTGATCCCCAAGGTGTTTTACCGCCATTATGCTCAAGAAGGACTTTCCAAACATCATCAGTAGTAAGTTCGACTATCGGATTATAAACATATGCATCCTGAATAGTTTCATGTCTGTTAAGCATACGTGTCGCAAGTTCTCGCCCTTCAATACGCCTCTTTCTGGCGATACTTTCCGCTTTACGTACCCCGAGGAGAACAATTACTTCTTTTTCTTCCTCTGCCATTATTGTCTTTATTTTATCAGCACTCGGCTTGATTTTAAGCCTGTCAGTACACCACCTGAACGTACCGTTCATTCTCGGGGTGGGAAGTCCCTTACCGATTATATTTGTCCAGTATGTATTGTTAAACTCAGGAGTAACCATGCAGGACTTGATCGGCAAATTATCCCATGCGGCAGCCTCTCCAAGTAGCTTATTCATTTTGCTAAGATACATTTTTATCAAAGGATTCTCAATAAGTGTATCAGAGGATACTATATATACATTTTTGAACCTTTCTTGCGGCGAAAGAGATAAGAGCATTTCATAGACCAATTCTACGACAGTAGTGGAGTCCTTGCCACCGCTATATCCAATAATCCACGGACGTTCATCCGATTTATATACATATTCGATTTCATTTAATAATTCTTCAAAAGATACTATTTCAAAATAGCTATTCATACTTAATCAACCATTCTATAAATTTGGTAATTATACACATTCTATAATCGAAAAACAAAGTAGAACCTGTGAAATTTGCTTTGCGTCGAAATGTGCATATACATCTTTATATTATATCATTTTTTGACAAAAAAATCAAGCGTTTTTAACAGTGATTTATGAAAAAAATTATAACCGTAAAAAAGCCCGATACAACGACTGTATCGGGCTTTTGCCTACCATATTATTCGATTTTACACATACACCATAGCCGCAAAGACCATATCCCGTGCCTCCTGCCGACAATTGTTCCCGATAGCACCGACTTTGTAAAGGTTGCCGATCTCGTTGGCGATTTGATACTCACGGTTATTCTTTATCAGCAGTTCAGCCTGTTCGCCTACCGCATCAGTCACCTTGATGTCAAATTCTTCGAGATAGCGGTAAATTTCGCCGCTGTCCACAAGGTTCTGTAAACGTTCGGGGCAATATTCTTCGCAGTAGTGCAGATGATATTTCACGCAGTCGTGCCAGAAGCTGTGCTGTTCGATTTCGCCTGTTTTTGTGATGTGGGTCACGGTAAGTTTGTCGGTGTCTACTGTCCAGACGGGCTTGCCGTTCATGGTCTGTTTGCTCTCAAAAATCATATCATTTTCCTCGCTTTCTTGTCATGTAAAATCCTACACCGCCGATTATAGCAACTGCGCCTATCACTCCGCCTATCATCAGCGGACTTGCCCCGGTTTGAACGGAATTGCCCTCTGTATCGCTTGAAAGGCTTTCGGTAGTATCTGTATCCTCTGTCGTGTCTGTGCCGTCAGAGGGCTTTTCCGCTCCGCCTGAAACCTTTCCGATAACTCTCGGACTGTCCTCCCCCTCGTCATGTATCTCATAGCTGTCAGTGTTGTCCTCGTCCTCCTCCAAAGTACTGAACGGTGGAAAACTATCCACGGTATTGCCGTTTTCATCGGTCATGATCCACTGATTCTGCCAATAGGTGAACGAATAGCTGTGTTCGGGCGTGTCGATAGTCCAGTTGCCGTTATTATCGTCGTTGAAGTCCCAATCCTCGATAACGTCCTGATAATAGCGCTTATATTCGTATTTCAGTTCACCCAACTCCATCCAATCGTATTCATCAGAGCTGTAGTTGTCATCGATCCACTGATCCAGCAGGTGGTGCTTGTACGAGCCTTCGGGGAAAGTCGTGCCGTCGTCACCCTTGCCGTGCCACATATCCTCCCAGATCTCGGATTCGATGTAATCACGGTCAAGCGTTTCGGCGGCATGAGCGGTCAATGCCGTGCCAAGCATCATAGCACTACAGCATATAGCTGTGATAATTTTCTTCATAGGCACTCCTTTCATCAGAACGGCAGATTATCCGCTGAATACGGAATATCTATGCGAATGGGCTGTGCTTTCCTGTTGCCCGAAAAGTGTATCTCATCGACTTTCACTTCCGTGGCAGAACGTTTCTGACCGTCCTTTTCATAGCGAATGATATGGACTGCTCCGACAAGAGTTATCATGTCGCCCTTTTTGAACCAACTTGCAACCGTGTCACCGTTGCGATTCCATGCCACACAGTTAAAAAAGTCGGTTTCAGGCTTTTCTTCCCCTTTACGTTTCGGACGGTCGCAGGCTATTGTGAATTTGCAAAGCCTGTTTTCGCCTATGGTCTGGATTTCGGGATCGGCAGTCAGCCGTCCTGCTACTAAAAATTTGTTCAGCATAAATGCTCTCCTTTCGGTTTCAGGTGTT
Source organism: uncultured Clostridia bacterium (assembly GCA_947625785.1). GTDB lineage: Bacteria > Bacillota > Clostridia > Oscillospirales > Acutalibacteraceae > CANQPS01. The sequence continues at coordinate 58,442 of CANQPS010000006.1, forward strand.
GTTGTTCTGTTGTGTTATTATTATATATCACCATACACCCAATGTCAAGTATAATTTTGAGAAGAAAACTATTTTTGTCTATGCGCCGCAATCAATACCCGATTTTTCGCATTTTCCCAGTCGAAATTCAACAAATTTGCGGTTATGCTTGACTTTGCACCCAATATCTGATAGAATAGAGGTAATGATAGGAGGTGCAGCCGTGGTTACACGCAAATGCGAGATGTGCGACATGGAGTTTCAGGCTAATTCCAACCGTGCGAAATACTGCAAATATTGCCGTGACAAGGTGCAAGTCCAGCGTAACAGGGCGTACAAAGAGAAAAAAGAATCGGGTACGGCTGTGAAGATTAGCAGCGAACAGGTCTGTCCGCTCTGTGGTAAAACTTTCACCGTGACTTCCGGCTCGCAGAAGTATTGCAGGGACTGTACTCCGCCGAGGAAGAAAGCTCCCTCGAACACCGAGTACCTCAAAGGGCATTACGATTATATCCGTGTGAATGTTCCCAAGGGTGAACGTGAGAAGATCAAGGAATATGCACAGTCGCAGGGTATGAGCGTGAATAAGCTGTTGTTGACGGCTTTGGAGGAATACAAAATAAATCATTAATACTTTTACAGAAGTAAAACTATGATTGAACAGTTTATCAAAAGTTATTGGGAATACTATTTAGAGTTAGAATCACAACTCATTGAAACGAAGCGTTATGTTGAATTTGGGATAAAAAATAATCAAACATATTCCGTAGAATACTTAAAACTATATCAAGCTGTGTGTAGTGAGATCGATGTTGTGGGAAAGGAAATCGCACAAACTGTTAATCCGAATTTCAAGGTGGATGACCATACAAATATCTTTAAATGGGGATTCCAAGTCCAACAGCAATTTGGCTTTATTAAAGATACCTGTGTTTTATTCAATGATGAGATAACTCTGCAACCATTTGAAAACTGGGAATATGAACAATATACCGATTCATCAAATCGAACACGGTTACGGATTGTTGGTGGAATAAAAAACGTCATCAAATGGTGGAAAAATTATAATAAAGTAAAGCATCAGCGAATAGGGTTAGTAAAGGGAACCAAAAACTATATTCTTGCAAATCAAGAAAACCTTGTATTAGCTTTTGCCGCTTTATTTTTATTAGAGAAATTATTCCTTGAATGGCGTATTGTAGAGGAACAGTATAACGGATCGATTGATGAGAGTCGACTATTCATAAAACAGTAATCACTCCAGATCCCCGTTCTTTTTCCGTTTTTTATTCTGCTCCTGCACGGCACGTTCCTGCCGCAAAAATTCCTCGATAGTCTGCTGTGCCTGCGCCAGATCTTCGGACTTCTGACTAACAGAATGATACAACTCATTTTTATCCGACCGCTCTTGTATAAGGGCGGTTATTTTTTGCTCCAATTCATCAACAGTCGGCAGGTTCTTGTCGGGATACCACTCCAATAACTGACGGCTGACTTCCTTATACTCCTGCAATTCATAGCTGTTCTGCTCACGGAATTTCTTTTCCTTCCGACCACTAAGATTTTTCAGTTCCGCATGAATACCTTCTAGTCTGTGATATTTTCGCAGGATTTTCAGCTGATATTTGCTGTCCTCAATGGCGGTTTGGAGCGAGTTTAATTCTGCCGACAGCCTGCCACGCTGTGCGTAAGCCTGCATAGCCGCCGAACGCATATTTTCGGGACTGACACCGTACTGTGTAAGGATATTTTTTGCGATACTTGCGACTTTCATATTGCCACGATCAATGGCATCTTGAATAAACCTGTTTTCGGGAGTTTTCTCGGCAGTTTTCCGTATCTTCGTTTTCGGAGTGCATGTCATTTCGCCACGGCACATAGCGATACGGCTTTTTATCTGCGGAGTTTCGTAAAACCAGCCCAAAGTCCGACTGCGAGTAAACTTCGCTCTCGGATTTCTTTCAAGCTGTTCCGCAAGCATAAATTTCAGGTCTATTTTATGATCGGGGTTATACTGAACAAGGATATTATTTTCGGCACATCTGCGGAGAAAATCCTCCCAGTTTTCGCTCTCGGAAACAACCTTGTCGATGGCATTTTTCAGCTTTGCTTTCCATAAAAGTCCCTGCCGGTTCATGTCCCATTCCCAGTGTGACTTTCCCTTCCCACGTTCGGGGTGTTCTATGACAGATAAACTATGTTCACGACATACTTCATCGGTGACGGTTCTCAGCTTTTGAAATGACCTGTCCTGCTTTGAAGTATGGCGGTTCTCCAGATACTCGAAAGTCCTGCCGTTTATCAGGTTCGTATTATTGAAAATACAATGCATATGCAGGTGGTCTTTGTCCGTGTGGATTGCAAGATAGTATTGATACTGGAATTTCAGGAACTTGTCGCATATTTCCATGCCTATCTCAAAGGCTTTCTGCGGAGTAACTTCCCCCGGCTTGAACGACACAATAAAGTGTTGTGCAAGCACGGAACTCCTGCCTGTTCCCTTGGCGGTGACATCTGCAAAATCCTTGGCAGCTTTTGCAGGATCACGGCTGCACATACAAGTCGAAATATACAGTCCGTTCTCCGTTTTTTCGGGTCGGCTATGTAGGCTATTGCTGAACCAATTGTAGCTGAGATTCCAAATATTTTAGTTGCTGCCATATCTCCTCCTGCTTCTGCCTGATTTCTACTATGGCATAGACTTTATCGGTGCTGTTTACTCTTGTGGCAATTTGGTTTATGTTACTGGTCATACCGCTGATCTGCCGCATAAGAAACTGCATATCATCATCGCTGAATTTTACGATAAGTCCCTCAAAAAACAACATTCTCATGAACTCGCTTTTTGACTTCAACCCACTCAATTCAAACTTGCGGTTCAGGTAGTCAAATTCTTCCACGGTCAGTCTGACCTGAACGCTTCGTGTTCTATTGATTTTATCTTTCATCGTATCTCCTTATTTTCGGGGTTTTAGGGGCAGACAGCCCCTGACAAGCTATGCGGTCAAAACTGCAAAACTCCGTTTTTGTAGTGCATGACCGCCGTGCTTGCTACTTTTCAAACCGCCTTTTTTGGGCGGTAATCATTTTATCTTGTATTTCGGATATTTTTGGGAACAGTCGCCGTTTACCATAGGCAAAAGTTCCTGAAAATACTCCTCTATAATATCAACCGAGGAATTTTTATTTTTAACGCTAAAAACGTTCTTGTTCATAAAAATGTAACATTGGAGATTCCTCAATGATTGAAAACTCCAAACGATTGAAAATAGCGACGAAATATGCTATAATGGTTTATAGTTGCTAAGACAGTGAATTTTTACCAACTAAGAAAGGAGCCGTGTTCAGTATATATGGAGATGATAGACTAATCATCTTGGTATTATACAAGGCACGGTCTCGGCATAAATTCCAGCCGCTTGCTCCCTACTGATTTGATAGGTCTGTTTCGCTGTATGGTGAATTACTTCATCTGCTGAACAGGAAACTATAAACTCCCATAACTCATATGTTGCAGCGATGATAGTATTCGACTGAACCAGTGAAGAATCATGAGCAAAGAAGTTATGGAGATTGAGGAAATTATCCCTACGATGACAGTGGAGCAGATCGCACAAGTATGCAGAGAAATATCCACTGATAAAAGCAAGCCCCCGATAGAAAAGAAATCTTTCGGAGAAATTCTCAAAGATATTGTTCGTGAGCGTGACATTGACATGGAAGATATTCTTGCAGCAACTGGCATTGATGACAAGTCATATTATCGTTATCGTTCGCAGAAAGATGATACCGTTCCAAAGGTGGAAACACTCATCAAACTTTGTGTCGGTTTAAGACTGCATCGGGTACAGATAGACTACATATTCGCTCTCTTGGGCTATCAGATAAAGCTGAATGACCCGAACTATGACATCTATCAGTATTATTTCGACTTCTGTGCAGTAATCAAGGAACTGACAGTAACATCACTCTTGAAAGAAATCAGGCTGTCTGAAACATAATAGAATAACGCTGACCATATATGAAAAATCCGCAGGAGCAAAACTCTTGCGGATTTTCTGTTTTTTGAGCAATTATTCCTGTGAAATTTTCGTGAAAATTCTCATGCCGTGAGAAAATGACTTCTCAGGAAATGACGTAATATCAAGGAAATACAATAAACGCTTAAATTCTGATAAAAGTTGCAAGAAAAAATACAGGCTTAAAAGTCAAGTAAAACAGCGACTTTCGAGCCTTTTTCTTTGCCTGCTTTCATTCTCACACCGTGTCATTTACAAAGAAAAATCCTTCCGTTATAATAATTGTAAGCAATCAAAATGTCTCACGGTATTCTCCGATAATTGGAGTTCTCGGTTACTGTGAGAGTAATGCGAAACAATCATATCTGCCGAGGGTCTGATTGTCGGACTTTTATCCGTGAAAGGAACTATTATGAGCAGAAAAAACAAATACAAAACGGCAGATGATCCCGATGAAACCTTCGGCGCTGTTTTAAGAAAACAAATGCATAAGCAGGGCATCGAAGTGAAACACCTTTCGGATATGACGGGCATCAGCATACCCTCCATATATCGTTATCTGAATGGTGAGAGGATATGCGGTCTTGAACATACTGCGGCTATCTGCATTTCAATGCGGCTGCACCCGATGATCTCCGAATATCTTTTTAGCCTGACACGTTCGCATCTGTGCCGAAACGATGAGCGTGATATTATCATCGCAAAATATCTCTACGGCTGTTATTATGATGCAGCTTACACCCTTAGAAAATGCAATCATGAAATGATATACGAGGGATATGAGCCGCTTACATCTCTTGGCACATTAAGAGAGTATGAATAAATACCATGTCAAGATTCATATACCGACATTTCGGTGCTGACTGCCCGAAAGAGGTCGAGCGAGAATATAACCGCAGTCTCAGATACGAAAAGTATTTGCAGGAGCGTGACCTTGAACACGGACTTGTCAGCTACGACAGCAAGAAAGTACCTGAGATCATAGACAGAACAACAACACAGGAATATCAACAGGAAACAGAATATGAGGAATTATGGGAGTACAGGAAAACTATTCTGCCGTCAGCACTTGAATGGCTGAAACAAAATCGCCCATACGAATATGGGCTGATATGGGAATATTTCTTGTCAAGCACAAGAGAAAAGATAACTCTGAATGTTCTTGCAAAAAAATATGGTGTGTCTGTAATGTCAATAAAGCGTTCCCTGAAAAAAGGACAGCTGCTTTTGAGGGCATACATTATCCAGCGAGAACCGCACGGTTGACTTTTGTGCAAAACATAGAAAATAGGATTTTTCAGAAAATTTCTGTCATTACAAGCGTTAAAAACCGAAAATCCTCGGTTGATATTATAGAGGGGACTGACCGCTGATGCAGACTTCGGCCGCCCCTCGTCCTCCTTGTAAACCAATCTGCCCGACCTGTCCGTCCGACAGGCGGGCATCGGGCAGTTGGTTATAAATAGAGCGTGGAGTGGATAGTCTCTTTGTCCATTTTCAGACTGTCCGCTCCGTAAATGCTCGATATGAAAGAGGTCATTAAAATGAATGAAATTACAATAGCGATAAATTATGATAACAACACTCCGACTATAAGCGGTCGAGAGCTGCATGAAGCACTGGGTATCAAAACGCAGTATTCCAAGTGGTTCGCCAGAATGTGTGAGTATGGATTTGCCGAAAATACGGACTTTATAGCTGTTAGTCAAAAAAGACTAACAGCTCAGGGTAACGAAACAACGTTCACGGATCACGCTATCACCATTGATATGGCAAAGGAAATCTGCATGATACAGCGTTCGGAGATTGGTAAGCGTTGCCGTGAGTATTTCCTCGAAGTGGAGAAAAAGTGGAACAGCCCCGAAGCTGTCGTTGCAAGAGCATTGCTGGTAGCAAATCATCAGCTTGAACTTGCCAAACAGCAGAACAAAGTCCTGACGGAAACAAATCTCTCGCAGGAAAAGCTGATCGAGGAAATGAAGCCCAAGGCTACATATCATGACTTAGTACTGAGTGCAGGCAATGCCATTCCGATAACAACAATCGCCAAAGATTACGGCAAGTCGGGTCGATGGCTGAACAGCTACCTTCATGAGTGCGGTGTGCAGTACAAGCAGAGCGAGGTTTGGCTGCTTTATCAGAAGTATGCGGACTGCGGATATGTCAAATCAAGAACATACACGGTATCCGATGATAGCGGAAATACTTCAGCAAAGCCCCATACGCTGTGGACGCAAAAGGGCAGACTCTTTATCTACGAACTTCTCAAAGAGGACGGTATTTTACCGCTTATTGAACGTGAAGAATTATATGGAGGTTAAAATATGCGTACTTCGATAGATGATTGTCCGGTCTGCAATTATCATAATGATTGTTTTGCAAATCGTGAGGGAAAATGTATCGCACTTACAGATACATATTTTAAGCGTGGGTATTGTCCGTTCTATAAGAACGAGAACAAACTCAACGCAGAGAGAAAATCAGATACAAAGCCGAAGTTAAAGCGATAATATTTTGATATGACTTTGTTTTCTGACGGCAGTTTGATATGCTGTCGGGAGTTTCTATTCTGCGGAATAGGAACTGCCAACAGTACATCAAGTTTGGACACGAAAATAACTGACAGACAGATGTACCGCTGATAATATCAGCATAGCACCTTGAAAATTGAATATGAAACACTACGCTATGTTTTCTATTTCTTCCTCCATGAAAGGAATGATCCACATGGACGAAAATGTCGAAATATTAGAGGACAATCAGCAGACGAAAGATGTCTACAAAACAATGTTTGCTGACTATCCCGATATAGTCGGTGCAGAGCAGATATGCGAAATGCTCGGGCTTGGATATAAAACAGTGTGCAAGTTTGTGAGAGAGGGTAAGATACCTCGTATGCCCGATGGTCGTAAGATCAGAGTGGCAAAGATAGAGGTCATAAATTACGTTCTGCAACGTGCACAAAATACGCTGTAAAAATCCGGGCGATGCGCCGAAAATGGAGAATTGCGGTCGGTAGGTCTTGCATTATATGACGGAAAATGATATAATTATAAGGTCAACAGCAGACTTTCACCGCTTTCGATCTAAGGAGGAATTTATTATGAAAGCAAGTCTGCCTTATAAATATATCACCGCCATGAAGAGCGGCAAACAGTATGTGGTCTTTGACTTCAAGGACAGCGAAGGTAAGCGTAAACGCAAATGGGTATCAACAGGGCTTCCCGAAAAATGCACGAAGAAAGCCCTCAGCGAGGCGGTCGAAAAGATCGTCACTGCATTTGAGGAAGAACGTGCTAAAAGTAAAGTTGCACTCGTCAACAGCGGAAACGCCGATGATAACAACGACAGTACTGTGAGCAATCAGGAGCTTTCAGCTTTCTTTTCGGAGTGGCTGACGGCTATCAAGCCGAACGTTGCAAGAACGACTTTTCAATGCTACAAGCGTATCATGGAGCGTTTCTTGATGTACCTGAACGAAAAATACCCTGACATTACGCTTGACAGAATGATCTACGTCCCGATTCAGGCATTTCTCAACTACAAAATGGATCAGGGCTTAAAGGGGAGTTCAATCAAGCAGTATTATCTTGCTATACACTCCGCTTTTGCGTGGGCTGTAAAGATGGAACACATCGAGCAGCACCCTATGGATAAAATGGTAGTACCGAGAGCAGAACGTCATGAAGCTGTCTTTTATAATGAAGAGGAACTGAACGAACTGTTTGAGGTGTTCAAGGGTCACAAGCTGGAACTTATCGTTCACATCGCAGCCTATTACGGTCTGCGCCGCTGTGAGATACTCGGTCTGAAGTGGGACTCTATCGATTTCAAGAAAAAGACAATTTCTATCGAGCGTAAGGTCGTGAGCGATTACGATGAGAACGGTGATCCGAAACTCTTTGTGGAGACACGTCTGAAAACCAACTCCACAAGACGTACACTGCCGCTTATCCCGCACATCGAGGAAATGCTTCTCAAAAAGCGTGAGCTTGACAAGCACTACAAGAAACTGGGCGGTAAGGAGTACAGCACGGAGTATGACGGCTTTGTGTGTGTTGATCCGTTTGGTAAGCTCATCAGCCCCAACAGGGTAACACACGACTTCCATTATGTTATCAAGAAACACGATATGAAGATGCTCCGTTTCCATGACCTGTGCCACAGCTGTGCCAGCCTTTTGCTTGCCAACGACATTCCGATGAAAGCGATTCAGGAGTGGCTCGGCCATGCGACGTTCAATATCACGGCGAACCTTTACAGCCATTTAGAGTACAATGCAAAGGTTGCTTCTGCGGAAACTATCGCAAGAGTGCTTGGCGGTGACAAGAACGAAAAGCCTGCCGAAACGAATGCAGATGCAGAGACTGAAAAGCCCACAGCACCTAACAGACGTGGCAGGAAAAAGAAGACCGAATCGGCTCAGGACAAGTCACAGCCCGCAGCCGTATAATTATAGAATATAATGTGACAACACCGAGGACGAAATAGAGAATTTCAAAAAAGAGCGAATTTGGTAGAAAAGTTGGTAGAAATTTTCGGTAGAAGTCAATTATATGATTTTCGACTGAAACGCTGAAAGCACCGAAATTACAGCGATTGTCAATAATAAAAAAACAATAATTTGTATAATTGACTTGAAAACTCCTTGTTTTTATCATATTATGTCATGTTTTTCAAGATGTTGTCGCAAATTCTTGCGACTATTGGCTAAAAAATCACATTTTTGCTCGTGCGGGCTATACGGTGAACATCACTGAGAGGCATCATTCACTCTTTTCCTATACGCCGTCCGTGCCTTTCTGCGGTTACGCTCTTTTTTGCATTCCGGATCATCACAATATTTTTGCCTGTTTCCGTTTTTGAAAAATATCTTACCGCAACTTTCACAGATGGCAAGCGGAGTTTTGCCGCCATCGTGGGTTGGTGCATCAGGCGAGACGGCCACAAACCGTGCCAAGGCATAGTAAGCGGCCTCAAATACACTATTAAACCCAGGTATGATCTTTAATTCGCCCAATTCATCGATGGTCAGTTCCATCGGGAATTTAGGAAGTTCGGACAAAAAACGATCAAGCTCTCGCAATAGCTTTATTTCGCTTAAGGAAGCGATGTTTGCACATTTCTGTGCACGTTCGGTATTTGGAAGTTTTCGGCCAAAATCAAGATCGTGGCGCAGACAATAAAAGTATTGCAGTATCTCCGTGTCCTCGTATAGTCGCTGTAAATCGGTAGTTATTTTACTGAGAGGAAATTCATAACACTCCAAAACATTTACCATAACCCCCAATGTTCTTGATCTTCCCGTTGCTGCCAGTCAAATGATTGTAGTTCCGCATAATCAACATAATATGGAAAAGCATTCTCTTTGCACCATGTAATAATATGATGGCAGGCTTCCCAGTCATCAACATTTTTGATTCTACGATACAAATTGCATAGCGAAATCAAAAGTTGCTGCCCATCCAGACCATATCCTTCTTGCCTTCGGGAAGTTGCTTGTTTTCCAACTGTGCTGATATGGTTGTTTCTTCGCCGCGATGTATTACCTCATATTTGGTAAACTTCGCAGTGATTTTTTTATTTTCATTTAGGCTTCCTAAATCAAACATCGAAAAAAGATCCATTTTTTACCTCCAATTCTCACCGTTAGGAATTAGTATAAACCAATCTTTTACCGTTGGAAAATTGTTTTCGGTTATATTATAGCGTATAATTTGGATAAACACAATACCTTTTTGTGTTTTTGTTCCTTGAAAATTGAATCCTACCCACACAGATATAACACTGGCACCGTGCTATTATGGCTCTGCCGGAGCATAGTTCTGTTGCCGAACCGCCAAGGGGAAAACGACTTGGTTCTGTGATGTAGGTAGACTCAGCCTTAAAACTCTAAAAGGAAGGAGTAATCTCTATAGAAAAATCGACAATGAGCGTGCAGGAACTGTCAGTGTACATGGGCATTAGCCTGCCAAAAGCGTATGAACTGGTCAAGCAACCCGGATTCCCCACTTTTCGCATCGGCACTCGCATCCTAATCCCGGTAGAAAGCTTCCGTGTCTGGCTCCTAGCGAAATCCGGAAGCGGTGAGGCGTAATGGAGAAGCAGAAGTTTTCTTTCACCGTTTATCACGCCGACCAATTCGGTAAGCAGCAAAACTGCTTGTATCCACACGAAGGTACCGCCACTACGGCAGAAGAATTGAAACCGTTGCTATGTAATGACCATGTATTCATCCGCTTTAGGGGAAATTATCGCAGCAAGAGCAATTTCGTTCAAGCAATCACGGCAACCTTTGACTGCGACAACGATCATTCGGATGAACCATCGGAATGGATCAAACCGGAGGATATGCCGGTCATATTTCCCGGAGTGCGCTGTTTCACGGATACCAGTCGCCACCACATGAAGCAAAAGGGTGGCAGATCCCCGCGTCCCCGATTTCACGTCACCTTTGAAACGGATATCTTCACGGATCCCGAAAACTACGCCGCTTTTATGAAAAAGGTGCAGGGCATGTACCGTTTTTTTGATGATGGCGCCTTGGATGCCGCCAGATTCTTCTTTGGAAATCCCGATGCTGAGATTCGGTTCTTCCCCGGTGCAATGACTCTGACGGAGTTTCTTGCAGAGGAGGAAGCCGCCCGGGTATTTGCGGAACTCGGCGAATCCATCCCCGAGGGAAACCGTAACAATACACTCTATAAAGGTGCGGTGAAGATTCTAAAGCTTTGGGGCGATACCGCTGATACCTATCAACGGTATCTTAAACTGTCCGGGAAATGCTCTCCGCCATTGGAGGATGACGAGTTGGAGCGGATATGGCAAAGTGCGCTGAAATTCTACCGCGGCAAAATAGCTTGTTCTCCGGATTATAAGGATCCCACCGCATATAACGCTCCATCTCCCGTCCAATGGGAGATGCCGATCCCTTTTGAACAGACAGCTCTCCCGGAATTCCCGGTGGAGGCGCTTCCTACTACGGTGTTGGATTATGTCCTCGCCGTGGCGGAGAGCACACAAACACCAATGGATATGAGCACATCTACCGCCTTGGCAATCCTGGCACTGTGCGAACAAGGAAAGTTCCGTATTTGCGGGAAAGCTGACTGGACGGAGCCATTAAATTTATTTGTAGTCATCATAGAAGAACCTTCGGAACGAAAATCTGCCGTTATCGGCTTTATGACTAAACCCCTCAATGCCTTTGAGGCTGAATACAATCGTCAGAACGCCGCTGAACTGGAGGCCAGTAAGATGAACAAACGCATTCTGGAACGGCGGCAGCGTGCTTTGGAGGACAAGGCTGCCAAAGGCAAGGTCGAGGACTTTGAGTTGGAGCAGTTGGCACAACAAATCGCCTTATACAAGGAAAAGATGCCGCTCCGACTGTATGTGGACGATGTGACTACCGAAAAACTGACTTCCGTTCTGGCGAACGGCGGCGGCAAAGCGGCAATCGTATCCGCCGAGGGCGGTATCTTCGATATGCTCTCCGGCATCTACAGCAAGAACGTCAATATCGACGTCATGCTGAAAGGTCACTCCGGCGACTGTATTCGTGTAGACCGCATCGGCAGAAACAGCGAAAGTATCATGAATCCGGCACTGACCGTGCTGCTCACCGTGCAGCCAAATGTGCTGTCCGGCATGATGCAGAACGGCACTTTCCGTGGTCGGGGACTGACTGCTCGATTCCTTTACTGTATGCCCACTTCTATCATAGGACGGCGGAAATACCGCACGGAGCCTATCCCTGCGGAAATCTCCGGAAAATATGAATTGTTGATCCGCAATCTGCTGGAGGAAGAACAGTCTCCCGAACCGGAGGAGATCACCCTGTCCCCGGAAGCGGATATGCTGCTGGAATCGTTCTCCGCCGAGGTGGAGTCCCGACTGAAGCACGACTATGCAGACATAGCAGATTGGGCCGGCAAGCTGGTGGGCGCAGTTCTGCGAATCGCCGGTGTTTTGTGCAGGGCATCGGTTATCCGTAGTACAGGTTTTTTGGATGAACCGGAGCCTTTGGTGGTGGACGAGCAGACCATGCAAAATGCCATTTCCATCGGTAGGTACTTTACCGAGCATTCCAAAGCCGCATTCTCCCTTATGGGAGTGGCCGCACTGGTAAAGCAGTGCCGATATGTTCTGGATGCAATCTGCAAGAGTGGTATGGTGGAATTCACCCGCCGGGACATAATGCGGCAGTGCCGTAGCTTTAAGACTGCCGACGAAGTTCAGCCCGTCCTTAACCATCTGGCAGAGTATGGCTATATCGCTCCAAGGGGCAATGATGCTCCGGCCGGAAAAGGTCGACCTTCCGGACAAGTCTGGCTCGTCAATCCCTGTCTCTATGGAAAAGTCTCGTAGAGCAGTTTTGTCCTTTTTGTCCCAGTGTTTCAGAGCCGGAGATATGGAAAAAATATAGAGAATAAATTCGTTAAACTACTGCTTTCTATATTCTCACTGGTGTATTCACACGGGTACACACCTACGGACAGTGTGACAAAAAGGACAATAATCCATTTTCTCGAAGGGAGGTGAACGCCATGGTGGATGAAAGCCTGTCCCGGTATCTGTGGAAAGAGTTGGATCTGAAGCGGTACTCCGTTGTAAAGATCGTCCCTCAAGACGAAGATAACGCCGTAATCATCATGTATAGCAACGACAAGGACGATCCTCACTGGTGTCTGGAGTACATGGGCGGCGGGCATTACTTTGATACCGTTGGCCAACTGTTGGACTACTACCACAGCCGGTTTAAGATGCCGCTGGGAAAGATTCCTTGACCTACTCTGTAACGGGTGTGGAATTACGCGCAAAAAACGCGAAAGTTTTAAGGGAATAGGTTGCGCTTATATTTTGGTACACAACCCGCACCCCGGTAGGTGAGTCAAAATCTCTACGCCTTTTCACCTGTGCAACGGGCATGGGGCCTCACGCAAAAATGCACGATTTCAAACGGGGTATTAACCCGCATCAATTTAAAACATATTTGGAGGTAAAAAGCATTATGAAAGAAAACAGAACCTATGACGAACTGAAACGACAATTGGACGCTTGGATGGAAGAAATAACCGGGAAAAAGCCGGATCTTTGCACAGGCAATCAAAAGCAGGCTCAGGCATACAGCAATGCTTTCTGGGAAACCATGCACACCGGGATGCCGCAGAATGTTCTAAAGGAGGGTAGCGATGGAGCCGATGGATTTCTTGTCCCGGATACTTACGAAAACAAGTTGGTGAAACTTCTGGCAGAGAAAAATGTACTGCGCAAGATTGGTCGCACCATTCAGACCACACAGAGGCTGAAATTTCCTATTGTTACCGATGGCAGGAAAGCTATCTGGATCCCCGAGGGCGGTACCTATTCGATCAGCGAAGCCGAAAGCGGTCAAATCGTAATCGATGCCCATAAGCTGGTACATATGGTGATCGTGTCGGATGAAATGCTGGAGGACGTCGGATTTAATTTGGAGAATTACATCGCACAGATTTCCGTGGAAGCCATCGCGGACGCGGAAGAAAACGCTTTCTTCAACGGTGATGGAAAAGGAAAACCTGTTGGTCTTATCCATCAAACGGATGTTGGTGCCGTTTCCGCTCAAAGCGGAAGTATCAGCATGGACGATATGCTGGACCTCCTTTATTCCGTGAAAGTGCCTTACCGCGAGAACGGGACCTGGGTGATTTCCGAATCCGCATATTGTATGCTACGGAAGATCAGAAGTCACAACGGTCGACCGCTGTGGTCCTCTAATTCGGCGGAGGGAGAGCCTGAAACTCTGCTCGGTTACCCAATCCTTGTAAGCAAGCATTTGGACGTCGTTGCTCCCGGCAGCAAGTCCGTGCTGTTCGGTGACTTCAACTACTTCTGGATCGGTAACCGGGGCAAGCGGGTTGTCAAGCGTCTGACGGAGCGGTATGCGGATCACGGTCAAGTGGCATATGTCACCTCGGAGCGGGTAGACGCTAAACTCGTGTTACCCGAGGCCGTCAAGGTGCTGGAAACCCGAACTGCGTAATCGAAAAGAATGCGATACCGAGGGAGCGACTTGGTCGGGTCGTTCCCTATGAAATTCGCGACTGCAAGGAAAGAGTGTTTACCATGAGACTAGCGGCTGGAAGGACATAGTCCTTCCGTGATTGCCTCCACTCTGGAACTGCCACAAAGCACGGTGCGTTCCCATATACATCGCCACCCAGACATACCAAACAGCAAGATCTGCAAACAGTGCGGCAAACCTATATTGCAGCCCAAAAGACGGAGGGAGAAGAAATTCTGTTCGGACTCCTGCCGTATGGCATGGTGGAACAGCCATCAGGAAACCGTGAACCGGAAAGCATTTTATACCTTAGTATGTCAATACTGCGGAAAGGAGTTTGAGAGCTATGGGAATCAAAACAGAAAATACTGCTGTCGAGGCTGCTATGTTGCGTCAAGACAGCAGAGATAAGCATTCGCCTGTCAATTTGATGCTCTACCGTACCTCCTTGTCGCTTATTCGGAACCTTGCTCGGGAGGGTGTTTTTACCGATATGGAGTATCGTAAGATATGCACCATACTGAACAAGAAGTACGGCTTATCTTCGGATAGTATTTTCGCGGAAATCCCTTGATATATCTGCCGTTCAGAGCGAATATGTAATGACCCAAATTGATACAAAGGAGGTAAACTCCCTCAATGCGGACGGAGAACTTATGCTGACGATCTTGGCATCCTACGCACAGGAAGAAAGCCTTTCGGTCAGTGAAAACCAGAAGTGGAGAGTCAGGAAAAATTTTGAGGATGGGATGCCTTGGAACGGCACGATGCTGGGCTATCGCTACGACCGTGGTACTTTGATGGTCGTGCCGGAGGAAGCGAAAATCGTTAAGAGGATCTTCGAGGATTATTTGTCAGGGATGGGCGTGACTGTTATCATGAAAAAACTCAATGCTGCCGGTATAAAGACACGCATGGGTAATCTGTGGTGCAAAAGCAGTGTCATGCACGTTCTGCGAAATTATGCGTACACCGGAAATTTGCTGCTACAAAAGACCTACCGGGAGAATCATCTCACCAAACGGACACTTGTTAATGAGGGACAACTACCACAGTATCATGTTATGGACAGCCACGAGGCTATCATCTCATTGGAGAATTTCAACGCAGTGCAGGCGGAGATCCGGTGGCGCGCCGAAAAGTATACCCATCCCGGTCGTAAGTTAAACACATATCCTTTTACTGGGATGCTGGTATGCGCCGTATGCGGCAAGCATTATCGAAGAAAGGTCACCGCCGTAAGGCCGGTCTGGATATGTTCGATCCTCAATATGTTTGGCAAGGATGCCTGTGCCTCTAAGCAGATCCCAGAGGAAACGCTTTGTAAAATGGCAGCCGAAGTACTGGATATGGACAATTTTGATACGGATACCTTTCACGATAAAATAACGGCTGTCAGAGTAGAAAATGATAATACCTTGGTATTCTGTTTCAAGAACGGTACGAAAACCGTTAAACGATGGAAAGACCGCTCCAGGGCAGAAAGCTGGACGGAGGATATGAAAGCCGCAGCAAGACAGAAAGTCTTGGAGAGGAGGAACGCCAAATGAAAACCACAAAAAATATCACAGTCATTCCCGCAACTTTGAATCTTCGTACCCGTTTGTCGAAAGCTACTGTTGCACACCGTCGGGTCGCCGGTTATGCCCGTGTATCCACGGATAGCGAGGAACAGCTTACCAGCTACGAAGCCCAGTTGGATTACTACACCACATATATCCGTAACCATCCAGACTGGGAATTTGTCGGGGTATATACCGACGAGGTGATCTCTGCTTTGAACACCAAAAAACGTGACGGTTTCAATCGCATGGTGGATGATGCCCTGGACGGCAAAATCGATCTTATTGTCACCAAGAGTGTGAGTCGTTTCGCTCGTAATACCGTGGACAGCCTGACTACCGTCCGCAAACTGAAAGAAAAGGGTGTGGAGGTCTACTTTGAAAAAGAGAACATCTGGACGTTGGACAGCAAGGGCGAGTTGCTTATCACGATCATGTCCAGCCTTGCCCAGGAAGAAAGCCGTTCCATTTCGGAGAATGTGACATGGGGTCAGCGCAAACGGTTCGCGGACGGAAAAGTCAGTCTCCCATACGGACGGTTCCTGGGTTACTGCAAGGGTGCACGGACGGTCTGCCGGAGATCGTGCCGAAGGAGGCGGAAATCGTCAAATTCATTTACAGGATGTTTATTGATGGAATGGCCACCAACGCCATTGCCAAGCTACTGACACAGAGAAGAATTCCCACTCCAGCGGGGAAAGAAACATGGATGCGGCAGACCGTAGAGAGCATTCTCCGAAATGAAAAGTATAAAGGTGCCGCCCTGTTGCAGAAAAAGTTCACGGTCGATTTTCTTCAGAAAAAGATGAAGGTCAATGAGGGTGAAGTTCCGCAGTACTATATCCGGGACGATTGATTTCAGGTATAAAGCTGTTTCTGTTTTTATTCGATGCAGGGTTCCTCGTTAACCTCCAGTATCAACTGTACACCCACTTGAAGTCAGATCAGAAAAGCGATTCTTTCATGCTCCGAACAAAGGGTTGCCAGCAGACCGAACACCCTGTCATTGTCCCTCGATGGCAGTTCCTCAAGGAAGGAGTTGAGGACCGCGTTCGTCTGTTTTGTTTTGGCGTTGCTCAAACTGTGGCTTTCCGTATAGTGCAAGTATAGTAAGTCCAAAGCAGGGTAATCGCAGTCATAATCGAATTGGATCGGGTTATCAGCTATGTAGTGACGCAACTCTATAATATAGGGTTTCATCAACATCACCGTCCTTAAAAAGTCTGTGTGATGTTAACTCTGTCGCCGGGAAATTGTAAGTAGCTAAAACAGCCAATTCTGGCACGCGGCATTTGGTGACATAAGCTGTTCAACGAATAACAATCAATTAACGATAGGAAACCACAAAATATAGTAGATTGGATGCATCCGGGGTGGTTTGGATGCGCTTCATATTGACATCACAGTTCCGAAAGATAGCGAAAAATTCAGAAAATGCCGTATTTACAAGGGTTTTGGATATAAAAAAGCAGATACCGTAATCGACGCAATTGTATCAATTACGGTATCTGTTATGGTGCCGGTGGCGGGACTTGAACCCGCACGCCATCGCTGGCAATGGATTTTGAGTCCACCTCGTCTGCCAATTCCAACACACCGGCTTATATGATCTACAATATGTTATATTATATAACATTATTTTAAAAAAATCAAGAGTTTTTTAATAATTTTTTTCATATGATTTTATTAATAATATCCTGTATTTTATAACAAATTATAAATAAATTTATAATTTAATGTTTTACAAATATTTCAAATATGGTAAAATTCGCTATTCAAATAATGATATAATAATTTGTATCACCTGTAATAATTAAGAGAAAAAAATCATAAACTTTTTTAGAATAATATAGGTGGTGTAGGCAATGTATTTCACTATAAAGAAAAATAGTATAATAGTGTGTATTGTGTGTATATTTATGTCAATGTTATTACTATTTTACATAAGTACATTTAATAAGGACAGTTCATTATTAATGGAAACAGCATCATCAGCAAATACAAATTGGGGATTGAGTTTTCAAAAGGACGGAGAAGCACCTATCGCAAATGCATCAGCAGATTACTTGAAACAATACAATAGTTATTATATTGGTGATACGAGTAAAAAAACTATATATTTAACTTTTGACGCAGGATTTGAAAACGGTTATACTGAAACTATACTTGATGCACTTAAAAAACATAGTGTTAAAGCAACATTTTTTCTTGTTGGTAATTATATAGAAACTGCTCCGGAACTTGTAATTAGAATGGTTAATGAAGGACATACGGTAGGCAATCATACATATTCACATCCGGATATGTCTTCAATATCTGACATCGAGAATTTTAAAAAAGAGTTAAATAAAATGGAAAGTTTATATAAGAGTTTAACAGGAAAAGATTTAGAAAAAATTTATAGACCACCACAAGGTAAATACAGCGAAGAAAATTTAAAACAAGCACAACAATTAGGATATAAAACAATATTTTGGAGTTTAGCATATGTAGATTGGTACACAGATGACCAGCCTACAAAAGACGAGGCTTTTAATAAGTTAATTCCAAGAATACACAATGGAGCTATTGTATTGCTACATAGTACTTCAAAGACAAATGCGGAAATATTAGATGAATTACTAACAAAGTGGGAAGAATTAGGCTATACATTTGGGACACTACAGGATTTAAAATAATAGAATAGGGGAAATATAGATGTTAAAAGTATTATATTACGACAAAAATTTAATTGTGTGTATAAAACCGTATGGTGTATCATCCGAACTAACACAAGGCGAAAATAATATGGTATCGTTGATATATGACTATTTGTTAAAAAATAACATAGTTATTAATAAAAGTGATATTAGAGTCATTCATAGACTGGATAACATTGTAAGTGGGGTAATGGTTTATTCATTAAATAAAAAATCCGCATCAAATTTATGTGGGCAGATAGTAAATCATATTTTTCAAAAAGAATATTTGACCCTTGTTAGTGGCGTTCCAAATGAAAAAAATGGTATTATGAATGATTTATTATTTAAAGACTCTAATAAAAATAAATCATTTGTTGTGAATAGAATGAGGAAAGGGGTAAAGAAAGCGTCACTTGAATATAATCTTATTGAAAGCAAAAATATAAATGACAATATGATAAGTCTTGTTAAAGTAAAAATACATACTGGTAGAACACATCAAATAAGGGTGCAATTTGCATCGAGAAAAATGCCTATATTAGGTGATATTAAGTATGGGAGTAAGTTTTTTGATACAAATATATGTTTGTGGTCATATAGAATAACTTTTAAATCTACTGATACTGATGAGATATTAAAATTTTTATATTTACCAGATTGTAATGAAAATTATTGGAGATATTTCAATACATCTATAAACAATTTATAAAATTAACAATAAATAAGATAATTTTCTCAGAAATGCTAATAAATATGTCTGAAGTATTATAAAGAAAATTCAAAATATCGGCAATGTTAAAAAACAAGTTAAAAATATTATATTAAACAAATATATGTTGAATTTAAACTTTTTCTTGACAAAACTATCAAATGAATATATAATTTTATATTATCAATAGACAGTTCGTTTGTACCATCCTGTCATTAAACAAAACTAGGACACTATTTATCAGATTAACTAACTTAAAATTTGATTGTTCTAATAGTGATTTTTTTGGCAGATGAAATAAAAATTCATCTGTCGTTATTTATTTTTAGGAGAAATATTTATGTATTGTTTGAAGACACAAGCTGATTTCGATGCGGCACATTTTCTAAAGGATTATAACGGTAAATGCAGTAATATCCACGGTCATCATTGGTTTATTGAAATTGAAATCATATCAGACACTATACAAGAGTATGGTAATTATAAAGGTATGGTCATAGATTTCAACGATATCAAAAAGGATTTAAAGACAGAAATCGATAAATTTGACCATACACTTATAATAGAAAAAAACTCCTTAAAAGATAACACGATTAATGCTCTTTATAATGAGGGATTTAAAATTAATATTATGCCATTCAGACCAACAGCGGAAAATCTGGCTTGTTATTTTTATAATAAAATGAAATCATATAATTATGATGTAAAAAAAGTTAGAGTTTATGAAACTCCAAATAATTGTGCTGAATATTGGGAGTGATTAAATGTCAAATTTCAATGTTGTAGAAAAATTCGTTAGTATAAATGGTGAAGGTACAAAAGCCGGTCAATTAGCCGTATTTATAAGGTTTAAAGGCTGTAACCTACAATGTAGTTATTGTGATACAAAATGGGCCAACGAACAAGATGTTAGTTATGAAGTAATGTCCGATAGTCAAATAATTGATTACATATTATACACAAAAATTAAAAATGTTACATTGACAGGCGGAGAACCTCTTTTGCAAAAAGATATATATGGGTTGTTAGAAAAATTATCTAAAATAGATATATATACTGAAATTGAGACTAACGGAAGTATTTTACTGAAAAAATTTAAAGCAATAGGCAATTCAATAAGTTTTACAATGGACTATAAGTTACCTTTTAGTAATATGAATACATTTATGAATACCGATAATTTTTTTCTTTTAGATAAAGAGGACACAGTTAAATTTGTTTGTGCTACGCAGAATGATTTAAATAAATCATTAGAAATAATAAAAAAATATGATTTGATAAATAGATGTAATGTATATTTTAGTCCTGTATTCAATGAAATAGAACCAAAACAAATAGTTCAATTTATGATTGACAATAATTTAAACGGAACGAATCTTCAACTGCAAATGCACAAATTTATATGGGAGCCTAACCAAAAGGGAGTGTAAAAAGTGGCGATTGATACAGAAAAAATTAAAGAGCATATCAGGGGTATTTTAATAGCACTCGGAGATAATCCGAATAGAGAGGGTTTGAAAGATACCCCATCAAGAGTTGCCAAGATGTATGAGGAAGTTTTTGAAGGTATGAATTATACCAATCATGAAATTGCTCAAATGTTTAACAAAACTTTTGAAGATGAAGAAGGTCTTTGTTGTTGCGGCAATTTAGTTTATGTAAAAGATATTGAGGCTTTTAGCTATTGTGAACATCACCTTGCCCTAATGTATGATATGAAAGTATCTGTTGCTTATATACCAAACGGAAAAGTTATTGGCCTTAGTAAAATCGCACGAATTGTTGATATGGTTACTAAAAGACTACAGTTGCAGGAAAGGATAGGGTATGACATTTCGGAAATTATGATGGAAGTAACGAATTCAAAAGATGTTGCTGTAATAATAGAGGCTTGCCATAGCTGTATGACTGCACGAGGAATTAAAAAATCTTCAGCAAAAACCATAACTAACACATTCAGGGGAAAATTTGAAAGTGATTTGTCATTGCAAATGAGATTAAAGTAGAGATTAAGAAAGGAAAGATATTAATTGAAAGCACTTGTTTTATGTAGTGGTGGGATAGATAGTACAACTTGCTTGGCTATTGCTGTAGATAAATATGGAAAAGATAATGTTTATAGTTTGTCAATATCTTATGGTCAAAAACATTTAAAAGAAATAGAATCTGCAAGAAAAATTTCAAATTATTATGATGTCAAACTTATGGAACTAGATTTATCAAAGATGTTTGAATACAGTGACTGTTCTTTACTTGAACATTCTAATAATGATATACCGTTGCAATCCTATGCTGATCAATTAAAGAATAATAAAGGTTTGCCTGTATCTACTTATGTTCCTTTCAGAAACGGACTTTTTTTAGCTTCTGCTGCAAGTATTGCGTTATCAAAAGGCTGTTCTTTAATATATTATGGTGCACACAGTGATGATGCTGCCGGAAATGCCTATCCGGATTGCAGTCCTGCATTTAATAATGCTATTAATACCGCTATATATGAAGGAAGTGGTAAGCAGTTATCTATTGAAGCTCCGTTTATAAATATGACAAAAGCTGAGGTTATAAAAATAGGTTTAGAATTAGATGCTCCATACCATTTAACTTGGAGTTGTTATTTAGGTAAAGAAAAACCTTGTGGTATGTGTGGCACTTGTATAGATAGAAGAATAGCTTTTGAAAAAAATAATATAGATGACCCTGCTATTAAGTATATAAAAATTAAGGAGTAAAATTATGAGCGATAGAAGTCCGGAAGAGATAAATGATATAACATTACTTGGCAATAAGAATGTAAAGTATAGCGATAATTATTCTCCTGAAGTTCTTGAAACATTTATAAATAAACATCAAGAAAATGATTATTTTGTAAAGTTTAATTGTCCTGAATTTACAAGTCTATGTCCAATTACAGGACAGCCAGATTTTGCAACTATATATATATCTTATGTTCCTGATATTAAAATGGTGGAAAGCAAGTCATTAAAATTGTATTTGTTTAGTTTTAGAAATCACGGAGATTTTCACGAAGACTGTATAAATATTATTATGAAAGATTTAATAAATCTAATGAATCCCAAATATATTGAAGTCTGGGGAAAATTTATGCCAAGAGGAGGTATTTCAATCGACCCATATTGTAACTATGGCAGAAAAAATACAATTTGGGAGAAGGTTGCAATAGATAGACTTACTCATCATGATTTATATCCTGAAAAAGTAGATAATAGATAGATATTATTAAATTTATCTTGACAAATAATTATTATGTATGTTATAATATCGTAGCCGCATATTATGGGTTTTAAAGTGGTTATTTTATCCACCTATGATAGCGAGTTTATAAAAAGGATAGGTGCATATTATGTACGCAATTATCGAGACAGGTGGTAAACAATACAAAGTATCAAAAGGTGATGTTGTATTTGTTGAAAAGCTCGTAGCCAACGAAGAAGAACTTGTTGAATTTAAGGTTGCAGCAATCTGTGATGAATCAGGCTTTAAAGTTGGTACACCTTATATTGATGGAGCTAAAGTTTCAGCTAAAGTTGTTAAGAATGGTAAAGATAAGAAGATTACAGTATTTACTTATAAGCCAAAGAAGAGTGAAAAACGTAAAATGGGTCATAGACAACCATATTCAAAGGTAGAAATTTTTGATATTTTAAGTTGATTTTTGATGATTAAGATTGATTTTTATATGGCAGGAAAAGATTATATTAAAGGTTTTTGTGTATCAGGTCACTCCGGATATGCTAAAACAGGTAGTGATATAGTTTGTGCAAGTGTATCATCGGCTGTATATATGGCTGCAAACACTATGACCGATGTTATTAATGCCGATGCGGATATAGAAGTTAGAGATGGTTATATATACTTTATGCTTCAGCCAAAGTACATTTCTTCTTGTCATAATATACTGTTAGGTTTAAAACTTCATTTGGCAACTCTTGAAGAACAGTATCCAAAAAATATTTCTGTAAATTATATGGAGGTGTAACAAAATGTTAAAGATAAATATTCAATTATTTGCTCACAAAAAAGGTATGGGTTCAACCAAAAATGGTCGTGATTCAGAATCGAAGCGTCTTGGAGCTAAACGTGCAGATGGTCAGTTTGTTAAAGCTGGTAATATTCTTTATAAACAGCGTGGCACACATATTCACCCAGGTGTAAATGTAGGTCGTGGTTCAGATGATACTCTTTTTGCTATGGTAGATGGCAAAGTTAAGTTTGAACGTTTAGGTCGTGACCGTAAGCAAGTTTCTGTTTATGCAGAATAATAAATTAAGTCTTATTATCTGTTTTATCCCCGGGGTAAATATCCTCGGGGGTTTTTGCTAATAATAGGTAAAGTGGGGCATAATAATATGAAACATAAGAAACGTACTTCAATTATGTTATTAATTATTTCTATTTTAATGATTATTTTTGGAATTTTTTGGACGGTGTTTACATTTATATTTGGAGGTAATCCATTTATGCATAATAACCCTATGTATGAATGGCTATTTATATTAGGAATATTGTTTGTTGTACTTTCAATAATACAAAGTGTTTATCATTTAAGAACATTAATTGGTTTAAAAAAACCAGAAGAATCTTCTATAAATATCCAAAATTTAAAAGATGATGATAATGACGATATTTGGAAAAATGTTTATTGTCCTTATTGTGGCAATAGTCTAAATAGTGATTTTTTATTTTGCAATAAATGCGGTAAAAAGTTACCATAAAATAAGGAGTAATATATATGTTTGTTGATATAGCGAAAATAAAAATAAAGGCCGGTGATGGGGGTGATGGTGCAGTTTCATTTCATAGAGAGAAATATGTAGCCGCTGGTGGTCCAGATGGCGGTGATGGGGGACGAGGCGGAAATATTATTTTTCAAGCTGATGACAACTTATCAACATTAGCCGATTTCAGATATAAGAGAAAATATGTTGCTCAAAACGGTGAAAATGGTAAAGCTGGACGCTCAACAGGTAAAAGTGCTGCTGATTTAGTTATTCGTGTACCCAGAGGCACAATAATAAAAGACGCAGAAACAGGCAGGTTAATTGCAGATATTTCCGGAAATGAACCTGTTATTGTTGCCAAAGGAGGTAATGGGGGATGGGGGAATTCCCATTTTGCAACACCAACACGACAAATTCCCCGTTTTTCAAAACCTGGTTTGGCAGGAGAGGAATTTGAAATTCAGTTAGAACTTAAATTACTTGCAGATGTTGGGTTAGTAGGATTTCCTAATGTTGGAAAATCAACATTAGTATCTGTTGTTAGTGAAGCAAAGCCTACAATAGCAAATTATCATTTTACAACTTTAACACCTGTTCTTGGTGTTGTCAGAATGGGTGAAGAATCTTCTTTTGTTATCGCTGATATTCCGGGGCTAATAGAGGGTGCAAATGAGGGTCTTGGATTAGGACATCATTTTTTAAGACATATTGAACGCTGTAGATTGTTAGTTCATATTGTTGATGTATCCGGAAGTGAAGGAAGAAATCCGATAGATGATTTTAATGCAATTAATAATGAACTTAAAAAGTTCAATACTGATATTTTAAATCGGCCTATGATAGTTGTGGGAAATAAGTGTGATTTAACAACAGATGAAGAAATAGATAAATTTAAAAAATATGTTGAAGAAATGGGTTATGAGTTTTTTCCTATTATGGCAGCTATAAAATATGGTGTTGATGACTTACTTAAGAGTATACAAGAAAAATTAAGTAAATTACCACCAATTAAAAAATTTGAAGCAGATTATTATACAAAAGAAGATTTAAATTCAAAAGATATTAACATTGTAAAGCAAGATGATATCTATATAGTGGAAGGCGAATGGTTGCTTAATTTGTTGCGTACAGTTAATTTTGACGATTACGAATCCTTACAATATTTCCAAAGAGTACTTATCTCATCGGGTGTTATTGACAAACTTCGCGACTTTGGTGTACAGGAGGGGGATACAGTATCTATTTATAATCTTGAATTTGATTTTGTAAACTAACTTTGTGAGGGTTTTATTATGGAAAGATTATGTAATGAAAATTGTAATCCTGATATGCTTAGTCCGCTTACATTGGCTTTTGTAGGTGATGGTGTATTTGATTTATTTGTAAGAGAACAATTAGTATGTCAAGCAAATTGTTCTGTTGGAAAACTCAATAAGCAAAAAGTAGATAGAGTTTGCTGTCAAAAACAAGCAAATTTTATAAATAAAGTTATGCCATACCTTACTGAAAATGAAGAGTTAATTTATAAACGTGGCAGAAACGCTCATACATCGCATACGCCTAAAAATGCCTCATCGGCTGAATACCACGCAGCTACAGGGCTTGAAACTTTATTTGGGTATTTATATCTTAGTGGAAATATTGAAAGGATAAGAGAATTGGTTTCAATAAGCAATAAATAGGATAATAAAAAGTACAAGATTTAAGCCACAAACAATTTACACTGTTTGTGGCTTTTATTTAGTTTATATTTTTATATTTCATTTTTTGTTATTATTTTTACCTATATTATAACAAATGAAGCCAAATATAAATATCACTATCATTACAAGCATACCAAGTAAAAACACTAAAATATAGTTGTCTTTTGAATTAAGATCATTTATATTTTTTATTGTATTACTATTTACATAAGTATCAGCATTATCAGATTTACTATTATTTTTTTCAACCTCACTGCTATTTTTATTTATATAAATGGCGATATCTTTTATTTTATAATCACTTATATAATTAGCGTTTACGTCATAGGCATCATATATATTTGCAGAAATATTAGTATTATCTTCTGATAACATCTTAAATTCTATCGAAAACAATTTTGTATCATCTTTAATCATAGTACCACTACTATTTAAGTATATCATTTTTATTTTTCCGGAAGATTGTATAGAGTATTTGATTTTTACACTATCATTCTCTGAAAATATACGTTTAAATTCCAATATCTCCGGATTATAATCTATTTCCATACTAAATACGCCGATATATAGGTCACTGTTATCAATATCAAAGGCTACTGTATCTACAAGGAATAGCCTATTTTTAGCAATTTTATCATAATCCGTTTGCATATAAAAAGATACATTTTGTATAGACTGTACACTTATAGTAGATAATTGTACAACCCATAAAGATAATAAAATAAAAATAATAGTTCTTTTAAATTTCCGATATAGCATTTTATCTCCTTAATATATTTATTTATGGTTTAATATCAAAAATAAGATGATATAATTAATTTTTTTTATTAAGAGGATTAGAATTCAAAGCATCTATTAATTGTTTATTAGCAACATGCGTATAAATTTGAGTAGTTCCTAAATTTTCGTGACCAAGTACGACTTGTAATGTCCTTATATCTACGCCACCTTGTTGATACATTAAAGTAGCAGCAGTATGCCTCAACTTATGTACTGAATATCCCTGAGAACCAAGTCCTATTTTATTTAAATTATTATATACCATCTTTTGCACAGCTTCTCTGCTCATTCTGTTTTTGTTTCTGCTAATAAAAAGAGCATTTTTATCTTTAATTCCGTCTACAGGTCTTACCCTCATATAAGCATCTAATGCACTTAAACAGGCCTCATTTAAAAAAATAGTTCTTTCTTTGTTACCTTTACCTCTTATCCTTAGCATATGGTCGCTATTTATGTCCCCAAGATTTATACCTATAAGTTCCGATAATCTTATACCACAATTTAAAAAAAATACCAATATACAATAATCTCTTTCTCTATGTTCTCCATCGACAGCCTTAAGTAGTTCTAAACTTTGCTCTAGTGTAAGGTATTTTGGTAAAGATGTTCTTTTTTTAGGAATTTCTAATGCCTCTGTTGGGTCATCGTCAAGTTTATGAACTTTTACCACAAGATAGTGAAAATATCCTTTTAGTGTTGTAGTTTTTCTCGCTCTTGCAGCAGATTTATTTTTTCTTTCTTCTTTACAATAATTTAAAAACGTAACAATATCAGAAAAGGAAATAGATTTTACAAAATCTAAATTAACCATTGAAATATCTATGTCATCGAACTTTGTATCATTGTCAACAAGTTTTCTATATTTAATTATAAATCTAAAAAAAGTCCTTAAATCTATATAGTATTCATCAACTGTTTTTGTAGATCTACCTCCGATATTTTCTATATACAGTAAAAATTCTTTTATTATTTCAGGAGCTTCTAATAAAAATTCAGTACGCATAATAAATAGGGTCACCTCACAGACTGATTTTCTCTCCCAACTACACAAAATATATGTTTTGTGTAGTTGGGAGAATTGGATTTTAGTAACTAAATCTTATTACGAATTGTGCTTTTCTACATAAGTTTCTATCAATTTCCTTATCTCATCTATTCCATCGCCATTTATTGATGAACAAGGATACAATTTTATATTATCATATGCCGATAATTCAGAAGCGATAGATGTCAGTCTTTCTATTCTCTGTGTTTTATTAAGTTTATCAAGTTTTGTTAATGCGATTATAAAGGGTAATTTTTCATTATATAGGTAATTTATCATATCAATATCATTAACGCTTGGTGAATGTCTTATATCAATTATCTGAATAATTAAGGATATATTCCTATTTTGATTAAAGTACCCCTCTACAAGTTCCGCCCATCTTTTCTTTTCAGCTTGTGAAACTTTTGCATATCCGTAACCTGGCAAATCTACAAATCTAACCTCTCTTAACCTAAAAAAATTTATAGTAGCTGTTTTCCCGGGTGTTGCACTTACTTTTGCAAGTGATTTTCTATTTAATATTTTATTAATAAGAGATGATTTTCCAACATTAGAACGGCCGGAAAAAACTATTTCTTGTATTGTTGAACTTGGTAATTGTATTGAGGTGCCATATGAACATTCAAACTCAGCTATATTAAAATTCAATCTTATACCTCCTTATCAAGTAGCAACGCACTTCTCAAAACCGTGTCGATATTATCAGCAAATACAAACTCTATTGAGTCCTTGACTACTTTATCAACCTCTTCTAAATCACTTTGATTATCCTTAGGTATAATAATCTTTTTAATACCTAAACGATACGCTGCCATAGTTTTTTCTTTTAAACCACCTATCGGCAATACCTTTCCTCTTAATGTTATTTCACCTGTCATAGCAACGCTTCTATTTACAGGTATATTTAGTAAAGCAGATACTAATGCCGTTGTCATTGTCACCCCAGCAGATGGTCCATCTTTTGGAACAGCACCCTCAGGTGCGTGTATATGAATATCATACTTCTTATAAAAATCGCTGTCTATATTTAAATCTTTTGCTCTTGCTCTAATAGAAGATATTGCTATTTTAGCGGACTCTTTCATAACATCACCCAATGAGCCTGTTAATTCTATTTTCCCGTTGCCCTCGAGTAAAGCTACTTCTATTGGCATAGTTTCTCCGCCAACTGATGTCCACGCAAGTCCTGTAACGACACCTATTTCATCAATCTCAGATAAAGTATCATTTTTAAATTTTTTAGGGCCTAAATATTTTTCGAGTTCCGGCTGCTTAACTATCACTTTTTTCATACCATTAGATATAATCGTTACAGCCGCCTTTTTCATTACTTTGGATATAGTTCTCTCAAGTGTTCTAACCCCTGCTTCTCTTGTATAACTATCAATTATATCATACATTGCATTATCACTAATTTTAAATAATTTTGATGTAAGACCATTTTTTTCTAATTGCTTTGTTAGTAAGTGCTTTTTAGCAATATTAAATTTTTCCTCTCTTGTATAACTTGATAAATGTATTATATCCATTCTATCTGCTAACGGTGTTGGTATCATAGAATAATCATTTGCAGTTGTTATAAACATTACTTTGCTTAAGTCGAATGGCATATCTATATAATGATCCACAAAAGAGTTATTTTGTTCTGAATCTAATACCTCTAATAATGCCGATGTGGGGTCCCCTTTAAAATCCTTGCCCAATTTATCTATCTCATCAAGCAATATTAATGGATTACTGCTACCTGCTTGTTTTATTGCAGATATAATTCTGCCCGGCATAGCACCTATATATGTTCTTCTGTGTCCTCGAATTTCTGCTTCATCGTGAACTCCTCCCAAAGCAATTCTTACATATTTCCTTCCAATAGAGTTAGCAATAGACTTAGCAATAGATGTTTTGCCAACACCTGGAGGGCCTACAAGACATATTATTTGTCCATTTATATCATTATTAAGATATTTAACAGCTAATTGTTCAATTATACTTTCTTTTACTTTTTCCATACCATAATGGTCTTTATCAATAACTTTTCTTACTTTTTCTAAATTAATACTATCTTTTGTATAGATTCCCCAAGGCAATTCAAGACAGGCATCTATATACGACCTTATAACACTACCTTCGTGTGAACCGGGTGGCATTTTAAGCAATTTATCACACTCTTTTAATAATTTATTTTTATTTTCATCGGTAGTGCGTAAAGAAAATATTTTTTCTTTATAATCATCAATATCCCTAAGAATATCATCAGTATCCCCTAATTCTTCTTGTATAGCTCTTAATTGTTCTCTAAGATAATACTCTTTTTGATTTTCATCTATCCTTTCTCTGACACGAGAATGTATTCGTTCCTCAATAGATAAAATTTGCGTTTCTTCTACAAGAAAATCCATTACTTTCTCTAAACGCTTTACAGAATTAATTGTAGATAATACTTCTTGTTTTTTAGATACATCTTTGATAACAATATCAGCTATATTGTCGGCTATCTCACCACAACTTATTGCATCTTTAACCATCATTATAATATCTTGTGGTATCTTTGTTGACTTTTTAGCATACTCTTCAAAAAAATACTTCGCCGTTCTTAACAATGCCTTGGTTTCTGGTGAATCAACAGGCTCCTTTGTATAAATACGCTTTACATCAGCTTCTAAACATTCATCATTATCAATAGCGGAAACAATTTTTGCTCTATCTAAACCCTCTGCCACTACCCTAACTAAACCATCTCTTAATCTAATTATTTGCTTAATACTTGCAATAACACCAATGTCAAATATATCATTTGGCGTAGGGTCAGAAAAATCTAATGTTTTTTGTGTTGTAATAAATACCCTCTGATCTTGATTAATAGCTTTCATCAATGCAATTTTAGTTTTTCTGCGTCCTACATCAAAGTGTATTATACTTTTTGGGAACATTACAAGCCCGCGTAAAGTTAAAACTGTATAATGTTCAATACTTTCTTTTTTATTGTTGCTTTCAGCAGGGGAATTAGTATCATTAATTTGTGTTACAGACGGATTGTTATTTTTATTTTCAATATTTTCCATTTGACTTCCACCTCCTAATAATATTAACTAAAATGGACTGCAAACTCTTATAAAACGAAAATCGCTTATATGAGATTACAGTCCACTACAAGACTAATTAACATAAAAAACGAACACTTATAATAAATTATGCTTCTTTTCTTCGTTTTTTCTTTAATTTTATATCATTGATTAAAATTCTGTTAGGTTTACGTTCAGGATTTTTTGTTAAGATAGCCGGTGATTTTTCATTTACAACATCGTCTGTTATTGTTATTTCCTCGATAGTGTAATCAGATGGTACTGTAAACATAAGCTCATTCAGCACTTCTTCCATTATAGAACGTAATCCTCGTGCACCTGTTTTTCTCAATAATGCTAAATCTGCAATAGCTTCTAATGCCTCATCAGTAAAGTTAAGTTTCACTTTATCTAATTCAAAAAGTCGTACATATTGATTTACAAGCGAATCCTTAGGCTCCTTTAATATACGAACCATAGAATTTTTATCAAGTCCATCTAAGGCTGTTACAACGGGCAGCCTTCCTACCAACTCCGGAATAAGTCCATATTTCACTAAATCATCAGGTATAACATCGTGCATCCAAGTTGTTGTGTTTAGCTCTTCTTTTGCCTTTATCTCAGCATTAAATCCAAGAGAGTTTGAATTAGAACGCTTACTAACAGTTTTTTCAAGGCCATCAAAAGCTCCGCCACAGATAAATAATATATTTTTAGTATTTATTTGTATAAACTCCTGTTGTGGGTGCTTTCTTCCGCCTTGTGGCGGTACATTTGAAACTGTACCCTCTAATATTTTTAGTAATGCTTGCTGTACACCTTCTCCGCTAACATCTCTTGTTATAGATGCGTTTTCGGATTTTCGTGATATTTTATCAATTTCATCAACATAAATTATGCCTCTTTCGGCACTTTCTATATTAAAATCTGCGGCCTGTATAAGTCTTAAAAGAATATTTTCGACATCTTCGCCAACATATCCTGCCTCTGTTAAAGTTGTTGCGTCTGCTATTGCAAAAGGAACATTGAGAATTCTGGCCAATGTTTGTGCTAACAGTGTTTTACCAACACCCGATGGACCAAGTAACAGTACATTACTCTTACTTAAATTTACATCATCACTTTCACCAAAATAAATTCGTTTGTAATGATTATAAACTGCAACAGATAATGTCTTCTTAGCCTCTTCTTGACCTACAACATATTCATCTAACTTCTTTTTGATTTCCATTGGAACAGGTAAAATTTTATTTTCACCCATTAGTTCATCATCTTGTTGATCCGAAATTTTTTCGTCACCTAAGAGAATGTCATTACATTTATTAACGCATTCATCGCAAATATAAGCACCTCGCCCTGCGATTAATTTACCAATATATTCCTGTGGCTTACCACAAAAAGAGCAACAGATAGACCTTTTATCCTCTTTATTTGCCATATAATAGCTCCTATCGTTTGTATATAACCTTATCTATAAGACCGTATTGTGCAGCTTCTTCTGCTGTCATAAAATTATCTCTTTCAGTATCTCTAACTATAATATCATAAGGCTGACCAGTTCTCTCTGCAAGAATAGTATTAAGTTTTTTCTTGGTGTTAACAATATGTTCTGCGTGAATCATAATGTCGGTAGCCTGACCTTGTGCTCCGCCAAGTGGCTGATGTATCATAATATCACTGTTTGGAAGAGCAAATCTTTTTCCTTTTGTGCCTGCTGCAAGTAAAAATGCCCCCATACTTGCTGCCATACCCATACATATTGTAGAAACATCACACTTTATATATTGCATTGTATCATAAATTGACATACCATCTGTAACGGAGCCTCCGGGACTGTTTATATAAAGACTTATATCTTTTGTTGGGTCTTTACCCTCTAAATACAATAGTTGTGCAACGATAACACTCGCTGAGGCTGTATTTACCTCTCCATTAAGCATAACTATTCTATCCTCAAGCAATCTTGAAAATATATCATAAGAGCGCTCGCCTTTACTTGTTTGTTCAACTACATATGGTACTAAACTACTCATAAAAAAACCTCCTAATCTCTAACTTATAAACAAGTGGCAAAATAATGATTAACAGATTTTGCCACTATTATACAATAATTATTAAATTAAATTTATTCTGTTAATTTATTCCTCTTTTTTTATTATAGAGTTATCTTTTACTATTCCCATAGCTTTTCTTGAACATATATCTCTTGTAATATCAGATGTACCAATAACTTCTTTCACTTTTTCTACATCTACACCAAAATTAGATGCTAAGCTATTATACTCATCTGAAATTTCTTCATCAGAAACTACAATACTCTCAAGCTCTGCAATTTTTCTAAGTGCAAGATTTAATTTAACTTGCTTTTCGGCACGGTCACGATACATATTTCTTAAAGTTTCCTCGTCCATACCTGTATATTTTAAATATGTTTCAATATCAAGACCCTGTTGTTTTAAATTCATTTCCATATTACGAATATCTTCTGTGATTTGATTTTCAAACATAGCCTGTGGAATTTCTGCTTGTAATAACTCTGCGAGTTTTGTCACAATTTGTACATCTATATCTTTGTCATAATCTTTTTGCTTATCCTCTGCAATTTTTGACTTTAATGTTTCTTTATAAGCATCAAGAGTATCACAATCGCTGACATCTTTTGCAAACTCGTCATCAAGTTCAGGTAATTCCTTTTTCTTGATTTCGTGCAATTTAATCTTAAACTCTGCATCTTTTCCCTTTAATTCTTCTGCCTGATAATCCTCAGGGAATTTAACAAATATGCTGAATTCTTCACCAATATTATGACCTATTATTTGATCCTCAAATCCCGGAATGAATGAATTTGAGCCAAGTGTAAGACTATAGTTTTCAGCTTCTCCACCTTCAAAAGCAACATCATCAACAAAGCCTTTGAAATCTATAACAGTAATATCACCATTTTCAGCAGCTCTATCTTCAACTGTAACAATTCTGCTATTCCTATCTTGAACTTTTTTAAGCTCAGTATTTATATCTTCTTCTGTTACTTCTAATGATTTTGGTGTTATTTCAATACCCTTATAATTTTCAATAGCTACTTCCGGTTCAACCGTTACAACCGCTTTAAATACAAAACCATTCTTATCAACGCTCTCAACACTAAGGTCAATTTTATCATTTACAATAACAACATTGGCTTCCTTAGCTGCTGCATCAAGAGCCTCCGGATAGAGCATTTGCATAGCATCTTCATAAAATACCTGTTCACCATACATATTCTCTATAATACTTTTTGGAGCTTTGCCCTTTCTGAAACCTGGAACTGTAATTTTCTTAACTTCTTTCTTATAAACTTTGTTGATAGCATCATTAAATGCTGCTCCGTCAACTTCTACTACCAATTCATAGCGGTTTGTTTCTACCTTATTTGATGATTTTAAACTCATTTTATTTTGTCCTCCTGAAACTGCAAATATATTTAATTATAACATATATGAATTTATATTTCCATACATTTAACAATTTGTACAAAAATATTTTTCAATTTATTTAATTAATACAGGTGCAAATCCTGTATTATCACAAGAAACTAAGTGAAATTTTATGTTTTTATATATTCCTGTTGTAGCTTTTGATGATATTTTCCTGCCGTGCAAATGACCATAACAACAATTTTTAATATTGTATTTAATTAGTACCTCCATAATCTCTTTACATTCTATACCATTATACACTGGTGGATAATGTAAAAAAACCAATGGCTCTGAATTTAACAGTAATGCCTGTTCGATAGATAAGGTCAAACGACCAACTTCCCTGTTTAATATCTTCTTATCAGTGTCCTCTTCGGCATCATAATACCAGCCTCTTGTCCCACAAATGGCATAATCTTCTGCAATCTGTGCAGAATTAAAAATTATTGATATATCATCAAACCCATTTTTGATAAGAAAATTTTCTACTTTCTTTTTTGTACTCCACCAATAGTCGTGATTACCTTTCAGTAATATCTTTTTTCCCGGTAAACTGTGTATAAACTCAAAATCCTCTTTTGTTTCTTCAAGTTTCATAGCCCAAGAGATATCACCGGGTATTACTACCGTATCACTTTGTTTAACTATCATTTTCCAATTTTTTTCTATACGCTGAACATAGTCGTTCCAACCTGTAAAAATATCCATAGGCTTATCTTTCCCAAAAGATAAGTGCAAATCTGCTATTGCAAATAATGACATTTTTATTTAACTCCAAGTGTATCAAGTACAAACTTAGGCATATCAGTTACTTCTATTGTATTACTAAATCTTGTTTGCAAGTCTTTTAATGCTGCAAGTGGTGCAGGAATGTCTGCCCCTGTAACTTCATTAAGATAATTTACCATCTCAAACTCATCATTTGGTAACGAATCAGCTGTAACTGCTTCAAGAACACTCTTTGCAAATTTATATGGACTTGCAGTAGATGCTATAACTGTTGGAGTTGTGTCGTTTGTTTCTGATACATATTTCTCATATACATTAACTGCGACTGCTGTATGCGTATCACATAAATATTTATTATCTCTAAATAATTTCTTAATTGTGGTTTGTGTTGTTTTATCATCGCAACTTCCACCATAAAATAAATCTTTAAGTCTATTCTTTATATCTTCGTCTACTTCGTATGTTCCGTTATCCTTGAGGGAATTCATATACTCTGCAACCTTTACATCATTACCGTTTGTAATATCATAAAGTAGTCTTTCAAGATTACTTGATACTAAAATATCCATAGACGGCGAAATCGTTGTAAAGAAATTTCTGTTTTTATTATAAACACCTGTTTTTATAAAATCTGTGAGAACATTATTTGAGTTTGAAGCACAAATAAATTTATTTATTGGTAAACCCATTTTCATAGCATAATATGACGCAAGAATATTGCCAAAATTTCCTGTCGGTACTACAACATTTATCTTTTCGCCCAACTTAATCTTACCGTCGGAAACCATATCGCAATAAGCCGAAAAGTAATAAACAATCTGAGGTAAAAGCCTTCCCCAATTAATAGAATTGGCACTTGAAAAAAGCATATTATTATCTGTTAATTTGCTAACTGTTTCTGTATCTGTAAATATCTTTTTTACCCCTGTTTGTGCATCATCAAAATTACCTTTAATTGCACATACACTTACATTGCTGCCTTTTTGTGTAACCATTTGACGCTTTTGCATAGGACTAACACCATTTACGGGATAAAATACTATAATCTTTGTTCCATTTACATCTTTAAATCCTTCTAACGCTGCTTTTCCTGTATCGCCTGATGTTGCAACAAGAATTACCGCCTCCTTGCCATCCTGCGTTTTCTTCAAAGACTTTGTTAAAAGATATGGTAATATTTGTAATGCCATATCCTTAAAGGCTGATGTTGGTCCGTGCCATAATTCAAGAATAGCTGTTTCTTTCCCGTTAATTTTCTGATAACTTATAGGTGCTGGATTTTCTCCGCCAAATTTCTCACTTTTATATGCACCCTCTACACTTTCAGAAATCTCTTCTTCTGTGAAATCAGGTAAGAAATCTGCAAGTATTTTTTTCGCCTTATTTTTATAATCAAGTTTTGATAAAACT
Organism: uncultured Clostridia bacterium; assembly: GCA_947625785.1. GTDB lineage: Bacteria > Bacillota > Clostridia > Oscillospirales > Acutalibacteraceae > CANQPS01. Next base: position 94,360 of record CANQPS010000006.1, read on the forward strand.
GATATATCGTCCAATGAATATGTTGGAAGGCTTTGCGGAACAAACAATCCACCCTCCTTTGAAATACCTTGTGCTATTGCCTGTGAAGCCGATACAACAGTGGTATTATTTCTTGTACTATTGTAATTCATAACTAATCCTTCTTTCAATTTATCATTCCAAAAACCATTATATAACAAATACATTGACTTTGTAAAGAATTTTTATATATCTGCAAAAAATTCATAACAATTTTTGAAAAATATCTTGTCTAACAAACTTTCTTTATAGTTGTGTTTAAGAAAGGCTTCATATATATTATTCATACTTTCTATACCATATATTTCTTTCGGTATATCTGCACCGTCAAAATCGCAGCCAAATCCTAATATATTTTCTCCACCCAATGATAAAAAATATTCTGTATTCTTTATAATGTCATTTATATCTGCATTTCCATTATCTCTAAGAAAATAGTCGCAAAGATTTATACCTACTAAACCTTTACTTTCTTTTATAATTTTGAACTGTTCATCTGTAAGATTACGCTTATGTCCACAAATACCTTTGGCATTAGAATGAGATGCAACTATGGGTTTCTGATAGTTATTTGCAACATCATAAAATAAATTTTCGCTTGCGTGTGATATATCCACTACAATATCTAATTTGTCCATAAGAGTAATAACTTCTTTACCAAAATCAGTTAAACCATTATTATCTTCCGTTTCTATTCCTCCGCCAATTTCATTGTATCCATTCCAAGTTAGTGTCATCATTCTTACGCCACATTTTTTTAACTTGTATAAATTATTAATATCGTTATTGAGTACTGCCCCACCTTCAACTGTTAACAACGCACAATGCTTTTTACCCTCAATATTATCCTTAAGTTCTTTCCTCGTTTTGCAAAGTACTATATTTTTATTCAGCAATTCATCTGTTATTTTTAGATATGCTCTATCAAATAAATTTATTGCATTTTCACCTCGTATATCGTCCGGTATCCAAATTGCAAAACATTGACACCATTGTGCATATCTCGTTCCTTTATCAATCGTTACATTAAAACTATTATTGTTTAATGTGGTATTTTCAGTAACCGCTCTGTAAAGTGTGTCACAATGCAAATCAAAAAGGTGCATATTCTTCCTCCCATAAAAAAGCATTTTTTATATGTCTAATCTTCTTGGAAGATAAAAATACTTCAATAATATCAAATCTTGGCTGTATTGTTATATGATTCTTGCCAATATAATCAAGTGCTGTTTTTATAATTTTATTTTGTTTGCTTTTTGTAACAAATGATATTGGTCTGTCAATAGAGTTTTCTGACCTTGCCTTGACTTCAACAAAAATAATAAAATCATTATTTTTGGCTATTATATCAATTTCCCCATATCTGCTATGATAATTACTTTTTTCTATGGTGTACCCTTTTGATATGAGAAAATCTCTTGCAACTGTTTCTCCGTACTTTCCAATTTCGGAACTCTTAACATTATTCATAAAATTTTAGCTTTCTTTTAATATCTTAGTAAGAAATGTTTTTCTGTGTATTTCACAAGCACCATATTTTATTAAAAGCTCTTTATGTAATTTCGTTCCATAACCTTTATGCTTTTCAAATTGATAATTCGGGTATTTTTTTGCCATTTCAAACATAAATCTATCTCTCGTAACCTTAGCTAAAATAGATGCAGATGCTACACTTATACTCTTTGCATCACCTTTTACTATGGTTTCTCCTTTAATATTTAGGTCAGGCATACGATTTCCGTCTATTAATACATAATCTGGTTTTATGCTTAATGTTTCAACTGCTTGTTTCATTCCTTGCATAGTGGCTTGTAAAATATTAATTTTATCTATAGTTTTTTCGTCTACAAGTACTATTGAATATGCAAGTGCTTTCGATTTTATTACATCAAATAATTCTTCTCTTTTTTTCTCTGACAACTTCTTTGAATCATTAACACCATCTATAATCATATTCTTAGGCAGAATGACAGCGGATACACATACGGGTCCGGCTAATGGTCCTCGACCTGCTTCATCAACACCACATACATAATTATATCCTTCATTATATGCTTTATTTTCAAATTCAAGCCAATCCATCAACTTTTCACTCTTTCTAATGTCATTTTTCCTATTACCGCTCCCCTAAATTCATCAAGGATAATTATAGATGCTCTCTGCGTATCTATATTACCTCCTGACATCAACATACCACGCTTTTTTCCTATTAATAACAGCATATCATAACCGGATATATCTGATATTTCATCATTTGTAAGTTTATATCTTTTAGTTAGCTCATTTGGATAGTTTTCCCTAAGAAATAGCAAAAGTCTTGAACACAATCGTTCTGTATCAATTATCTGGTCTTTTACTGCACCTGTAAATGCAAGTTTTTCACCAACTATTTTATCATCAAATTTGGGCCATAATACCCCGGGTGTATCAAGAATCTCAAAACCTTTACCAACCGTAAACCACTGATTGCCTCTTGTCACTCCCGGTCTGTCCTCCACTTTTGCTTTATTGTTTTTAGCTATTCGATTAATAAAAGATGATTTGCCAACATTTGGTACACCAACAATCATAACTTTAATCGTTCGATTTTTCATACCTTTACTTTCCCATTTTTCTATTTTATCTGATAAAACAGACCTTATTGTAGGTATGAAATTGTTTAATCCTCTACCTGTTTTACAGTCAACGGCTATCGATGCTATTCCCTGATTTTTAAAATAACTAATCCATTGGGCTGTAATATTAGAATCTGCCATATCACATTTATTCATAATAATTATTCTTGGCTTTCCCTGAATTATTTTATCTAAATCCGGATTTCTGCTGCTTATAGGTATTCTTGCATCTATTACCTCCGCAACCGCATCTACAAGTTTAAGATTTTCCTGAATTTTTCTTTTAGTTTTGGTCATATGACCGGGAAACCATTGTATTGATTGTATCTCGTCCATATTATCCAACTCTTTTCATTTAGTATAAACTTCCCATTCTATTAAACGGAAAAATTATAAATTGTGCCTTACCAACTATATCCTCTACTTTTATAAGTCCGACACTTGTATTTCTACTATCCATAGAATTACTCCTATTATCACCCATTACAAAAACATATCCATCCGGGACAACTTCTGGGATTTCCATATATGGATCATTCATTTTTGTAAATCCTTTAATATATGGTTCATCAACAAGTGCCTCATTTACATATACTTTTCCTGTTTCAAAATCTATTCTTAATTTTTGCCCCTCTGTCGCAATAACTCTTTTTATGAGAGGCTTATCATAATAAGCCCCGTGGCTTATTACTATTATATCCCCATTTTCCGGTGTATAGAATAGATTTGTAAGAACTACTTTATCATTTGTAAATAATGTGTTTTCCATAGATATACCATTTACATTTACCAATCGGAATATAAAAGTAAATAGTATCACTACTACAATAACCGCTGACATTACAGCCTGTAACCATTCAAAACAGGCTTTTGTAACCTTGATTCCGTCTGTTTGTTCAATATCAGAACTGTTATTTGAATTTTTATTTCTTTCATCTTTATCTGAAATATTTTCAACTGTGCTTATTGGGTTTTCATCTTCAAGAAACTCAACCTCTGCTTCATTAATATTATTATCGTCATCATTATTGATATTATCTATTTCCTTTGACAAAATTATACCCCCTTTTATATTTTAAAAACAAGAAACAAAATAATAGTAAAAAAGGGACGAATTCGTCCCTTTTCATTATCTGATTTGTTCCTTAACCTTAGCAGCCTTGCCGACTCTATCTCTAAGGTAATAAAGTTTGCTTCTACGAACACGACCGTTTCTTATTACTTTAACATCTACAACATTTGGCGAATGAATTGGAAAGACTCTCTCTACTCCTACACCGTAAGAAACTCGTCTTACTGTAAATGTTTCAGCAATACCGCTGCCTTTACGAGCTATTACTGTACCTTCAAACATCTGTATTCTTTCTCTTTCACCCTCACGTATCTTGACACTTATTTTTACTGTGTCACCTATTTTAAATTGAGGGATTTCAGTCTTCATAGACTGAACGGTTATTGTTTTTAATGCGTCCATCTTGAACAGCCTCCTAATTATTTCAGATATTCTTGCAATCAGTTTTTAAACTAAAAAGCAGAGGACTATCCGTTTCAAAGTCTCAATACACTTATTGTATCGGGCGTTGAACCCCACCGAATAAAATTTCAGCGGTATTCAAATACCTATATAGTTTATCATACAATTAAGATTTTTGCAACTGTTTTTTTTATAATTTTTTTAATCTTAAGCATAAAACTATATTTTAACTTTATACAAAATTATTCTCTTGAAAAAATTGTATTCATATGATAAAATTAGCCAAATAAAATGATATTAGAAAAGAGGTTTAATTTTTATGACTGATACCCTTATTGTTATTGCTATTGTTCTGTCTGTTATATCACTGGTTGTTAATATTATTACTATGAATAAAAAGAACAGTAACAATATTAATGACAACATTAATAACAAATTATTAGACTTAACATCGGAGATTAATCAACAACAAAGTTTAATTAGACAAGAACTTAATCAGACTATTCAGGAAAATATTAAGAATTTAGGTGAAATGTTACTCGCAAACCAAAGAATTTCTTCCGAAAATCAAACTCTTTCTATGGAAAAACTTGATAAAAATATTAATGAAAAATTTCAAATCTTCTATAACAATAATGATAAAGTATTAAAAGATATTAAAGATGATATGGAAAATAATATGAAATCTTCTTCCGCCGATAACATTAATAAACTCAATATTATTAAAAAGAATATAGATGATACATTTAATAATATACAAGGTCAAATTAACCTACATTTTTCAAGCCAAAAAGATATTATGGAAAATCTTGAAAATCATATAAAAGAAAAACAAGATAATATTCAAAAAACTTTGACCGCCTCTCTTGACAGCGTTGAAAGCAGATTAAAAACTTTTTCCATAGAAAGCGAACAGAAACTTGAAAATATTCGCGGTACCGTTGCAGGCAAATTAAGCGATATACAAGAAGATACAAATAAAAATCTGGATAAAATGAGAGATATTGTCGAAGAAAAAATGCAAAAAACTCTTGAAGATAAAATGTCACAATCGTTTAATATTGTCAGCGAAAGGCTTCAACAAGTATATAAAGGCTTGGGTGAAATGCAAAATCTTGCTGTTAATGTCGGCGATTTGAAAAAGGTTCTTACTAATGTTAAATCAAGAGGAATTGTTGGAGAAATTCAATTAGAAGCAATACTTGAAGAAATATTGTCACCACAACAATTTGTTAAAAATGTCGAAACCAAAAAAGGGAGCAAAAAAATCGTTGAGTATGCTGTTAAATTACCTAATGATAATGAGAATATTGTTTATTTACCAATAGATTCTAAATTTCCTGGCGATACATATTCTAAACTTCGTGATGCTTACGATACTGGTGATAATGAATTAATAAATGAATGTGCTAAAAATCTTATTGCTACTCTTAAATCAGAGGCTAAGGATATTCGTGATAAGTATATCGACCCTCCTAACACAACAGAATTTGCTATTATGTTCCTGCCATTCGAAGGTCTATACTGTGAGGCTGTTAATAGAGGTATGGTGGAAATTTTACAAAAAGAATATAAAGTTAATATTGCAGGTCCAAGTACTATGGCTTCCCTATTAAATAGTTTGCAAATGGGTTTTAAAACTCTTGCTGTTCAAAAACGCAGCAGTGAAGTCTGGAAAATTTTAAGTGCTGTAAAAACGGAATTTGATAATTTTGAAAAAATACTTGCTACTACACAAAAAAATCTTATGAATGCAAATGATAATCTTGATAAACTCATTACAACAAGGACAAGAGCTATTCAACGAAAATTAAAGGATGTCACAGAACTTGTTGATAGTGACGAAGCAATAAGACTTATTGAAACAATATAAAAAATAAATTATAATTTAATAATATAATATTTAATATTATCTTACTAAACACAATAAAAATTAAAATTTAGTAAGATAATATTATTTTTTATCTAATAGATTTTAAAGAGGGTCTTTTTTGATTTTATTTTTCTTTTGTTTTTTATTTTTAGTACGAGAATTTTTATATAACATTATATTTATTTTATTCACTTTATAAGATATAAAATTTTATAAATTCACATAAAACAAATAAAAAAGTACAGCAGAGGAATTAAAATCTCTACTGTACTTTTTGTATCACTTAATAATTATTTTTTATTTGGAATAAGTACTTCTTTTCCACCCATATACATACGCAGTTTCTCCGGAATTTTTACTGTTCCATCTGCCTGCAAATTATTTTCAAGAAATGCTATTAACATTCTTGGCGGTGCTACTACTGTATTATTTAGCGTATGTGCAAGGTACTTTTTACCATCTTCACCTAAAACTCTAATACCTAATCTCCTCGCTTGTGCATCACCTAAATTTGAACAGGAGCCTACTTCAAAATACTTTTTTTGTCTTGGCGACCAAGCCTCTACATCTACTGATTTTACTTTTAAATCTGCTAAATCTCCTGAACAACATTCAAGCGTTCTTACAGGTATATCCAAAGAACGGAAAAAATCTACTGTATTCTTCCACAAAATATCAAAAAACTTTTTGCTTTCATCGGGCTTGCATACAACAATCATCTCTTGTTTTTCAAATTGGTGTATTCTATATACACCTCGTTCCTCTATTCCGTGTGCACCCTTCTCCTTACGGAAACAAGGTGAATAACTTGTTAAACACTTTGGTAAGTCACTTTCTTTTTGAATTGTATTAATAAATTTACCTATCATAGAATGTTCGCTGGTTCCAATAAGATAAAGGTCTTCACCTTCTATCTTATACATCATAGAATCCATTTCGGCAAAACTCATTACGCCATCAACAACATTTCTTCTAATCATATATGGCGGAATTACATAGGTAAACCCTCTATCAATCATAAAGTCACGTGCATACGACAAAATTGAAGAGTGTAACCTCGCAATATCACCCATTAAATAATAAAATCCATTTCCCGCAACCGAACCTGCTGACACTAAATCTATACCATTGAACGACTCCATTATATCAGTATGATATGGTATGTCATACTCAGGTACAAATGGTTCACCAAATCTTTCTACCTCAACATTTTTACTATCATCTTCTCCTATTGGAACAGACGAATCAATAATATTTGGTATTACAAGCATTATATTTCTTACTTTTTCTGAATACTCAGTTTCTAATTTTTCGCACTCCATAAGCCTTTCGGAAAATTGTGTCACTTTTACTTTTTCGGCTTCTGCCTCTTCTCTTTTACCTTGTGCCATTAAAACTCCTATACCCTTGGAAACTTTATTTCTATTTGCTCTTAGTGAATCGGATTCCTGCTTTATTTTTCTTAATTCTTTATCAAGTTCTATAACTTCATCTACCAATGGTAATTTATTAAACTGAAATTTCTTCTTTATATTCTCTTTTACTGCATCAGGATTCTCTCTAAGAAACTTTATATCCAACATTGTTTTATCACCTTTTTGTCCTTTATAATTGAAATTCCACAAATGAGCGGTTACATTTGATTATATAACAATCTTAACAAAATATCAATAGAATATTAGTCCTTTTTACTTAAATATCGTAATCATATGTTTTTTTATGCTTTATATACAATTATGCTATTGACAAATATTAATATTCATTATAAAATTAATTAGATAATCTAACTAATTTATAGAGGAGTTATATATTATGTTGGATAATTTCAGCACACTATTGAATAATGCTATAAAAAACTCTTTTTCATTGTTGTCTAAATTAGAACAAGTAACTATGAAAAAATCAAAAAGATTTAATTTGTCAATTAACGAAATCCATCTTATAGAAATTGTAAATAAAAAACCATCTACTGGTATTACTATAAGTGAATTGGCTTCTCAACTTTTTATTACATCTTCCTCTGTAACTGTTGCTGTAAATAAACTTGAAAAAAAAGGTTATTTATCAAAATTTAAAAATGATATTGATGGCAGACAAGTATATGTCACATTAACCGATAGAGGTCGTCATATCGATAGAATTCATAAAAGATTTCATAAAAATCTAACCAACAATATTACTAAAAATCTGAACGATAACGAAAAAGAAATATTACTAAAAAGCCTTAATAATATAAACGAATATCTTAAATTAAAAGTAAGTTTGTTTGATAATAAAAATTAAAATAAAACTAAACTTGAAATAACAAAGGTGGTATCATTTAATGGGTAAAATTGCATTTGTGTTTTCGGGTCAAGGTGCTCAATATACGGGTATGGGTAAAGATTTATATGAAAAATCTCTATCTGCCAAGGCTGTATATGATATGGCAGACAGTATAAGACCTGATACAAGTAAACAATGTTTTGAAGGTTCAAAAGAAGAACTTAGTATTACAATTAACACTCAGCCTTGTCTATTTACAACGGATTTGGCTGCAGCTATTGCAACGGTCGAGGCTGGTATTAAACCTGATTGTATAGCAGGTTTTTCATTGGGAGAAATCTCAGCTCTTGCATTTTCAGGTATAATGTCACAGGAAGATGCTTTTAAATTTGTTTGTAAACGTGCAGAACTTATGGATAAAGCGTCAAAAGAAAATAAAGGAGCTATGGTCGCAGTTTTAAAGCTTTCACCTAATCAAGTTGAAGATGTATGCTCACATTATAAAGAGGCTTGGCCTGTAAATTACAATTCACCTGCACAAACTGTCGTTGCTTCCTCTGAAAATGAAGTCGATGCACTTTGTGAAGAAATAAAATCTTTAAAAGGTAAAGCTGTAAAACTTGCTGTAAGCGGTGCATTCCACTCTCCATATATGTCAAGTGCATATGACGGTTTGTGTGAATATATTAAAAATATTAAACTAAACTCCCCTACTTTACCTATATACGCAAATCTTACGGCAGAACCTTACTCCGATAACTATGCTGAACTTATTACAAAACAAGTTAAAAATCCTGTTAAATGGCAAAAAACAATAGAAAATATGTATGCTAATGGTGTCGATACATTCGTTGAAGTTGGTGTTGGCAAAACTTTAGTGGGACTTATTTCTAAGATATTACCAGAAGCAAAGGTTTTTAATGTTGAAAATATGGAAGGAATAGAGATTTTATTATCATCTCTAAAAGGTTGATTTTATTATGATTAATTTACAAGGAAAAAATGCACTTGTTACAGGTGCATCAAGAGGAATTGGAAGGGCTATCGCTATTAAATTAGCTAAATGTGGTGCTAATGTTGCCGTTATTTTTGCAGGAAATGAAGCAAAAGCTTTGGAAACGGTTTCTGAAATAGAAAGTTTAGGTGTTAAATCAAAATCATATCAATGTGATGTGTCAGATTTTAATGCCTCTAAAACTTTAGTTGAAAATGTTATACAGGATTTTGGAGGTGTCGATATATTAGTAAATAATGCCGGTATCACAAAAGATTGTCTTTTACTAAAAATGAATGAAGATGATTTTGATTCTGTTATAGATGTAAATCTTAAAGGAACTTTTAATATGACTAAATGCTTATATCAACACTTTATGAAAAAAAGAAATGGCAGAATTGTTAATTTATCTTCTGTTGTAGGACTGAATGGAAATGCTGGTCAAGCTAATTATTCCGCATCAAAGGCTGGTGTTATAGGTCTTACAAAATCTGTCGCTAAGGAACTTGCCGGTAGAAATGTAACTTGTAATGCCGTTGCACCGGGTTACATAGAAACGGATATGACCAGTGTTTTAAGTGATAAAACAAAAGAAGCTATTACAGCGTCTATTCCTATGAAAAAAACAGGTTCTGCTGAAGATATAGCTAATGCTGTCGCATTCCTTGTATCAGATGAGGCGGCATATATAACCGGTGTTGTCCTTCGTGTTGACGGCGGAATGGCAATGTAAAATTAAAATTTTATTCTATATTCTATAACTAAGGAGAATTCGTTTATGAGAAGAGTAGTAGTAACAGGTATAGGTGCTATTACACCTGTCGGTAATGATATAGAAACTATGTGGAATTCAATTACCAATGGCGTGTGTGGTATTGATTACATTAAAAAATTCGATACTTCTAAGCTAAAGGTAACAATAGCGGGTGAAGTTAAAGATTTTGACCCAACAAAGTATATAGAAAAAAAAGAGGTTCGTAAAATCGACCTTTATTGTCAATATGCTATCGCTGCCGCTACACAAGCAGTAGAAGACAGTGGTATTATAGGAAAAATTGACCCTACAAGATTTGGAGTATATGTTGGCTCCGGTATAGGTGGAATGAATACTTTCGTTTCACAATGCGAAAATATGTTTAATGATAAGAAAATATCACCTTTCTTTATTCCAATGATGATATCAAATATAGCATCAGGTAATATAGCTATCAAATATAACGCAAAGGGCGTTTGTCTGCCAATCGTTACAGCCTGTGCAACAGGTACTCATTCAATTGGAGAGGCTTTCCACGCTATTAAAAATGGTTATGCCGATGCAATTATAGCCGGCGGTGCAGAAGCCGCTGTAAATCCTATATCTATTGCGGGATTTTCAAGCTGTATGGCTCTAACTACAAGAAATGACCCGACCTGCGCATCTATTCCCTTTGATAAACGCAGAGATGGTTTCGTAATGGGCGAAGGTTCCGGTATAATGGTTCTGGAAGAATACGAACACGCTATAAACAGGGGTGCCGACATATATGCAGAAATATGTGGATATGGTAATTCTTGTGATGCTTTCCACGTAACAGCCCCTGAGCCAGAGGGAGAATGTGCAACACAAGCTATTAAAATAGCTTTTAATGAAGCAAATATCTCAGACGATGATACAATATATATAAATGCTCACGGTACAAGTACTCACCTTAATGATAAAATAGAAACTATTGCCTTTAAAAAGGCTTTCGGAGATAAAGCAAAAGATTTATATATAAGTTCTACTAAATCTATGACCGGTCATATGCTTGGTGCAGCAGGTGGTGTCGAAGCTATTATTGCTGTTTTGTCTGTTAAAAATGGTATCGTACCTCCTACTATAAATTACTCCGAACCTGACCCCGAATGTGACTTGAATATTGTCCCTAATAATGCCGTTAACGCTAACCTTACAGTATCAGCATCTACATCTCTTGGCTTTGGCGGTCACAATTCTTGTATAGTATTTAAAAAATTATAATTTTTAAGAGGATAAAAAAATGTATAGTATTGACGAATTAAAAGAAATTATCTCTGCTATCGATAATTCAAGCGTAACCAATCTTTCCATAAAAAGTGCTGATGGTGAAAAAATTGTTATAAAAAAAGAAATTATAACTGCTCAGACTTCACCTGTTACTACAACAGTAGAAACTAATAATAAAACTACTGTTTACTCTAATGTTGAAACATCTCAAAAAGATGAAACAAATGAAGAAAATTTCAAAGTAATAAAGTCTCCTATGGTTGGTGTATTTTATTCTTCGTCTTCACCAGAGGCAAAACCTTTCGTCCAAATCGGTTCTAAAATATCAATCGGTGATACCGTCTGCATCATAGAAGCTATGAAACTTATGAATGAGGTAACCGCTGATATAAACGGAGAAATTATTGATATCTGTGTTTCAAATGGTGATGTAGTTGAATATGGTCAGCCTTTATTTAAAATTAAGTGAAAATAGGAGTTGGATTTTATAATGGGTTTAATATTAAATAAAGAACAAATAAAAGATGTAATACCTCATAGAGATAATATGCTGCTTATTGATGAGGCCGAAATAGTAGATGAGCTTCACTCCAAAGGCAAACTTCACATAAAAGGCGATGAGTGGTTTCTACAAGGACATTTTCCGGGTAACCCTATCGTACCAGGCGTTATACTCTGCGAGGCTATGGCTCAAACAAGCTCTGTTATTATAATGGAAAAATCAAGAGTTAGTACTCCATTTTTTGCAAGTATTAAAAACGCGCGTTTTAAAGAAAAAGTTCTTCCGGGAAATACTTTTGAATCAGAATGTACATTAATAAGAAATAAAGGTGTATTTTATTTTATAGAGAGTAAAGGCTTCGTAAACGGCAAACTTTGTGTTTCTGCTGAGTTTTCATTTGCTCTCATTGAGAGGGTGTAGACTTTGTTTTCAAAAATCCTTATTGCAAATCGTGGAGAAATCGCAATTCGCATTATACGCGCCTGTAAAGAAATGGGTATATCAACTGTCGCTATATACTCAGATGCAGACAGAAATGCTCTCCACGTAAAAATGGCAGACGAGAGTTATTGTATCGGTGGCTCGTCTGTATCTGAAAGCTATCTCAATATGATAGCTATTTTAACCGTTGCCGTCATATCAGGTGCTCAAGCAATCCACCCGGGTTATGGTTTGCTATCAGAAAATGCAAAATTTGTTTCACTTTGTGAAAAATGTAATATAGAGTTTATAGGTCCAACTTCAGAAATGATTTCTATGCTTGGTGATAAGGACCAAGCAAGAAAAACTATGCGTAAGGCAGGTGTACCTGTTACCCCAGGATGCGATATAGTGGAAAATCTTGAACAGGGCAGAATTGAAGCTCAAAAAATAGGATTTCCTTTATTGATAAAAGCTCGTTCCGGCGGTGGTGGAAGAGGTATAAGATTAGTGAACTCTATCGAGGAATTTGATAATGCATATCACTCTGCGTCAACGGAAGCTAAAAATGCTTTTGGTGATGGTGCAGTGTATATGGAAAAATATCTGTCACCTGTTAAACATATTGAAATGCAGATATTATCGGATAAATACGGTAATGTTGTATGTCTTGGTGAAAGGGAATGTTCTGTTCAACGCAAAAATCAAAAAATGATAGAAGAATGTCCCTCCCCTGCCGTTGACAGAGAAACAAGACTACAAATGATGGACGCAGCTAAAAAAGCCGCACAAGCTGTAAATTATGTCAATGCCGGTACAGTAGAGTTCTTACTTGATATGGACGGAAATTTCTATTTTATGGAAATGAACACTCGTTTACAAGTAGAACACCCTGTAACTGAAATGGTCGTTGGTATAGATATAGTTCAATGGCAAATTAGAATAGCCGCAGGTACTGCATTGAATTTTACACAGGACAGAGTGTTTCTCCACGGAAATGCAATAGAATGTAGAATAAATGCAGAAGACCCTGAAAATAATTTCAGACCAAGCTGCGGAACTATTGACTTTATACATATTCCGGGTGGTCCTTGTGTTAGATTTGATACCGCTATATATCAAGATTATGATATACCACCATTTTATGATTCTATGATAGGCAAACTCATAGTCCAAGCTCGTTCAAGAGAACTCGCTATAAGAAAAATGAAAATGGCTCTTAGCGAACTTACTATCGCCGGTGTAATTACAAACAGAAATTTGCACATAGAAATATTATCTGACCCGGAATTTGTTAGCGGCAAATATACTACAAGTTTTATGGCCGAAAGGGAAAAACATAAAACGAACAATGTAGAATAAATTTGACAGGAGATAATTAAAAATGTCTGTTTTTGATTCTGATATATTTAATTTCATTAAACCAAAAAATGAACTTGAAGAACAAGGAAATATCTCTGATAATCAACCTTTTGTTCCTGATTCAATGTGGATTAAATGTCCTGTATGTAAATCGGCTATATTATCAAGCGATTTGGCAGATAATCAAATGGTATGCCCAAAATGTAATTATCATTTCAGACTTACCGCAAGAAAAAGAATTGAATGTACAGTAGATGTTGAAACATTTTGCGAATTTGATAAAGATTTGACTTCTAAAAATATTCTCGATTTTCCTGATTACAGCAGAAAATTAAGTAAAGCCGTTACTACAAGCGGAGAAAATGAGTCTGTAATAACAGGTACCGCTAAAATAAATAATATAAAAATAGTACTGTGTGTTATGGACTCATCTTTTATGATGGGCAGTATGGGAACTGTAACAGGAGAAAAAATTACAAGAGCTTTTGAATATGCTGCTGATAATAATTTACCTATTATTGTGTTTACAGTTTCAGGCGGTGCAAGAATGCAGGAGGGTATACTATCTCTTATGCAAATGGCTAAAACAAGCGGTGCAGTTAAACGCCACAGCGATAAAGGTCTTTTATATATAACCGTACTTACTGACCCTACCACCGGCGGCGTAACTGCAAGTTTCGCTATGGAAGGCGATATTATATTGGCTGAACCTAATGCTTTGGTTGGATTTGCAGGTCCGAGAGTTATAGAACAAACTATAAGAAAAAAACTTCCTAAGGATTTCCAGACATCAGAATTTCTTTTAGAAAAAGGTTTTATAGATGCAGTTATAGACAGAAAAAATATGAGGAACACCTTATTTAATATCCTAAAATTGCATATTCCTTTTAATAAAGGAGGATTAGACTAATGAATGCTTTTGAAAAACTTTGTTTAGCAAGGTCTAATAATCGCCCTACTTCTATTGATTATATAGAAAAAGTATTCGATAATTTTATCGAGTTTCACGGTGACAGAAGATTTGCCGATGATAAAGCTATTATAGCCGGTATAGCAGACCTATATGGCAGACCTGTTACAGTTATCGGTCTTGAAAAAGGTAGAAATACTTCTGAAAGAATGGACAGAAACTTCGGTTCGGCTCACCCGGAAGGATATAGAAAAACTCTTAGACTAATGAAACAAGCTGAGAAATTTCACAGACCTATTATATGCTTTGTTGATACCTCGGGTGCTTTCTGCGGTATAGGTGCAGAAGAAAGAGGTCAAGGTCAAGCTATTGCCGAAAATCTTATGGAAATGATGACATTAAAAACCCCTATAATATCTATTCTTATAGGTGAGGGCGGCAGCGGAGGTGCATTAGCATTAGCAGTAGCTGATGAGGTTTGGATGCTCGAAAATGCTGTATATTCTGTTATATCCCCAGAGGGCTGTGCAAGTATTTTATGGAAAGATGCCTCAAAGGCCGATAAGGCAGCTCAATGTCTAAAAATAACATCACAAGACCTATTTAAATTATCTGTTATTGAACGAATTATCCGAGAACCTAAAAATTTAAATGATAATAAGTTATTCTTGGGTCTTAAAGATTTATTAAATAATACCCTAAATAAAAAATGCTCTATACCAATAGATGAACTTTTAGAAAGCAGATATCAAAGATACAGAAAATTTGGCAATTAATAAAAAATGCGACTTTGTATAAAATAAAGTCGCATTTTTTTTATTATAAGATATATTCATAAATCTGATTTAAACAAAGAGAATAAATTTTTTTATTAGATACAGAAATTATTTTTGAAATATCTTCTTTTATCTCACATTCACCTACTTTATTGCCATCAAAATCATAACTTATTATATTTCCATTATCTGATAACAAAAATATATTGTTATGTAGGCTTAATGATAAGACTTTTTCTTTTGTTTCTATTTTAGAAGAAAAATTACAATTACTGTCTATACCCACAATAGAACAATTTCTTCCATCGGCTGACGTGGAAACCGATACTACTAATCCATCTTCTCTGTTAAAATAATATGATGTTAAATGTCTATCATTATAATCATACTCCCTTATATCAGAAGTATCCATATTTATTATACCTGCCGAATTATCTGCAATAAATGCAATATTTCCGTTATCTAAGTAACATAAATCATATATTATAGAATCAGTAAATTCGTACGACGATATTGGCGTTTCTTTTGAAAAATCAATCACATAGATACAAGAAAATATCGTTCCGTTTTTTGATGAAATACCGGATACACATACTCTTTGACCATCACTGCTTAATGATACATCATTTATATAGTATTCAGAAAAAGAATATTTATACATTTCTGTATTATCATTCAAATAAGCTGTCAACTTCGATAAATAACCATTCGTTTCTGTTATTATAGCATATGTACCATTTGATGCAATATCAGCAGATATTATATTATCACTTAATGTATCAGAATTTAATACCTCGCTCTTGGAAAATGTTTTGTACTCTTTCCCACCAAGATTATACAATATTCCTTCATTACCATTCGTTTCTATATACGGTTTGGAATAATTATGTTGTATATTCTGTATTGTTCCCCCTTTATTATTTAGTACAACAACAGATGTATCACTAACATATACTAATCTATTATCTATCATCTTTAAATTAGATTGCTCTATATCAGTGCCATCAATAGTTATAGGATAACCATTACCTCCACCATAATTGAAAAAATCATACTTGAACCAATCAACTATATTATCAGGCGAAAATTTATCCCAATGTAATGCAATAAATACCAATAAAAAACTACCAAGTAACACTATACCTATTTTAATTATTACTCCTACTATTTTGGAATTAGTTTTTCTCTCCTCAATATAATCAATTATTGGCTCGTCTTCATAACTCATTACAGTACGCTTATCATTTCTCTCATCTGCGTAACTGCTTCCCTTTTTCCTTGCCAATTCCCGTTCAACTCCCTTTAATCAGTAAAATACCCTGTTCAAATATAATCCCTTTGCCGGAGCTGTCGGCCCCGCTGCTTTCCTTGATTTAGCCTCTATTATATATAATATATCGTCAGGCTTTATCTTACCTTGTGCAACACGCAGCATCGTTCCTACAATAATTCTTACCATATTATATAAAAATCCATCAGCCCTTATCATCATTGTAATTACATCACCTTGCTTTGAAAATTTCAATTCACTTACATTTCTTACCGCATCAGTCAACACACGATTATCTACCGTACAAAATGATGTAAAATTATGTTCTCCTATTAATTTGCTCCCAACATAGTTTAATAAATCTATATCTATATCATACCAATAATGAAGTGAATAATTATTTAAAAATGGATTTCGCACTTTATTATTCCATATCTTATATATGTATTCTTTACCAATACACGAGTATCTTGCGTGAAAATCCATAGGTACTTCATCTGCACTTAGTACCGCAATATCCGCCGGTAAAAATCTATTTAATGCCATTACAAGTCTTTCACAAGGAATAAAACTATTCGTTTTAAAATTAATGCAATACATATTTGCGTGTACGCCTGAATCCGTTCTACTACAACCTTTTAATTCAATATCTTCATCTATAACATTCCTTAATGAATTCTGAAATACTTCCTGCACACTGACAGCATTCTTTTGAATTTGCCAACCGTGATATCTGCTCCCATCATAAGAGATTTTTAAAAGAATATTCCTATTCTTTTCGCTTTCTAAATCTAAAACATTATATTGCAAAATATCACTCCAATACATATAGTAACTACAAATAAAATAGCTATTATATCACACAATTTTATACGCAAAATTTTCATTTTACTTTTTTTAGTATAACTGTTATAACATCTACATTCCATAGCCACAGATAAATCTGTGGCTCTTTTTATTGATGACATAAACAACGGTATTATAATAGGTATTATCCCCTTTATTCTATTTAAAATATTGCCGCTCTCAAAATCTGCTCCCCTTGATTTTTGTGCATCTATTATTTTATGAGTTTCTTCCATTATTGTCGGAATAAATCTTATAGCAATAGACATCATCATTGATAATTCCTGCGTATTGACTTTGAAAATTTTTAAAAATGATAATACCCTCTCTAATCCATCTGTAATATTCGCAGGTGTAGTACTATATGTTAATACCGAACTTATAAATATTAAATCCAATAACCTTAATGCTATAAATATAGCATTTAAAACACCATCATAAGTTATTTTTATAAATCCAAAAGACCATAATGTTTCTCCTGCTCCATAAAATATATTTATCACAGCCGTAAATATAAATATAATTATTATGGCTTTCATACTTCTTAAATATTGTTTAATCGGCACTTTTGATATTACCATTATAAACAATATCATAGCTGTCATTAATAATATAGAATATATTGAAAATGAACAAAATATAAAAATAATATTAATAATAAGTAATATTATTTTTACCCTCACATCTAATCTATGAATTATTGAACTGGCAGGATAATACTGACCTATTGTAATGTTCATTTATTATCACCACCTAATAATTCTAATATATTTTTACACATATCATCTACTGTAAGTATATCATCTTTAATTCTATATCCTAATTTCTTTAATTCCTTTGCTATATAAATAATCTCAGGGGCTTTTAATCCGCTTTCATTCAATAATTTGTCATCAAAGAACAAATTTTGGGGTGTGTCTATCGCTAATTGCTTACCTTCTTTAATAACAAGTATATTGTCGCATATTAGACTTAACTCTTGCATATTATGAGATATAAAAATAACAGATGCATTAAACTCCTCTTTATATGCCATTACCTGATTTAATAAATTATTCCTGCTCAAAGGGTCTAAACTTGATGTGGGTTCATCTAATATTAGAATTTTAGGCTGCATACACATTACACCAGCCAATGCTACCTTTTTTTGCTCCCCCCCGGATAAACTAAACGGTGATTTATCAAGAATCGATAACGGTATATTTAAAATATCGCAAACTTTTCTTACCCTAATATCTATTTGATTTTTTTCAACCCCCATATTCATAACACCAAATTCTATATCCTTTTTTACTGTATCTGCAAACAGTTGATGCTCAGGATATTGAAATACAAGTCCTACTTTAAATCTTATAGATTTGATATTTTTAGGTTTTTCCCATATATTTATGCCTTCTAAAATTATATCGCCATTTGTTGCCTTTAATAACCCATTAAGCAGCTTTGATAATGTTGACTTGCCACAACCACTATGCCCCACTATACCAAGAATTTTACCCTCTTCAAGAGTAAAATTTATATCTTGCAAAGCAATTTTTTCATAGGGCGTGTTCTTCCCATATATATAAGATAAATTTTTTACCTCCAATAAATTACTCATATATCATTCCCCTGTAAAAGTGATACTATGTTATTAATACAGCCTTGTGCAGACAATGTATAATCTATTTTATATCCTCTTTTCCTTAAATTATATATAAGTTCTATACTCTGTGGAACATCTAAACCATAGGATTTTAATAATTCTACTTGTGAAAATATAATATCAGGACTATTATCAAGAACTATTTTACCTTTATTCATAACAATTACTCTTTTACTTTCAATCGCTTCTTCCATATAATGTGTTATTAGTATAATTGTTATTTTTTCTTTTTGATTTAGTGACTTAATAATCTTTATGATTTCTTCCCTTGCTGATATATCTAACATAGCTGTCGGCTCATCTAATACTATACACTTTGGTTTCATAGCAAGTATTCCGGCAATAGCTATTTTTTGCTTTTGACCTCCTGATAATCTATATGTATCAAACATTCGATAATCATACATACCAACTGCTTTTAAGGCATTATCTACCCTTTTACGAATTTCATCCGGTTTTAAACATAAATTTTCACAACCGAATGCAACATCTTCTTCAACAACCGTTGTGACCAGTTGATTATCAGGGTTTTGTAAAATTAAACCTAAATTACTTCTTACTTCATATATACTTTCTTCATCAGCAGTATTTATTCCATTAATAATAACCTCGCCTTGCTCCGCTATAAGCAGTCCGTTCAAAAGCCTCGACAAAGTGGATTTGCCACAGCCATTATGTCCAAGTATTGATACAAATTCACCTTGATTTATATTTAAAGATATATTATCAAGAGCCTTTGTACTACTATCTTGATACTGATATGTTACATTTTTTACCTCTATAAAACTCATAAACTATCCCTGCCATATCGCCGTACTTCCACAAGGTAATATCAATCCACTTTGTGTTACAGGCAATCCTATCTCGCTTGAACATATTCTTCCGCCACGAGCATTTTTTATTAATATACCAAGTAAATACTCCATAACTGACGGTGATAAGCCCGTTGTATATGAATTTAGTATAAAAAATAATGAATTATCTGTAAGTAGTGGTGTACATAATTGTACTAAATTATATAATTGCTCCTCTAATTTCCATATCTCTCCGCCCGGTCCTCTGCCATAAGATGGAGGGTCCATTATTATACCGTCATATCTATTGCCTCGCCTTTGCTCTCTTTGTACAAACTTAACACAATCATCTACTATCCATCTTACAGGTCTATTAGATAAATTAGAAGCTATCGAATTTTCCTTCGCCCACTGAACCATTCCCTTAGATGCATCAACATGACATACTTCCGCTCCTGCCTCTAAACACGCAAGCGTTGCCGCTCCTGTATATGCAAATAAATTCAAAATCTTTACTTTTCTATTTGCCCCTACTATTACCTCTGAAATAAAATCCCAATTTACAGCCTGCTCCGGAAAAACTCCCGTATGCTTAAAACCCATAGGTTTTATTTGAAATGTAAGATTATTATATTTTATTTTCCACATTTGAGGCAATTTATTATACTCCTGCCAAGCCCCTCCACCTGTATTTGAACGACTATATTTTGCATCTGCCCTTTTCCATAGTGGATTCTTTTTTTCCGTATTCCATATTATCTGAGGGTCCGGTCTTATAAGTATCTTATCTCCCCATCGTTCAAGGCGTTCCCCTAATGATGTGTCTATAAGTTCATAATCTTGCCATTTTGCTACTCTCATTAAATTGTATCCTTTCAATTATTAATTATACTATTTCCTCTCCTAATCGGGATTTAATCAAATCTATTACTTTATCTGCTAAATTATTTATTTTATCCTGCGATTTGCCTTCAAGCATAACTCTTATTAATGGTTCTGTCCCAGATTTTCTCACTAATATCCTTCCATTTTCACCTAAATCCTCGGATACTTTATTAATATAATCCTTTATAACAATATCATCATCAAATAATTTCTTACCTTCAGCTGTTAATTTTATATTCTTTAATACCTGCGGGTATTTTGTAATTATAGATGATAATTCTTTTAAAGATTTATTCTTATCTTTCATTATCTTTAATAATTGTACCCCTGCTAACTGTCCATCTCCTGTTGTCGAATGTTCAAGAAAAATAATATGCCCTGATTGTTCTCCCCCTAAACAATATCCGCTCTCTAACATATTCTCTAATACATATCTATCACCAACTTTTGTTGATTCAAAACATATATTATTCTCCTTACAAAAAATACCAAAACCCATATTTGCCATAACTGTACCTACAACAGTCGATTTTTTAAGTTTATTTTTTTCATTCATATATTTTGCAAATATAGCTATTATAAAATCACCATCGAGTATATTGCCGTCTTGGTCAACAGCTAAACATCTGTCTGCGTCACCATCAAACGCTAACCCACAATACATATTGTTTTCAACAACATATCTTTGCAATGCCTCTATATGTGTTGAGCCGCACTTATCATTTATATTTATTCCATTTGGATTACAGTTTATTAAATGACAATCTGCATTTAAAGACTTAAATAATTTTTCTGCTGTTTTTGATGCTGAACCATTTGAACAATCTATCGCAACTTTAATCCCACTCAAATCTCCATTAATTGTACTTTTTAGATATTCTATGTAATCGTCTGCTCCATTTTTCGATATGCTTACTGTACCTAATTTATTATCTTGTGGTATCGTATAACTCAGTTTTTCGTTTAATATAATATTTTCTATTTCATCTTCTAAACTATCAGGCAATTTGTATCCTGTACTGCTGAATATTTTTATTCCGTTAAATTCATAGGGATTATGTGATGCAGAAATCATTATTCCCGCATCTGCATTATATTTTCTAACAAGATATGCTACTGCCGGCGTTGGCACTACTCCCAACAATATTACATTTGCACCAACTGAACATAATCCCGCTGCTAATGAATTTTCTAACATATCAGACGATAATCTTGTATCTTTACCAATTATTACAGTTGGCTGCTTATCTATACTATTATTAACGAGCACCATAGCTGCCGCTCTGCCTATATTCATAGCTAATTCACAAGTAAGGTCTCTGTTCGCTATACCCCTTACTCCATCTGTTCCAAATAATTTGCCCATTTTACTATTTACCCCCTTAATAGTAATTAAAATAATCTTTGTTGTGTATTATTGTTGTCTGCTGGAAAACTGTAACCTAAATGATTATAACCTGCTTTAGTAATACATCTTCCCCTTGGAGTTCTATTGATAAAACCTATTTGTAATAAATAAGGTTCATATAAATCTTCTATTGTTATTGCTTCTTCACCTATTGCCGCCGCTAATGTTTCAAGACCAACAGGCCCTCCATTATAATATTTTATTATCGCTTCTAACATTCGTCTGTCATTAGCATCTAACCCTATTTCATCAATCTCTAATCTATCTAAGGCTATTTTCGCTGTATCGTAGGTAATAATACCTTCACTGATAACCTGTGCAAAATCTCGAACTCGTTTCAAAAGTCTATTCGCTATTCGGGGCGTTCCCCTTGACCTCGACGCTATCTCAATTGCTCCCTCGTCTTCAATTGAAATATTTAATATCGATGCACTTCTCTTTATTATCATAGAAAGTTCTTCAACTGTATAAAGCTCTAATCTTAAAATAACTCCAAATCTATCTCTCAACGGTGCCGTCAATTGTCCTGCCCTTGTAGTTGCACCCACTAATGTGAATTTACTTAATGGCAAGTGATATGATGCTGCCATTTGTCCTTTTCCGGTAATAATATCTATTACAAAATCCTCCATAGCAGGATATAATATTTCCTCTACTGAACGAGATATTCTATGTATCTCATCTATAAAAAGTACATCTCCTTCATTCAGGTTTGTAAGCAATGCTGCAAGGTCTCCCGGCTTTTCAATCGCCGGACCTGAGGTTATCCTTAAATTAACATTCATTTCATTTGCAATAATAGATGCAAGTGTAGTTTTTCCTAAACCCGGTGGTCCATATAATAGAACGTGGTCAAGGGTTTCTCTCCTCTTTTTCGCAGCTTCCATAAATACCGCTAAATTTTCTTTTACTTTCGTTTGACCAATATAGTCCTTTAAATTCGTTGGTCGCAACGGATTATCTGACTCATTTTCACCAATAAAATCTGTTGGCTCGACAAGTCTATTCTCAAAATCATACTCCATAAGTAATAATTCACCAAACCTTTTTATTTATCTCTTTTCTCCTATTTTCTTTAATGCAAGTCTAATGAGTTGTTCAACAGGTAATTTGGGGTCAAATTGTGCCAATACTATGGACATTTCATCTGCTGAATATCCTAATACCTCAAGAGCCACAATCGCTTTTTGTATATTCTCTCCAAAAAAATTATTATTAGGTAAATCAATAGAATTACTGCCCTTAGCAGTATTTTTTATTTTATCTTTTAACTCTAATATTATTCTTTGTGCTAATTTATTTCCTACTCCTGCAGCCTTAGTCAACATTTTAGTGTCGTTCATAGCGATTGCTGAGGCTATTTGCTCAGATTGTAATTCTGATAATATTGCTATTGCTACTTTTGCCCCAACTCCACTTACACTTGTAAGCATTTTAAAACATCTTACATCACTTTCCTTATAAAATCCACATAACTCAATAGAATCCTCTCGAACTAACATATGTGTGTATATCATTACATTACTGCCTATCGGCGGCATCTCTCTTAAAGTACTTAAAGTTGTTAAACACTTATATCCTACTCCCCCACATTCTACAACTACATATGTACTATCCTTATATATAAGCGTTCCATTTAAACTATAAATCATAAATAAGAATTCCCCTTTGCATTTAAATCCATTATACCTCTTTTTAGGTTTGTTCCTGATGATTGTGCGTGACATATTGCTATCGCCAAAGCATCGGCCGTATCATCAGGTTTTGGCAATTCTTTTAATCTTAAAAGGCGTCTTGTCATTTCCATAACCTGTGGCTTATGTGCCTGACCATATCCTGTTACAATAGTTTTCACTTGTAATGGTGTATATTCATATATCGGAATATTATTTAACTTTGCAGCTAAAATTATTACCCCTCTTGCCTCTGAAACGTGTATTACTGTCTTTTGATTATTATTAAAATATAATTTCTCTATTGATACGGCATCCGGTTTTACCTTTTTTATTATAAAATCAATCTCTCTATATATTTGTTCTAATCTTATAGGAAACTCTACTCCCGAATTAGTTGTAATAGCCCCAAAATATAACGGCTTATATATATTATTTTTAAATGATATAGCACCATACCCAACTATCGCATATCCGGGGTCTATCCCTAAAATAATCATCAATATCCATCTTCTTTTTTTCAAAATCATCAACTTTTATTATATCATATATACATAATATGAGCAACAAAATAAAATGTTAAAATTTAAAGTATATACAAATATTGTGCCAACTTTCGTTGACACAATATTACTTTATGTAAATATGATATTCAGTTAATATATTATACTCTTGCTAATTTTCCTGTTTCTGTATCTATTACATAACCATTTATTCTCACATCCTTTGGCATAAGAGGGTGGTTTAATAATAAATCTACCGTTTCTTTGACGGAATCTTCTACATTATCAAATCCCTTTAACCAGTTTTTAAAATCTATACCACAATATTTCATCATATCAATATGGTCCTCTGATATCCCCCTTTTCTTTAAATGCTCTATCATCATTTCTTCGTTTATATGTGCTACTCCACAGTCTGTATGCCCTATAACCATTACTTCCTCTACCCCGAGTTCTATAATCCCTATTAATAAGCTTCTTACAACACTATCAAATGGACTTGTTATCATTCCTCCGGCATTCTTAATCATTTTTATATCTCCGTTCTTAATTCCTAATGCGGCCGGCAACAATTCTACAAGTCTTGTATCCATACAGGTTAATATCGCAATCTTTTTGTCCGGATACTTACTCGTTTGATATTTTTTATATTCCCCTCTCTCTACAAATTCTTCATTGTACTTTAAAATCTTATCTATCTCTGTCACTGCAAGACATCTCCTTTTTAATTTTATATGATTTTAGTATAACACCTCGAAATAATTAATTCAAGTTGATAAAAATTTATCTCCATAAATTACACTGCTAAATATAATTTATGGAGATTTTTTAATCTATCAAATTATTCTGTTCTTAATGCTATTACAGGGTCTTTCTTTGCTGCTAATCTTGATGGTATAAGACCTGCTATCGTTGTTAAAATAACACTTATCAAAACAAGTATTATCGCTGGTATTGTTCCTAAGTATGCTAACGCTCCCGCATCTAATAATGAATCTATTATAACATTAGCCGGTATCAACAACAATAATGTTACTGCTACCCCTAATAGCCCTGCCGTTAATCCTACTATTAATGTTTCAGCATTGAATACTCTGGATATATCTCTCTTTGATGCACCGATTGCCCTCAATATTCCGATTTCCTTTGTTCTTTCAAGTACGGAAATATATGTAATTATACCTATCATTATTGATGATACAACAAGCGATACTCCTACAAATGCTATCAATATATAGCTTATTACATTTATGATAGTGGATACAGATGACATAAATATTCCTATGTAATCTGTGTATGATATCTTTGCACTTTCATTTCCATTTTCTATCTGCATATTATTGTAATCTTCTATAAATTGAGAAATATTATCCTTTGCTTCAAATGTTGCAGGATATATATTTATTCTGCTTGGTACATCTAAGTCTACAACTCCTAATTTTTTTAGGTTACCTTCGTATGTTCCATCTTTATCATCTTGACTGGACATTATTAAATTTGTCATCGAAACTATAAATTCTTCCTCGGTCATAGACTGCTGCATTTGCATTATCATTTGTTGCTGGTCTTCCGGCAATGTTGAAACTATTTGTTGAATCTCCTCTAATGTTAAATTTGTATCTTCCTTTTTAAATGGCAAATTTGTAAATATATCTACATCTGGGTTCGCTTTCTGAGCCTTAACTACTTCACTCGCATTTATAGCATTTATAACATAGGTCGTTAATGCACTTGTATATCCTATCGGATTAGTTATAGATGTTGCTGTTACACTCTCGTTTGGTCTTATAATACCTACTATACTAATATCAATAGAATTATCTATTATATTCTTTAATGCAATATTGTCTTTTGTATTATCTACCCAACATTTTCTCGTTTCATCATAAGTGTAATAATCAGAATTGAGTACTAATTTGAATTTTAATTTCAATATATCATCATAAGATAATACCATCTTTTCAGTACCTTTACCTGTGTATGCCTCTCCATTAAGTATTGCTTGTTGCATATCCTTTAAATGTGAATAATCTTTTAATCCCAATGCATACAACACCATATCACTGATTTCATTATTCTCATTAACTACAAGAACTACTTCATTATATGATGTAGGCCATTTACCTGCTACTATATCATATTGTGCCTCTAATACTTCTTGATTATCTATCATCTGTTCAAAGCAACTCATTCCGCCTGACATTAAAGTCATCATCTCTGTTGATGAATTACTTTCCTCCGATGATGTAGCTCCATAACCAAAATCACTTAAAAATTTTGACGGATTTAACTGAAATATACCATTTGATGTATCTGCACTATAAATTTGTAAATCTAAATTATAAGAATATTTTATATCATTTATATCATCTTTTAATTTATCTCTGTTCTTATCCAAATACGCTTTAAATGCTTTTAAGTCATTAGAACCGATTTGAGATGTCATAGCAACCATCATATCAGTCATTATTGTATTTTCGTATATTGCATCTTTATCGTGCTCCGTTTGATTTTCTGCCTGCCCCATTAATTCTTTAATAGTATCATTCATATCAAGTGCGGCTGTTTCAATGGATATTGGATATGTTGAAAGTGTATCCCTTTGAACATTATCTATATACCTATTAACACCATTAGATAAAGATAAAATTAATGCTATACCTATTATACCTATACTTCCAGCAAATGCTACCATAAAAGTTCTGCCTTTTTTTGTAAGCAAATTATTAAAGCTTAATGATATAGCTGTTAAATATGACATAGAAGGTTTCTTTACCTTAGAGGAAGACTCCTCTATAACTTTTTTAATTTCTTCCTCTGTTGGCTCATATGGGTTTGTATCATCTATCATACTGCCGTCTTTAAAGCGAACTATTCTATTAGCATATTCTTCGGCAAGTTCTGGATTATGTGTTACCATTATTATTAATTTATCTTTTGCTATCTCTTTAAGCAAGTTCATAATTTGAACTGATGTTTCAGAATCTAATGCTCCCGTTGGCTCGTCAGCCAAAAGTATATCAGGATTATTTATTAATGCTCTCGCAATAGCTACTCTCTGCATCTGTCCGCCCGACATCTGATTAGGCTTTTTATGTATATGTTGTTCAAGTCCTACCTTCTTCAATGCCTCTTTTGCCCTTTTACGGCGTTCAGATTTAGATACACCTGTTAGCGTCAATGCAAGTTCAACATTTGAAAGAATTGTTTGATGCGGTATCAAATTATAACTCTGAAATACAAAACCAATCGAATGATTACGATATGTATCCCAATCTCTATCCTTGTATTTCTTTGTTGAAATGCCATTAATAATTAAATCACCACTATCATACTTATCCAATCCCCCAATTATATTTAACATAGTTGTTTTTCCTGAACCTGACGGCCCTAAAATTGCAACAAATTCATTATCTCTAAAATTTAATGATACATCATTAAGTGCAATTTGGGTGAAATCACCAGTCTTGTACTCCTTATGTACATTTTTTAGTTGTAACATTGCAATAACTCCCTTCTAACTTATTAATGTGAATATATATAACAACATCTTTAATTATATTACTCATAATCTCTAAATTCAATAATAATTTACGAACAATTATAATTTTAACTTTATTTATATAAATTTGTCTGTTTATCTTTGGTATATTGTAAATTTTACAATATTTGATGTAACCTTTTTCAAATATATGTAATATTATATATTGTAACACAAAAAAATCAGGGTAACTTGATAAATTGTGAATTTACTTTTTAGGAGGATTTTTTCTATGTGTAATTTTTTAGGTAACGGTAATAGTTGTGGTTGGATTATTCTTTTAGTTATAATTTTAGTTGCTTGTTGTGGTAACGATAATGACGGTTGTGGATGCAATCAAAACGGTTGTGGCTGTGGTTGTAACTAATTCTTTATAAATAAAATTTTTGTTTGATTATTAAATAATTTAAGACACACCTCCTTTTTTGTTTGGATTTTGGAGGTGTGTTTAATTATTTTATATTCGAGAATTTTTATTTGAATAAATAAAAATTTTATTCACATTGTTTGAAATATTGTTTTTAATTCGTATTTTCAATCCGAGAATTTTTATAAACATTTTTATAATTTTTATTCACTAATATCTTATTAAAATAAAATGCACTGCTTAATACTTTAAGCAGTGCATTCTTTATATTATATAATTACTTTATAAATTATAGCCATCATCATAAAAATCTTCGTAATCATCATCTTCACTAAAGTTATCAAACTGTATTACTTCAAAATCTGTGTTTTCATCATTATCATCTTCATTATATCCACTATTATTATCTTCATCATATAAAAAGAAAAGTTCATATTCAATGGAATTTGTATTTCCGTCTAAAACCTCATCAACAAAATTTCCTATTCTTTCTCTTTCTAAATTGTTATAAATCGGCACCATATTTTCGCTTTCATCAATATTTGATACATATAAATTCAAATTTCCGTTTTCATCACTCGTTGCGTCAGTATATACTATATACTTCTTATTTGTTAACTTATCTTTTAATCCTATTATTAACTGCATCTCTACTTCATTGCCTTGCTCGTCTACTCCCGTAAAAAACATTTCATCACTAATCATTTTATTCACCTCACTTATATATAAAATTTAGTAAATTATACTACAATTTCCATATTTTGTCCAGCAGTTTTAATTATAATAAAATATTACTGAATATTCAACTATTAAAAAGTTAAGAATATTAATGGTATTCATTTTGTAATGCCTTTTAATTCGATAAAATGAAAGGATTGAAATTTTTATGATGGATAAACTCGCACTTACACTTGCTATAATAGGCGGTCTTAACTGGGGCTGCATAGGTGTATTCCAATTTGATATTGTAGCTTGGATCTGCGGCGGTCAAACTTCTATTATAAGCAGAGTAATATATACTCTTGTCGGTCTTGCTGCCATATGGTGTATATCTTTACTGTTTAGGGATACAAGCGATAACTCCAATTCAAGTATTGATACAAAAAGAAGCTCTCAATATTAATAAATAAAAAATAAATCACAGATAAAATTAAAATTTTAATCTTATCTGTGATTGTTTACATAATATTAACTTTCTCTCGGTGTACCACAAGCACAAACCCTGACAAACATAGGATTCATTTTCTTGCAATTTTCACATATCCACTGAGTACTCGAAAAATCCAAATCATCATTATTATTAGATTCTAAATCTCCAAGTATTTCTGTTCCACCTATTTCATCAAGTACTTCTGTGTTCGATTCCGGCTGGACTTTTGGTTTTCTCACAATAGGTTTAACCGGTATATCTATCATATCTGATGAATTATAATTTTTGTTATTTTCTGCATTCTCTGCTAATGCTTGTCTTATAGGTAATTTACTGCCCCTTGTGCCTCCTCTTGAAGCTGCACTACTCTTTGTTGCTCCTGCTAACCCTTTTGTAGACCTTGTTGGTTTTGCAACCGGTTCTTCTTTATCAGGCTCTGTAAATATAAGGTTTGTTTGAGATGTTTCTATCTTATTTGCTTGAGATAGCCTTTTCACAGGTTCAGTATTTGGGTTGACTGATTCAACCGGCTCAGGTGATAATATTGTACTACCTGTTTTTAATGGCTTTGCAACCCTTGGAGGTTTTACAACTGTTTCTGTATTTACATCTTCAATATCAGCTTTTTCCTGTACGGGTTCTGCTATATTTATAGTTCTTTTTGTCTTTGTTGCTATATCATCAGCAGTTTCAATAGTTTTAACTACTCTTGTTGCTTTTGTTGTAACCTTTTCAGGTGCAGTTCTTGTTGATTTAGGTTGTTCAGCCGTTGTTATAACTCTTGGCTTTTTATCAACCGTTGTTGCTGTAACTGTTTTCGCAACTTTTGTTGTCTTTACAGGCGAAACCTCTACTGTTGAAGAAGTTTTCTTTCTTGCAACTGCGGCAACGGTGGTTTTTCTTTGGACATTTTCACTCTCAGCAGGTTTTACAACAGCTTCTTCCGATATTTGTTTTTCCTCTGATGTTTGCGATTTTATTATTGGTCTTTCCTTTACCTTTGGTTTTATTTCTCCTGTCTGTCTAACTGGCATTTCAATTACAGGTCTATCTACTAATGGTTTTTCTTCTGGCGTTGATGACGATTTTATTACCGATTTATCTTTAATAATAGGAGTTTCTGATACTTTTCTTCCGTCTGGTTGCCTTACATTTTTTTCTGCCACAGGTCTCTCTATCACAGGTTTTTCTATCACAGGTTTTTCTATTACAGGTTTTTCTATTACAGGTTTTTCTATTACAGGTTTTTCTATCACAGGTTTTTCTATCACAGGTTTTTCTATCACAGGTTTTTCTATCACAGGTTTTTCTATCACAGGTTTTTCTATCACAGGTTTTTCTATTACAGGTTTTTCTATCACAGGTTTTTCTATCACAGGTTTTTCTATCACAGGTTTTTCTATCAC
>CANQPS010000007.1 GCA_947625785.1 uncultured Clostridia bacterium
CCGTGGGACACACGGGGTTAGCTCGTCGATACTGTACAGACTACTGTACTTGAGCGAGAAGCCCCCGCCTCTAAGCAAAGCGTAGGCGGCGGGAGTATGTCACAATATTGCAATCTAATTTGACTGAAATATTGACAAAATTGTATATAACTGTTAAAATATGGTTGTACACATAAATTTTAATATATGATATGATGTTTGTTGTGTATTGATTGAATAAATAAATATCTATATAATAATAATATAGGTATATATATTATCAGGAGGTAATTTAAATGTCAGTTAAAGTTGCTATTAATGGTTTTGGCCGTATAGGTCGTCTTGCATTCAGACAAATGTTTGGTGCAGAAGGTTATGAGGTTGTTGCTATCAACGATTTAACAAAGCCTTCAATGCTTGCTCAACTCCTTAAATATGATACAGCTCAGGGTGGCTATTGTGGTAAGATTGGTGAAAATCTTCATACAGTAACCGCTGATGATGAGGCTGGCACAATTACAGTTGACGGCAAAACTCTTAAAATCTATGCTATGGCTAAGGCTAATGAACTCCCTTGGGGTGAAATTGGTGTTGATGTAGTTCTTGAATGTACAGGTTTCTACTGCTCAAAGGATAAGAGCCAAGCTCATATTGATGCAGGTGCTAAGAAGGTTGTTATCTCTGCTCCGGCTGGTAATGACTTAAAGACTATTGTATTCAGCGTAAATGAGAAAACTCTTACAACAGAAGATAAAATTATTTCTGCTGCTTCTTGTACAACAAACTGCCTCGCTCCTATGGCTAAGGCTCTTAATGACTACGCTCAAATTCAAAGCGGTATTATGTCAACAATTCACGCTTATACAGGCGACCAAATGATTCTCGATGGCCCTCACAGAAAGGGTGACCTCAGAAGAGCAAGAGCAGGTGCTGCTAATATCGTTCCTAACTCAACAGGTGCTGCTAAGGCTATTGGTCTTGTTATTCCTGAATTAAATGGTAAGTTAATCGGTTCTGCACAAAGAGTTCCTGTTCCAACAGGTTCAACAACAATTCTTACAGCAGTTGTTAAGGGTACAGATGTAACTAAGGAAGGCATTAATGCTGCTATGAAAGCTGCCGCTTCTGAGTCATTCGGTTACAACGAAGACCAAATCGTATCATCAGATGTTATTGGTATGAAATATGGTTCACTCTTTGACGCTACACAAACAATGGTTTCAAAAATTGGTGATGACCTCTATCAAGTACAAGTTGTTTCTTGGTACGACAACGAAAATTCTTATACAAGCCAAATGGTTAGAACCATTAAGTATTTTGCTGAACTTGCTTAATTTTTTAAATTATAAAATTTAAACATATTTCACCCCGTTCAATAAAGAATGGGGTGTTTTTGTAATACAAATAAATTATTAAAATTTGTAAAAGGATAAAAATGATGTTTTTTATAGTTATTAATTTATATCAAACGGAAAAATAAATTTAAAATTTTTAGGTTTTAATTCTGAATTATGGGAATTATATAGAGATAACTATGGTAATATAGTAGGTGATATAAATATATTAACTGATAAAAATTTATTATTTAATTATAAGTTTTATAAAGAAAAGGTAAGAGATTTATGGCAATAGATAAGGAAATTTTAGAAATTTTTGGTGTAGTAGATGATATTATATTTAGAAATAATGAAAATGGCTATACGGTGATGGAACTGTCAACAGATGACTGCAATATAACAGCAGTAGGGGTTGTTGCAGATATCAATATTGGTGAAGAAGTAAGGCTTATGGGCTATTGGACAAAACACAGCTCATACGGCGAACAATTTGCAATAGAAAGTTGTGTTGTAAATATACCGAGTACGGCAACAGCTATATTGAAATATTTATCGTCAGGTTCTATAAAGGGAATCGGGGCGAGTATGGCGAAAAAAATTGTGAATGAGTTTGGGGATAAGACATTTGAGATTATGGAGAATGAGCCTCAACGATTAACTATAATAAAAGGAATAAGCAAAGATAAGGCAAATAAAATCGGTTTGGAAGTTAAAAAAATATTTGGTATGAAAGAATTAATGATATTTTTCGAAAAATATAGTATTATACCAAAAGAAACCGTAAGGGTTTGGAAAGCATATGGTTCAGAAGCTATGTCACAAATTAAAGAAAATCCATATTGCATATGTGCTGATGATATAGGAATAGTCTTTCAAAAGGCAGATAGAATAGCATTTGATTTAGGTTTTAGTGCGGACAGCGAGTGCAGAATTGTTGCAGGCATATTATATGCATTAAATCATAATATGGATAATGGTCATACCTGTTTACCAAAGGATAAATTGACAGAAGTATCAGCAGACTTTTTAGTCATATCACAAGAGAATGTATTTAATGTGCTTGAAGCTATGATTGAAAATAATTTTGTTACTCAGAAGATTATAAACGAACAGGAATATATTTTTACAAATCTGATGTATAATAATGAGTATTATATAGCAAAAAAAATGTCTTTAATGCTGAAGTTCCCGCCTCAAAGTCTGTTTAACGGATATTTTAATCTTGAACAGATAGAAAAGGAGCAGGGGATAAAATACGCAGGATTACAGCGAGAGGCTATATTGTCTGCTATGACCAAAGGAATTTTAATTTTGACCGGCGGGCCGGGAACAGGAAAAACTACAACTTTAAACGCTATTATACAATTATATAAAATGAGTGGATTAAAAGTTTTGTTGGCAGCCCCGACAGGCAGAGCAGCACAACGAATGAGTGAAGTAACAGATTATGAGGCTAAAACAATACATAGACTTTTAGAGGTTGAATGGGATACTGCCGATAATCCAAGGTTTAAAAGAAATGAACACAATTTGCTTGAATGTGATGCTCTGATTATAGATGAAGTTTCGATGGTTGATGTAAAATTATTTTCGAGTGTTGTTAAAGCATTACCTATGGGAAGCAGATTGATAATGGTTGGTGACTGCGACCAATTACCGTCTGTTGGTGCAGGAAATGTTTTAGGTGACTTGATATCATCAGGAATAGTTCCTGTTGTACAATTAAAGGATATATTCAGGCAATCTATGGAAAGTCTTATTGTTACAAATGCACATAGAATTGTTAATGGAGAAATGCCGAAGTTAGATGTAAAAAATAATGATTTTTTCTTATTAAAAAATGATAATCCTGAAAATATCGGTAATATAATAGTTGATTTATGCAGCAGACGGCTTCCTAAAAGTTATGGTTATTCACCTCTCAATGATATACAAGTACTTTGTCCCGGAAGAAAGGGAATTTTGGGTGTAGTTGAACTTAATAAAAAATTACAAAATACAATAAATCCGCCGTCTAAATTAAAAAAAGAAATAGTTTCAGGTCAATATATATTAAGACAGGGCGATAAAGTTATGCAAATTAAAAATAACTATGATATATCTTGGGATAAAGATAATGGTAAAATAGGTGAGGGGGTATTTAATGGTGATGTAGGTATTTTGGTTGATATAAATAAGGCTGCATCTACCATAAAGGTTAAATTTGATGATAAGATTGCTGCTTATGATATAGAATCAATGGCAGATTTGGAACTTGCTTATGCAACAACTGTCCATAAAAGTCAGGGTAGTGAATATGAGGCAGTAATTATACCTATGTATATGGGAGCACCACAATTATATTACAGGAATTTACTTTATACAGCCGTTACAAGAGCAAAGAAGCTGCTTATACTGGTTGGAACTGAATATACTATCTCAAAAATGGTTGGGAATAACAAAAGAACAAAAAGATATTCAGGATTAAAGTATTTTCTTGAAAAAGAGGCAGAATAATGAGATTTTTAGATTGGATATTGAGTTTTATATATCCCAATAAATGTCCTTATTGTAAGAAGATAATTGACTATAAGAGCACAGAATGTATGTCTTGTGCTGAGAAAATGTATAGTACATCTTTCAGGCGTATTATAGGCGATAATCTGATATGTTATGCACCTCTAAAATATAATAGTATCGTAAAAAATGCATTGGTAGAATATAAATTCAAAAATCAAAGACATTATTATAAAAGTTTTGCGAAAGCTATGGTTAATGTTTCTGAAATCAATAATTTAAGATTTGATACAGTAACATCAGTGCCTCTATCCGAAATTCGCAGAAAAAATAGAGGTTATAATCAATCGGAATTAGTGGCAAGAGAATTTGCATATCATTATGGAATACCATATATCGAAACTCTTAAGAAAGTTATGGAGAATAAAGAACAACATACTCTTTCTCGTGAGGAAAGAGCCTATAATGTAAAAGGTGTATATGATTTGCTTGACTGTGATATATCCGGAAAAACTATAATAATTTGCGATGATATAGTTACAACAGGTAATACATTAGCAGAATGTGCAAATGTTTTATTAAAACACAATGCCAGAGATGTAATATGTATGGCAGTAGCCACAGTTGATTAAAATATAAAAAAATCAGAGTTTAAAAATAAAACTCTGATTTTTTTTATTTATGAAAGATATGTAGTTTTAATTGAGGACATAGTATTTACCATCTATTTTTGCTAATGTGAGTGTAGTGCTGTCAGTATCGCTGTCTTTATCCCCTGATATTGTTGCAGTAAATTCAACTTCGGCGATTTCAGTTATATCTAATGAAGTTATATCTATATTCAAATATGACAGATTTTCTTTATATTCACTAACTTTATTAGTAAATTCATCACCTGTAATAGGAGTAACTTTATCTATACTATCCAGTTTTACGGTTATATTTTTACCATATAAATTTTCAGCTTGCTCAGAGGCACTATTTAAAGAGGAAGCAATTTGGTCTTTGTAATCTTCACCATAAGCGAGCAACCATACTTTGTCATATTCTTCAATAAATATTGATAAAAATGCGTCAACATCACCAATGGTTGTTCTCAAAAATGCTGATATAAGTTCCTCTTGTGAATCATATCCGTGTTGGATAGGTTCAGGAGGATTATCAGGAGTTTCGCTGCTTATAGGGTCTTCGCTGCTTGTTGGTTCTTCACTGCTTGTTGGTTCTTCACTGCTTGCAGGTTCTTCACTGCTTGTTGGTTCTTCACTGCTTGTTGGTTCTTCACTACTTGCAGGTTCTTCGCTGCTTACTGGCTCTTTGCTTTCTACTGGTTCTTTACTTGCGGTAGATGGTACGCTTGTAGTGCTTGAAGGATTTGAATTAGGATTATCATCAGGATTTTTATCTTTTATTAAAAAGAAATATATCAATATTGCAGCAGCAATTAATATAACAGCTCCACCTACACAAAGTCCGATAATGAGACCTTTATTGGATTTTTTGGATTTAATATTACTGTTTTCATTTTGATTATTAGAAGCAGGAACATTAGAATTTTGTGCTGGTATAGTAACAGGAGGTTGATTTTGGTTACTGCTATTATTTTGAATTAAATTTTCAGGTTGGACATTATTTGTATTGACCTGCTCATTTGGTATATTAAATGTTTGTGTAGGACCGTTATGTTTAAAATTATCCTGTGGATTTTGATTAATCGGCGGTTGAGGAATAGCATTAGTGTTAAAGTTATTCTGTTGTGTATTATTTGGTTGTTGTGATTTGTTTGAACTAATATTACCCTGTGGATTTTGATTAATCGGCGGCTGAGGAATAGCATTAGTGTTAAAGTTATTCTGCTGGGTATTATTTGGTTGTTGTGATTTGTTTAAATTAATATTACCCTGTGGATTTTGATTAATCGGCGGTTGAGGAATAGCATTAGTGTTAAAGCTATTATGCTGGGTATTATTTGGTTGTTGTGATTTGTTTAAATTAATATTACCCTGTGGATTTTGATTAATCGGCTGTTGAGGAATAGCGTTAGGGTTAAAATTATTCTGTTGGGTATTATTTGGTTGTTGTGATTTGTTTAAATTAATATTACCCTGTGGATTTTGATTAATCGGCTGTTGAGGAATAGCGTTAGGGTTAAAATTATTCTGTTGGGTATTATTTGGTTGTTGTGATTTGTTTAAATTAATATTACCCTGTGGATTTTGATTAATCGGCGGTTGAGGAATAGCATTAGTGTTAAAGCTATTTTGTTGGGTATTATTTGGTTGTTGTGATTTGTTTGAACTAATATTACCCTGTGGATTTTGATTAATCGGCGGTTGTTGAGGAATAGCGTTAGGGTTAAAACCATTCTGTGGATATTGATTAATAGGCGGTTGTTGAGGAATAGTGTTAGGGTTAAAACTATTCTGTGGATATTGATTAATAGGCGGTTGTTGAGGAATAGCGTTAGGGTTAAAACCATTCTGTGGATATTGATTAATAGGCGGTTGTTGAGGAATAGTGTTAGGGTTAAAACTATTCTGTGGATATTGATTAATAGGCGGTTGAGGAATAGTGTTAGGGTTAAAACTATTCTGTGGATATTGATTAATTGGTGGCTGAGGAACAGGGGACTGTTGATTATTATTTTGTCGGATTGGTTGTGTAGGCGTAGGAACAATATGTTTTTGCGGTTGTACAGGTTTAACAGGAATATTCTGTTGATTGTTCGTTTTCTGTACAGGGGGTTGGTTGAATATAAACCCACAACTTGAACAAATATTATCTTGTTCATTGTGACTTGTTCCGCAATTAGGACAGAATTTCATTTTATATACTTCCTTTCAATAAAAATTTTAATATGGATTAATATTTATAACATATACAAATATATATAGTACAATAATAACAGAAAACTCTATATTTTACAAGTTACATATTCAATTTATTGTGTAAAAATATACAGAAACTTTACTAATAGAATAAAAATATAAGTTTTTTTATAAAATAGTTATTAATATTTCAGTAAAGCCCTTGACAAAACTAACTTTTTTGTACAATATATTATAGGCTATAAATTCAGTGTTGTATTTTAACCTAATTATAATATAACATATGAAAAATATATGGATTATATTGTTTTTCGACTATAAGTTCTTCTTTCCTTAATATAGTACTTGCAAAATTTACGAAAAATAGGTAAAATATAATTTAATATATATCGAAAGAGATATGGTGATTTAATGAACTATACAGTTAATGAAGTACTTGAATTTGTTGAGGATAATGATGTAAAGTTTGTGAGATTAGTATTTTTTGACATATTTGGCAAACAAAAAAATATTTCTATTCTCGCAAATGAGCTTCCTTCTGCTTTTGAAAAAGGCGTTAATATTGATGTTGAAAAGATAGACGGGTTTAGTGGTGTAACAAACTCAGAGTTGTATCTTTTTCCTGATGTGAGGACACTTGCTGTATTACCTTGGCGACCACAACACGGTCGAGTTATAAGATTATTTTGTGATATAAGATACAGTGACGGCAGGCTGTTTGAGTGTGATGTTCGTAATGTCCTTAGAAATGCAGTAGAAAAAGTAAATAGTTTGGGATTTGATTGCAATATCAGTGCAGATTGTGAGTTTTATCTGTTTGAGATGGACAGTGTTGGTAATCCTACAAGAAATCCTCAGGATTATGCCGGATACTTCGATATGGCACCGCTTGATAAAGGTGAAAATGTCAGACGACAAATTTGCTTGACTCTCGAAGAAATGGATATATCACCGTTAAGCTCGCATCACGAATGTGGCCCGGGACAAAATAAAATTAATTTTAAACCATCAAGTCCCTTGCAATCAGCAGACCATTTATCAACATTTAAAATGGTAGTAAAAGCCTCGGCAACCTCCTGCGGATTATTTGCATCATTTTTGCCGAAACCTTTGAATGATAATCCTGGAAGTGCGTTAGTAACAAAGTTTTCATTATATACAAAAAATGATAAAAAAAGTATATTTGAGTTTAAAAATGGAGTTATGAATTCTATCGGTCAGAATTTCGTTG
This sequence comes from uncultured Clostridia bacterium, assembly GCA_947625785.1. GTDB lineage: Bacteria > Bacillota > Clostridia > Oscillospirales > Acutalibacteraceae > CANQPS01. Next base: position 7,869 of record CANQPS010000007.1, read on the forward strand.
CAGGTGTGTTGAACAGATTATGCGATATAACGCTGTTTACAAATCCAATAATGAATTCGTATGCAAGATTGCTGACAAGCATAAAATATACAAAAGCTGCTTGGGCGTCACATTGCAGAAAATATATGGTAAGAGTTCCCGATTTGAACAGTGATAATTATATTGAAGTAAGTCTTGCTGACCCGTCCTGTAATCATTATATTGTTTTTGCACTTATATTATTGTCGGGCTGTGAGGGTATAATAAATAAGGAAAAATTAAAACCGCAAGCTACTGAAAAAGATGATTATGAGGATTTACCAAGTACATTGAGGGAGGCTTTGAATAAAAGTCAAAAAAGTGAATTTTTGAAAAGGGTTCTTCCGGATAAACTTTTGGAAAATTTTATTAAGCAAAAAGATTTTGAGATTGAAGAAAGTCTTAAAAATACTGATAAAAGATTAGAATTAGAAGACAGATATTTTAATATTACTTAATATAAAATCCTATATTGAAAAATGTTTTAAGATTTTAAGTAGTGCGGTGATGATGAATTGGACAGCGTTCTTATAGTTACAGCTTCTGAGCAGAATAAAGAATTTTTTAATAAACTCCTTTTTGCAGTATATGTAACGGATATAACATTTGTCAATAACTGTGCTGAGGCAAGGAGAATAGTTTCACAAAAAGATTTTGATGTTATTTTGGTAAATACACCTTTATCAGATGAGTTTGGTTACGAATTGGCAGAGCAGCTTACTCAAAATACTACATCTGGAATTATGTTAATAGTTAAAAGTGATATTGCAGATGCTGTTTTTGAAAAAGTAGCCGATTATGGAGTACTTGTTATATCAAAACCCATTTCAAGACAGCTTTTCTATCAGTCGTTAAGACTTGTTGCTGCAACGAGAGCAAGAATGCTGCATCTTAGAAATGAGAATATAAAACTTAAAAATAAAGTAGAGGAAATTCGTATAATTAACAGAGCTAAATGTATTCTTATACAATATCTTTCTATGACAGAGCCACAGGCTCATAGGTACTTGGAAAAGCAAGCTATGGATATGCGAATGACTAAGCTTGAAGTAGCTAAAAGAGTACTTAATACTTATGATAATTATTGACGGAGGTAGGTTTTTAATGGATAAACAGGCGTTTTTAGTATTGGAAAACGGAGATGTTTTTGAGGGCAAATCATTTGGTGCGTATAAAGAGGTAACAGGTGAGTTGGTATTTACTACTGCTATGACAGGTTATCTTGAAACATTAACCGACCCAAGTTATTTTGGGCAAATTGTTGTTCAGACATTCCCTTTAATAGGCAATTACGGAGTTATTCCTTCAGATTTTGAAAGCAAAAAACCAGCCTTAAAGGCTTACATTGTAAGAGATTGGTGTCAGTCCCCTTCAAATTTTCGTTGCGAGGGCGATATTGACACCTTTTTAAAAGATATGGACATTACAGGTCTTTATAATATAGACACTCGTCAGCTTACAAGAACGGTAAGAGAGTATGGTGTAATGAATGCAAAAATTGTGTATTCGGTTGATAATATCGAGAAAATAATTTCCGAAATAAAGCAATATAAGATTGAAAATGCCGTAAAATCAGTTACACCAAGCGAAGTCTGCACATATAATACAGATAATGCCAAATATAATGTTGTATTATGGGATTTCGGTGCAAAAGAAAACATTAAAAGAGAATTATTGAAAAGAGGCTGTAATGTTACGGTTGTTCCGTCAAATGCAACAGCTCAGCAGATTAAGGCATTAAATCCTGACGGAATAATGCTCTCTAATGGCCCTGGAGACCCTTCGGAAAATACCGATGTTATAAACGAATTAAAAAAACTTTGTGAATATAAAATTGCAACATTTGGTATTTGTTTAGGACACCAATTACTTGCATTGTCACAGGGTGCTAAAACTGAGAAATTAAAATATGGTCATAGAGGTGCTAACCAACCTGCAACAGAGGTTGGTACCGGCAGAGTATATATAACAAGTCAGAATCACGGATATGCAGTTGTCGGAAACAGTTTGCCGGAATATGCAGTTGAGAGTTTTAAAAATGCGAATGATGGTACTTGTGAGGGTGTATTGTATAATAATATGCCGGCATTCTCAGTACAATTTCACCCGGAGGCTTGTGGCGGACCGCTTGATACATCATTTTTATTTGATAGATTTATAGATTTAATTGAAGGGAGTAAGCAATAATGCCAAAGGATAATGATATAAAAAGAGTTATGGTCATCGGCTCAGGCCCGATAGTAATAGGACAAGCTGCCGAATTTGACTATGCAGGAACACAGGCTTGCAGAGCATTAAAGGAGGAGGGAATTGAGGTAATACTCATAAACTCTAACCCTGCTACAATTATGACCGATAAGGCTATGGCAGATAAAATCTATATTGAACCTCTTACGCTGGAAACGGTTAAAAGAATTATTGAAAAAGAAAGACCGGATAGCTTATTATCTACACTTGGCGGTCAAACAGGTCTTACACTATCTATGCAGCTTGCAAAAGATGGATTTCTCGATAAAATGGGAGTAAGACTTTTAGGTGCTAATCCTGAAACAATAGATAAAGCGGAAGACAGACAAATGTTTAAAGATACTATGGAGGCGATAGGTCAGCCTGTTATTCCGTCATTAGTAGTAAATAATGTTGAAGATGCTATAAAATTTGCTGATAAAATAGGATATCCTGTTATTATTCGTCCGGCGTTTACGCTTGGCGGTACAGGCGGCGGTATTGTAAATAATGAAGAAGAATTAGTTGAAATTACATCAAACGGCCTTGAATTATCCCCAATTACACAGGTACTTGTTGAAAAGTGTATTGCCGGCTGGAAAGAAATCGAATTTGAGGTAATGCGTGATAAAAACGGTAATGTTATTACGGTATGTAGTATGGAAAACTTTGACCCTGTTGGAGTTCATACGGGTGATAGTATAGTTATTGCTCCGGCTGTAACACTTGCCGATAAAGAATATCAAATGCTGCGTTCGGCTGCATTGAATATTATTTCAGCATTAGGCGTTGAGGGTGGCTGTAACTGCCAGTTTGCGTTAGAACCGGAAAGTTTCCAGTATGCTGTAATTGAAGTAAATCCAAGAGTTTCCCGTTCGTCAGCGTTGGCTTCTAAGGCGACAGGTTATCCTATCGCAAAGGTTGCTGCTAAACTTGCCATAGGTTATACACTCAATGAAATAAAAAATGCTGTTACCGGTACAACATACGCTTGTTTTGAACCTGCACTTGATTATGTTGTAGTAAAATTACCAAAATGGCCTTTTGATAAATTTGTATATGCAAAGCGTTTGCTTGGCACGCAAATGAAAGCAACAGGTGAAGTTATGTCTATTGCACCAACATTTGAACAGGCTATTATGAAAGCCGTAAGAGGTGCAGAAATTTCCCATTTATCATTGAATACTCCAAAGTTAAAATCCCTATCTACACAAGAAATTGAAGATAAACTTTATGTATGTGACGATGAACGCATATTCGTTGTATTTGAGGCATTAAAAAGAGGAATTACAGTTGATAAGATTCACAGTATTACAATGATTGATGAATGGTTCTTGTATAAGTTATTACTTCTCGCAGATGTTGAGGAAGAACTCGCCAAGGGCGTTCTTACAGATGAACTATATAAAAAAGCTAAAAAAATGGGCTATCTGGATAAAGTCATTGAGGATATATCAGGCTGTAAGATTACAAATCCATTAGTTCCGGTATATAAAATGGTTGACACTTGTGCTGCTGAATTTGCGGCTCAGACACCGTATTTTTATTCAACATTTGATGATTTTAACGAAGCGGATATGTTTATTAATAAAAAGAACAGTGGCAAGAAAACTGTGATAGTATTCGGTTCAGGCCCTATAAGAATCGGTCAGGGAATAGAATTTGACTATGCGTCAGTACATTGTGTATGGGCTTTGAAACAGGCAGGTTTTGAGGTTGTCATTGTAAATAATAACCCTGAAACCGTATCAACGGATTTTGATACAGCGGACAGACTTTATTTTGAGCCATTGACAAATGAAGATGTAATGGGAATTATTAAAACAGAAAAACCTTACGGTGTAGTAGTCGCATTCGGCGGTCAGACGGCTATTAAATTAACAAAATTCCTGAGTGATAATGGAGTAAATATTCTCGGTACATCTGCCGACAGTATTGATATGGCAGAAGACAGAGAACGTTTTGATGAATTACTTGAAAAGCATCATATTAAGCGTCCGCAAGGCTTTACAGTAATGACAACGGAGGAAGCTCTTGAAGTTGCAAATAAGATAAAATATCCTGTACTTATGCGTCCGTCATATGTACTTGGCGGTCAAAATATGATAATTGCATTTAATGATGCCGATATTAAGGAATATATGGCAATTATCCTTGCACAAAATATTGAGAACCCTATTCTTATAGATAAATATTTAATGGGAACAGAAATCGAAGTAGACGCAATTTGTGACGGCGAAGACATATTAATTCCCGGTATTATGCAGCACGTAGAACGTGCGGGTATTCATTCCGGCGATTCGATAGCAGTATATCCGGCTTGGAATATTAGCGATGAAATGACAGATAAAATTATTCAAAGTTCCAGAAATCTTGCGATTTCGCTTAATACAAGCGGTCTTGTAAACATACAATATTTGATATATGAAGATGAATTATATGTTATAGAGGTAAATCCTCGTTCGTCAAGAACAATTCCTTATATTAGTAAGGTAACAGGTGTACCTATGGTAGACCTTGCTACAAGAGCTATGCTCGGCGAAAAATTAAAAGATATGGGATACGGTACGGGATTATATCCAAGGTCACCGTATGTTGCAGTAAAAGTTCCCGTATTTTCATTTGAAAAGTTGATAAATGTTGATAATCATTTAGGACCGGAGATGAAATCTACCGGTGAAGTTCTTGGTATTGCCGGCACACTTGAAGAAGCACTTTATAAGGGACTTATCGCAGCAGGATATAAGATGAAAAAACACGGCGGTGGTATTTTCATAACTGTAAGAGATAGCGATAAGGCAGAAATTACAGATGTAGCTAAAAAATACAGTTTATTAGGATTTACAATATATTCAACGGAGGGTACGGCGAAAGTTCTTAGGGAATACGGCATAGAAGCAATTCCTGTCAAGAAAATTCACGAATGTGCAGACAATAACACATTGACGCTAATTGAAAGCGGTAAGGTTAATTATGTAATATCTACATCATCAAAAGGCAGAATACCGACAAGAGACAGTGTTAAAATCCGCCGTAAAACAGTAGAAAGAAATATTCCTTGTTTGACATCTATTGATACGGCTAATGCACTTGCAGATTGCTTAAAGAGTAAATACTCTGAATACAGCACGGAACTTGTTGATATTAATAATATGAGGTGCAATAAGACAAAGTTAAAGTTTACAAAAATGCACGGTTGTGGAAACGATTATATTTACTTTAATTGTTTTAACCAACAAATAGATAATCCGGAGGGATTAAGTGTACGCTTATCTGACAGAAGATATGGTATAGGCGGTGACGGTGTAATCCTTATTTGCCCGTCAGAAGTTGCAGATGCTAAAATGCGAATGTTTAATCTTGATGGCAGCGAAGGAAAGATGTGCGGTAATGGTATACGCTGCGTTGCAAAATACTTGTATGATAATGGTATGGTAACAGGTGATAATGTTAATATTGAAACCCTCAGTGGTATAAAGACAATTAAGGTATATAAGCACGATGGCGTTGTTAAGAGATTAAGAGTAGATATGGGTAAGGCAGAACTTAATCCGGCGTTAATTCCTGTTGCTATCAACAAGGATAAGGTTATAAACGAACCCGTAAATATTGAGGGTAAGGATTATAATATTACTTGTGTATCAATGGGTAACCCTCACTGTGTAGTATTTGTAAATAATGTTGACGCTATTGATTTGGAAAAAGTAGGTCCGGCATTTGAGAATAGTGAATTATTCCCTGAAAGAGTAAATGCCGAATTTGTACACATAGTAGATTCACATACGATTATTATGCGTGTATGGGAGCGTGGCAGTGGTGAAACTTGGGCTTGCGGTACAGGAGCTTGTGCCGTTGCAGTTGCCGCTGTTGAAAACGGATATTGTAATAAAAATGAAAATATTACAATTAAATTAAAAGGAGGCGACCTTGTTATTAAATATACAGATGATACGGTATATATGACAGGCGGAGCTGAAAATGTATTTGAGGGAGAGGTTGAACTATGACAACAAAGTATATATTTGTAACAGGCGGAGTTGTGTCGGGATTAGGTAAGGGAATTACTGCCGCCTCTCTCGGCAGACTTTTAAAGGCAAGAGGATTAAAGGTTGCGGCACAAAAATTAGATCCTTATATTAATATAGACCCCGGTACAATGAGTCCGCTGCAGCACGGTGAAGTTTATGTAACGGAAGATGGTGCAGAAACGGACTTGGATTTAGGACATTATGAAAGATTTATTGATGAAAATTTAAATAAATTTTCAAATTTAACGACCGGCAAGGTATATTCTATGGTTCTTGAAAAAGAGCGTAAAGGAAGTTATTTAGGTCAAACGGTTCAGGTTATACCTCATATTACAAATGAGATAAAAGAATTTATTTATAGTGTTGGCAAGAAATCAAGTGCTGATATAGTTATAACTGAAATTGGTGGTACAACAGGCGATATTGAAAGCCAACCTTTTCTTGAAGCTATCCGACAGGTATCATTGGAAGTCGGAAAAGAAAATTGTATATTTATTCATGTAACACTCGTTCCATATATAAAAAGTTCAGGAGAGCATAAATCTAAGCCAACACAACATTCAGTAAAAGAGCTTCGTTCACTTGGCATAAATCCTGATATTATAGTTACAAGATGTGACGAACCTATAAGTCGTGATATAATACATAAAATTTCATTATTCTGTAATGTTAAAGAGGACTGTGTAATTGAAAATATGACAGTGCCAATACTATATGAAGCACCTATGATGTTGGAGAAAAATAATTTTTCGGATATAGTATGTCGTGAACTTGGGATTAATAAACCAAAAGGTGATATGACAGAATGGCAGCAGATGATTGACAGAATAAAAGCATCTGCAAATAATAGTGTCAGAATTGCCATTGTCGGAAAATATGTACAATTACACGATGCGTATTTATCCGTTGTGGAGGCATTAAAACACGCAGGTTATGAAAATGGCTGCGATATAGATATTAAATGGGTAGATTCCGAATATGTTACAGAATTTACGGTTTCGGATTATTTTGCTGATTGTCAGGGAATACTCGTCCCGGGAGGATTTGGTGACAGAGGTGTTGAGGGCAAGATTATGGCTGCAAATTATGCAAGAACAAATAATATACCATATTTTGGTATATGTCTTGGTATGCAGACGGCAGTTATTGAATTTGCAAGAAATGTTCTTGGAATGGCAAGGGCAAATTCAAGTGAATTTGACAATAAAACAGCATATCCTGTAATTGACCTGATGCCTGACCAACTTGGTAATATTCAAATGGGTGGAACAATGCGTCTTGGTGCCTGCAGATGTAAAATTAAACCTAATACGATTATGTCAAATGCGTATAAGGCAGAAGAAGTTGACGAACGCCATCGTCATAGATATGAGTTTAATAACATATATAGAGAGCAATTCAAGAGTAATGGTATGAGTATAACAGGTACATCTCCGAATGGAATGTTGGTTGAGGCAGTAGAAATACCAAGTCACCCTTTTTATATAGGTGTGCAGTATCACCCAGAGTTTAAGAGCAGACCTAATAAAGCCCACCCTATATTCAGGGAATTTGTAAAAGCATCAAAAAATAATAAAAAATAATAATCAAAAAAGTTCCGCCAAAAGTGGCAAAGGCGGGGCGTTGCCCCACAACCCCATAAGGGTTCTGCCCTTAACCTGCAAGCCTTTTGAAAAAGGCTTGACCGAAAACTTTTGCTTTAAAAAAGTTAAAAGTTTTTGAGAGCTTTAAGAATTTTATTAACGGGTCGGGGCAGGGGCGAAGTCCCACTAATATAATTCGCCTATTTCAAGTAAATAAAAATATATCGGAAAGAATGGTGTTAAAATGTATATTAATGAAAATTATCTGAAACTGGAAAAAAACTATTTGTTTATTAATATTGCAAAAAAGATAAATGAATATATCAAAAATAATCCTGATAAAAAAGATAATATTATTCGTATGGGTATAGGAGATGTAACATTACCTATTGCACCTTGTGTTGTTGAGGCAGTTAAAAAGGGCGCTGAGGAAATGGGTGTTAAAGAAACATTTAAAGGTTATGAAGACAGCGGTACGGGATACGATTTCTTAAAAGAGGCTATTGCAGGGTATTATAAAAGTTTCGGAGTAGAAATTTCGCCGGATGAGATAAGAGTTAGTGATGGAGCAAAATCAGACTGCGGTAATATAGTTGATATTTTCGGCGACCAAAATATTGTATTAATTACAGACCCAGCATATCCTGTATATGTTGATTCAAATAAAATGAATGGCAGAAATATCATATATGCAGATTCAACAAAAGAAAATGGTTTTTGTGCAGTGCCGGATTATAGTGTACACGCTGATTTAATTTACTTATGTTCACCGAATAATCCAACAGGTTCAGTATTTAACAAAGATGAGTTAAAGGCTTGGGTTGATTATGCGATAGCAAATAAAGCTATTATTATATATGATGCGGCATATGAGGCATTTATAGCAGAGCCTGATATTCCGAGAAGTATCTTTGCAATAGAAGGTTCGAGAAAATGTGCTATTGAAATATGTTCCTTATCAAAGACGGCCGGATTTACAGGTATGAGATGCGGATATACAGTAATTCCAAAAGAATTGGAGGTTGTTACAGCAAACGGAACTGTTGTATCAATATCACAGCTTTGGGGAAGAAGACAAGGCTCAAAGTTCAATGGTGTTTCATATCCTGTACAATGTGGTGCAGCAGCGGTATTTTCAGATGAAGGCAGAGAGCAAATTAAGGTAAATCTTGAATACTATAAAGAAAATGCAAGAATTATTGCCGAGGCATTAGATGAACTTGGTATATATTATACCGGCGGAAAAAATTCTCCGTATATTTGGCTTGAATGTCCGAATGGAATGGGTTCTTGGGAATTTTTCGATTTATTGTTAAACGAAATCAATGTAGTAGGAACACCTGGTGCCGGCTTTGGTAAAAATGGAGAGGGATATTTTAGACTTACATCTTTTGGTGACAGAGATAAAACAATAGAAGCAGTTGCAAGAATAAAAAAATTACTTCAAAAGTAAATTTATAAATTTATAATATTAGGCTATACAGAAAAATTTTTCTGTATAGCCTGAATTTTTTTTATAAATCAAATAAGCTGATATTTATTAGCAATTTTTTTAGCGCTAAGACCAATTAAATTATTATTATTATAAGTAACACAATACTTGTTGCAAATTTCTTTAAAAATTTTAAATAATTCATTATCATTGTCATAAATGGTACTAACGGTTGTTTTAACAAGTTTATCCTCAAAAATTCCCTGTAAGTCTATTGTAAAGGTTTTTTTATTTCTAATATCATCGATATAATATTTAACTTTTTTATCGGCACTTGCAATCTCGTTAAATTTGCAAGTGTTATTAGCTTTCATAACGAGGTATTTATTGTCATTGTTAGTGCCATTTATACTTATACCCAAATTTTTATAATTAAGCATACTTTTAACGGTGGATTTCTCATTATTCTCAAAAGCACCGCATTTATAGTACTTTACGGATATAGTTTTTTCATATTCAGAAAAAATCTTTTTTAAATCGTCCTTAATAACGAACATATTAAAGCATATAGCCATTTTTTTCACTCCAATTTATTGTGAATATTTTATTACTATTAATGTAGCATTATCCTGTGAATTTAAATTTTTATGGTTAATATTATCAATGATGTTTTCGACAATGCTGTAAGCATCTTTATTGCATAATGATTTATATATATCATTTTTATCAAGGGTTTTGGTTACACCGTCACTGCACATTAATATAATATCATCATTTTGTAAATAATAAGGCATAGGATTACTGTCCATAATTTCAATATTTTTCATACCAATATAACTTATTAATGCTTCACGCTGAGGGTGATTTTTAGCAGATTTAAGGTTTATTTCCCCCTTATCCGCCATAGTTTTTAGTAACAGGTAATAGTTATGGTCTCTTGTAACGAGATAAAGTTCATTACCACGCTTAATATAAATTCTGCTGTCGCCAACTGAACACCAATATAATTTATTGTCTTCTATTAGGACGGAGGTCATAGTAGTACCGGAACCCTCACAATTTTTATTATCGTGTATATTATTTACAAGTTCATTGCATAAAATAGTTTGTTCTGTCAAGAATTTATTACAATCAATACTTTCATTCGTGCGAATATTATCATAAGCCTTAGCAATAGTTTTAACAGCAGTACGGCTTGCCTTTTCGCCGTTAGACATACCGCCCATACCATCGCATACAACTGCAAATATACGATTTTTGTTATGGCTTTTTGTTATATCAGATAAATAATAATCATCTTGTTGTATATCTCTCGTACCCTTAATACTTGCGGCATAAGTCGAAAAAGCGCAAACAAAATTATATTCGTTGTTATTATATAACGAATTATTTGTAAAAATATTTGAATGATTAAACGGGGGACATATTTTCTGTATAGGAGATACCCTATTATTAATTTTGATATTTTGGGGTTTTGAGGTAAATTTTTTAAAAAAATCAAACATAAATAAAATCCTAAATTTTAGATTAATTACAAAAATCACTTTTAATTATTTTAATACAAGAGTAGTTTCTCCATTATTAAGTGAGAGAACTCTTTGTTTGATACAGGGATGTTTTAATTTTCTTACCATATTTTTAAGAACATTGCCATTATGATAACCGTGTATAACAAGGACTTCCTTTATGGTAGGGTCTTTTATAGAGGAAAGTAGTCGCTCAAGAGATTTTTTAGCTTCTGACGAAGTCATACCGTGAATATCAACTTGTAATGTTACACCGAATTTTTTGGTGGTCATAATACTGAACTCCTTATTATTAACTACACTAATATTAGCAATTATAACATATTTTGACAAAAAAATAAAGGTTTTAATGTAAAAAATGTAAATTAATTTTTAAATTTGTACAACTATATGTAAATTTATGTTAGATTATGGTATTATATACAAGCAGATGAAATTAATCAAAAATAGGTGTGATAAAATGAAGAATTCCGGAATTTACTTATTAAAGTGTATATCTATTGGGGTGTTTATATCGTGTATTTTATTTGTTGGCGTTATGGTTTATGCTGATACGGATAATGATGAAGTCAGCAGTAATATAACTGATGTATCAAATATTGATGATACAAGCAGTGAAGATAGCAGTCAGGATAGCACTGAAAATAGTGTTGACATTAGCAGTGATAATAACAGCGAATATGAAAGCAGTGATAATTCTTATTATGAACAGATAAATAGTGATAATTCTGCAAGTGATATAAACAGCGAAGAAAACAGTAGTACTGTAAGTTATAATTATGAAGGGCACACAAATAGTGAAGTTGTAAGTGATATTAATAGTGGATACAGCAGCAGTACACAAAGTTTTTATGAAGAAGTAAGTGAAAATATTCAAGAAAATTCTCAACAGGAAAGTAATCAAAGCAGTCATACATTAATAGATGGAAATTCAGAAATTTATACCTCTGAAATGACAGCTGACGATTGGCATTTTGATATTAATTCTGGGAATGTAAGTCAATTGACGGATTTTTCGGATATAAAAGATTCTGAAAAATTACCTGAAAAGGTTCAGGAAGATGACAGCCAATGGATTTTATATTTAGGGTTAATATTGATAATATTAGGTTTAGGTTCAATAGTTTTTATAATAACAAGATATGTAATATTTAGAAAGAATGTTGAACTTAAATTGAAAAACCAGAAATTACAGAATGTAAAAAAAATGCCGAAAAACAATAATTCTAATAAGAAAAATAATAATAAAAAATGACTTATTAATACCCACTATAATAGTTATTATGGTGGGTATTTAATTAATTTTATAGGAAGATGATTTTATTTGGCGAGATATTATTCATTAAATCAGTATTTAAAAGAAAAATTTGGCGAAAAAATTTATAAATTATCACTTAGCTGTTCAAACTCCTGCCCTAACAGAGATGGCAAAATCTCAACAGGAGGGTGTATATTTTGCAGTAGTGGAGGGTCAGGAGATTTTGCGGGAGATTTTAGTGTTCCGGTAGATGAACAGATAGAAAAGGCAAAACTGCTTATTCGCAATAAAACTAAAAATAATAAATATATAGCATATTTTCAATCTTTTACAAGCACCTATGCACCGTTTGAGAAACTAAAAGAAATATTTTACAATACAATAAACAGAGATGATATAGTTGCCTTGTCGATAGCTACAAGACCGGATTGTCTTGATGAAAATATAATAGATTTACTCAACGATTTAAATAAAATTAAACCTGTATGGGTGGAATTGGGTTTGCAAACAATTCACGAAAAAACGGCAATTCTTATAAACAGAGGTTATGGACTTGATTGTTTTGAACAAGCCGTAAAAAAATTAAAAAACATTAATATTGAAATCATAGTGCATATAATTATTGGGTTACCCAATGAAACAGTTAATGATATGCTTGAAACAATAAGATATATTAATTTCATTGGTATAAATGGCATAAAACTGCAATTACTGCATATATTAAAAAATACGGCTTTGTATGATATGTATCTTAAAAACAATGTGAAACCCCTTGAAATGAACGAATATATAAATATTTTAATTAAGTGCATAGAGGAGCTTTCTCCTAATATTGTTATTCATAGGCTAACAGGTGATGGAGATAAGAAAATCCTTGCAGCACCGTTATGGAGCGGCAATAAAAAACAGGTACTTAACACTATAAATAAATCTTTTGAAATCAATAATGTATATCAGGGTAAAAATTACCGTTTAATAAAATATTAAAATTGACATAACAATTATAAAAGCATATAATTATTATTGATTATAAGTGAATTAAGATAGAGGGAATTATTAATGTTAAATCATTTTGTAGAGCGTACTTGGGCACAGATAGATTTATCTGCAGTAGCATATAATTATAACAATATTAGAAAAAGAGTTAGTGAAAATACAAAAATTATTTGTGTAATAAAAGCCGATGGATATGGTCACGGTGCAGTTCCATTGGCACACGAATATGAAAAACTTAATGCGGATTGGTTTGCCGTATCAAATATAGAGGAGGCTATGCAATTAAGACAAAATGGTATTACTTTACCAATATTGATACTTGGATATACTCCGGAAAGAATGGTCAATATTCTCGCCGAAAATAATATATCACAAACTGTTTACTCTTCCGAATATGGTATAAAATTATCTGAAAATGCTAAAAAAGCCGGCGTTAAGATTAATATACATATCAAAATTGATACAGGTATGAGCAGAATAGGCTTTATGTGTCAGGATATTAACAGAGATAAAAATGTGATAGATGAAATCGCAAAAGTATGTATTTTAGATAACATAATTCCACAAGGAATATTTACACATTTTGCAGTATCTGATGAGGGTGATGACGGTCAGGCTCATACCTGTAATCAATTTGATTGTTTTAATTTTGTAATTAATAGTCTGAAATTAAAAAATATATTTTTTGAAATAAAGCATTGTGCAAATAGTGGTGCTATTATAGATTATCCGGAAATGCAGCTTGATGCTATAAGAGCAGGTATTATTTTATATGGCTTACAGCCTTCGTCAAAGGTTAGAAATAAGTTATTATTAAAACCTGTAATGGAATTAAAATCTGTTGTATCAAATATAAAAACAGTCAGTGAAAATACAACAGTTAGTTATGGCAGAACATATACAACAACAAAACCTACAAAAATCGCAACTGTACCAATAGGTTATGCAGATGGATATTCAAGGAGTTTTTCGGATAAAGCCTATATGATAGTAAACGGTCAAAGGGCAAGAATAATAGGTAGGGTTTGTATGGACCAATTAATGCTTGATGTAACCCATATAGATAATGTACAAGTCGGTGATATTGTAACAGTTTTTGGCGGAAATGGTGAAAATGCAGTTACGGCAGATGAACTTGCAGATATTATGCACTCAATTAACTATGAAATTACCTGTAATATCAGTAAAAGAGTACCAAGAGTTTATTATAAAGATAATAAGGTTGTTTCAATAGCGGACTGTATTTGTCCTGATGGTATGTGATAAGGAGATTAAAAGAATGAAATTACTTGTGCTTGACGGTAATAGTATATTAAGCAGGGCATTTTATGGAATAAAGACACTCACTACAAAACAAGGCGAATATACGAATGGTATATACGGTTTTTTAATGATGTTGCATAAAGTTGAAGATGAGGTGAAACCAGATGCTGTTGCGGTAGCGTTTGATTTAAAAGCCCCTACATTCAGACATAAAATGTATTCCGGATATAAGGCAGGCAGAAAGGGTATGCCTGATGAATTAGCTTCTCAAATGCCTATATTAATGGAATTATTGACATATATGGGTTATAAGCTCGTTGAGTGTGAGGGATATGAGGCGGACGATATTTTAGGAACACTTGCTAAATCTTGTGAGGATACCGATAATATATGTGTTATAGCAACAGGCGACAGGGATAGTCTGCAGCTTGTTTCTGAAAAAGTAACTGTCAGAAATACAATAACTAAAATGGGTAAACCGGAAGTTATAATATATGACTTAAATAAAATAAAAGAGGTTTATGAAGTAGAACCTAAACAGCTCATTGATATTAAGGCGATACAAGGGGATACCTCCGATAATATTCCGGGTGTTGCGGGTATCGGTGAAAAGGGTGCAAAAGAACTTATTAAAAAATTCGGCAGTGTAAAATATATATATGAAAATATAGAAACGATTGATATAAAAGAAGGTATTAGAAAGAAACTTATCGCAAGTAAAGATAATGCACAGTTAAGTTATGAACTTGGAACGATAGTTACTAATGTTCCTATTGATACAAATATAAATTCTTATGTGAAAAAACCTGTAAATAATCAAAAAGCTGTATCACTTATGGCAAGATTGGAGTTATTTTCGATTATAGAAAAGTTTGGTTTAAATATAGGTGATGTTATAAACTATGACAGCAGTAATAAAGATAGTATTAACTGTACAGTTAAATTTGCCGAAAATCCCAATATTACTTTGTCTGAGTTACTAAACACGCAGAATAATGTCAATATTTATATGTCATTTGAAATATCAGGGGATACTATTTCCCGTATTGAATTAATATATAATAATGAAATATTGTCTGTTAAGGATATTAGTATAATAAATAGTATTCTGATAAATGACAAAATATTTAAATATACTCATAATATAAAGTCAATTTATGCGATTGTAAATAAAAAAAATATTGAGATTAAAAATATAGTATTTGATACTATGTTAGCAGGATATATATTAAATCCGTCTGCTTCAAGTTATGATATAGAAAGATTATGTACAGAATATGATATAACTAAGGCAAAAATTGAAAATAATAAAACAGATATTTCCCCGCTTACGGAACAGATTTTAATGATTTATCCTTTATCATTAATATTGGAAAGTAAAATAGCTGAAAATAATCAGACAAGTTTATTGCGGGATATAGAGATTCCTCTCGCAAGTGTACTTGCCAATATGGAAAATGTAGGATTTGCCGTTGACAGAAATAGTATAGAAAATTATGGCATTGTATTAGATAAAAAAATCACAGCTTTAAAACAAGAGATTTATGATGGTGTGGGTTATGAATTTAATATAAATTCACCTAAACAGCTTGGAGAGGCATTATTTGAAAAATTAGGTTTGCATACGGGTAAGAAAACAAAAACAGGTTACTCCACTAATGCGGAAGTATTAGAGGGACTGAAATATGAGCATATAGTTGTTGAAAAAATACTTGAATACAGAACTCTGGCAAAACTAAAATCAACATATTGCGATGGATTAATTAAGGTTATAGGTGACGACGGAAGAATACATTCTAATTTTAATCAAACGGAAACCCGTACAGGCCGTATAAGCTCCACCGAACCAAATTTACAGAATATCCCCGTAAAAACGGATATAGGCAGAGAATTAAGAAAATTTTTTATTGCAAAAGATGGGTATGTGCTTGTTGATGCGGATTATTCGCAAATAGAGCTTAGAGTACTCGCACATATTGCCAATGATAAAAATATGATAAAGGCTTTTAACGATAATATTGATATTCATACGGTTACTGCATCGCAAGTTTTTGATATGCCTATTAATATGGTTACGCCTCTTATGAGAAGCAGAGCAAAAGCCGTAAATTTTGGTATAGTTTATGGTATAGGTGCTTTTTCACTTTCAAAGGATATAAATGTTACGGTTAAAGAGGCTGATAATTATATTAAAAATTATCTTAATATTTATAGCGGTGTTGACAAATATATGAATGATATTATTGCCAAGGCTAAAAAAGATACTTATGTTCAAACTCTTTTTGGGAGAAGAAGATATTTGCCGGAATTAATGTCAAGTAATCATAATATAAGGTCATTCGGGGAAAGAGTGGCGAGAAATATGCCAATTCAGGGAACTGCTGCTGATATTATTAAAATAGCTATGATACGAGTTGAAAAAAGATTAAAAGCCGAAAATATGTCAGCTAAACTTATATTACAGGTACACGATGAATTAATAGTTGAAGCACCGGTCAACGAAGCTGAGTATGCAGCAAAACTGTTGACCGAAGAAATGCAAAATGCTATGGAAATGAAAGCACCGCTTTTGGCTGAGTCAAATATTGGTAAAACTTGGTATGATGCAAAGGGTTGATATTATGAATATTATGTTTTTATGCAGCGGAAATACTTGTCGAAGTCCTATGGCTGAGGGAATATTTAAAAAATTATATAGTGATGATGATAGATTTTCTGTGAAAAGTGCAGGACTTGCCACATCGGACGGAATACCTGCTTCAAAAAATTCGGTTGAGGCGTGTAAAGATATTGGAATTGATATAAGTAATTATCGTTCCCATAGTTTAAAAGACATAGATTTGAAAGAAACGGATTTATTTGTTGTAATGACCGAATCCCATAAGATGATATTAAAGTTTCATTTAGGTGTATCAGATAGTAAGATATATATTCTTAATAATGGAATAGCAGACCCATATGGCTGCGATATTGACACATATATTGAGTGTAGAAATCAAATATATGATGGTATATTAAAACTTTATAATGAGGTTTTGAATAATGTCAGATGATTTTTTAATAGTAGATATGCAGGAGAAACATATAAAACAAGTTGCAGAACTTGAAAAATTATGTTTTTCGGAGCCTTGGAGTGAACAGTCATTATTTGAAACAATTGAAAATAATAATAATTATTTCTTTGTTGCAGAAAAGGATAATATTGTACTTGGATATATAGGTATTTATAATATATGCGGCGAAGGAAATATTACAGATTTTGCAGTATTTCCGCAGTATAGGCGAAAAGGTATAGGAAGTGCTATAATTAAATTTGCAATAGATAAATGTAAAAGCATCAATATGGATTTTTTAACATTAGAGGTTCGGGAAAGTAACAGTAACGCAATTTCCCTGTACGAAAAAATGGGATTTATAAAAATTGGCATCAGAAAATCCTTTTATAGCAAACCAACGGAAAATGCGATTCTTATGACAATTTATTTTAAATAAGGTGTGTAATATAATGAAATTTTTAGCGATAGAAAGTTCTTGTGATGAAACAGCGGCAGCTGTTGTTGAGAATGGCAGGAAAATAATTTCTTCCATAATAGCCTCACAAGTTGAAGAACATAAATTATATGGAGGAGTAGTTCCTGAGATAGCATCAAGAAGGCACTGCGAATGTATAACAAATATCACAAAAGAAGCCCTAAAGGAGGCTCATTTAACTCTAAAAGATATAGATGGTATATGTGTAACTTACGCACCGGGTTTAATAGGTGCTTTGTTAGTTGGGGTTAATTTTGCAAAAGGTTTATCATTTGCAAGTGGTTTGCCGTTAATACCTATACATCATTTGCGTTCTCACATAGCAGCCAATTATATAACCCATCAGGATTTAGAACCGCCGTTTTTATGTTTGGTAGTATCGGGAGGTCATAGTCATATAGTTGAGGTTAAAGATTATACAGAACTTAGAGTAATAGGTAAAACAAGAGATGATGCGGCAGGTGAGGCTTTTGATAAGGCTGCAAGAGCAATGGGAATGTCATATCCCGGAGGAATATATCTCGACAAAATTGCAGAAAACGGTAATCCGGATGCCTTTAAATTACCAAGACCTGTTATTAATAATGCACCTTACGATTTCAGTTTTTCAGGGTTAAAAACGGCAATTGTAAATTTAATACATAATGCTTCTCAGAAAGGTGAAGAATTGCCGGTTGCTGATTTATCAGCATCATTTAGAAAAGCTGTTGTTGAATGTCTAATAAGTAATTTTGTTTCAGCCGGTAGAGATATGGGGTATAAAAAGCTCGTACTTGCCGGAGGTGTATCGGCTAATAGATATTTAAGACAAAGATTAAGAGAGGAGTGTGAAAAAAATAATTGGCAATATTATTATCCCGAGTTAAAACTATGTGGTGACAACGGTGCTATGGTAGGAGCTCAGGGATACTATGAGTTTTTATCGGGAAAGAGAGCAATGTTAGATTTAAATGCTATTGCTTCAATACCAATAGAAGAAAAATAAAAAAATTATAACTTACAAAACATTGTTTAACAACAATTTTAATATATTTGTAATCCGGTGCAATTTTCCGGTATTATCTTGTGATATACTGTAATAAAAAGTTTGAACAAAAAGAAAACTGATTTCGATTTTCAACCGAAATCAGTTTTGTTTATTTTTAATAAACTAAAAGATATTAGTTTTTCTTGCTTTTAATAGCAGCCTGTGCAGCAGCAAGACGAGCGATTGGCACTCTGAATGGTGAGCAAGAAACATAGTTAAGTCCTACATTATGGCAGAACTCAACAGAAGATGGGTCACCGCCGTGTTCACCACAGATACCAAGTTTAAGGTCAGGGCGAGTTGAACGGCCAAGTTCAGCAGCCATTTTAACGAGTTTGCCAACACCTGTTTGGTCAAGTTTAGCAAACGGGTCTGCCTCGTAAATCTTCTTATCATAGTAAGCATCAAGGAACTTACCGGCGTCATCACGGCTGAAACCGAATGTCATTTGAGTAAGGTCGTTTGTGCCAAAGCTGAAGAATTCAGCTTCTTTAGCGATTTCGTCAGCAGTAAGAGCTGCTCTTGGAATTTCTATCATAGTACCAACGTGGTAAGTTAATTCTACACCTGCATCAGCGATAATCTTATCAGCAGTAGAAGTAACAACATCTTTAACATATTTTAATTCCTTAACTTCGCCAACGAGTGGAATCATAATTTCAGGAACTATATTGTATTCAGGATGTTCTTTATTTACGGTAATAGCAGCGTTGATAACAGCCTTTGTTTGCATAGCAGCAATTTCAGGATAAGTTACAGCAAGACGGCATCCACGGTGACCCATCATAGGGTTAAATTCGTGTAAACCTTCTATAACACTCTTTAAATCCTCAACCTTAATGTTCATTTCTTTTGCAAGTTCAGCAATATCTTCATCTTTAGTAGGAACAAATTCGTGTAGTGGTGGGTCAAGGAAACGAACAGTCATTGGACGGCCTTCAAGAACTCTGTACATTTCTTCAAAGTCACCTTGTTGATATGGTAAAATCTTATTGAGAGCCTTTTCACGTTCCTCAACAGTCTTAGAAACAATCATTTCTCTGATAGCCTTAATTCTTTCGCCCTCAAAGAACATATGCTCAGTACGGCAAAGACCGATACCTTCTGCACCAAATTTAACAGCTTGTGCAGTATCTCTTGGAGTATCGGCATTAGTTCTAACTTTGAGAGTACGAACAGCATCAGCCCATTTCATAAATACATCAAAGTCGCCAACAATAGCAGCTTCCGTTGTAGGAATAGCTTCGCCATAAATGTCACCCGTTGAACCGTTAAGAGAAATATAGTCGCCTTCTTTGATAGTCATACCACCGAGTTCAAATGTTTTAGCCTCTTCGTTCATTTTAATCTCGCCGCAGCCTGATACGCAGCAAGTACCCATACCACGAGCAACAACGGCAGCGTGAGATGTCATACCGCCACGAACTGTAAGAATACCTTGTGCAGCAGCCATACCTTCAATGTCCTCCGGTGAAGTTTCAAGACGAGCAAGAACAACCTTTTCACCGTTAGCAGCCCAAGCCTTAGCGTCCTCAGCGGTGAATACTACTTTACCGCAAGCAGCACCAGGAGAAGCAGCAAGACCTTTACCGATAGGTTTAGCGGCTTTTAAAGCCTTAGTGTCAAATTGAGGGTGAAGTAAAGCATCTAATTGTTTTGGTTCAACTCTTAATACAGCTTCTTCTTCTGTAATTTTGCCTTCTTTAACGAGGTCAACTGCGATTTTTAAAGCAGCGGCAGCAGTTCTCTTACCGTTTCTTGTTTGGAGCATATAGAGTTTGCCGTTTTCGATAGTAAATTCCATATCCTGCATATCTTTGTAATGTTCCTCAAGAGTATGTGCAACCTTAACGAATTGCTCATAAACCTCAGGCATATCTTGTGCGAGTTGGTCGATTTTACTTGGTGTACGAATACCTGCAACAACATCTTCACCTTGTGCATTAATAAGGTATTCACCAAAGAGAGCTTTTTCACCGGTAGCCGGGTCACGGGTAAATGCAACACCTGTACCTGATTTTTCGTTTAAGTTACCGAATACCATTGGCTGAACATTTACGGCAGTACCCCAAGAATAAGGAATATCGTTCATTCTACGATAAACATTAGCTCTTGGATTATCCCAAGAACGGAATACGGCTTTAACAGCTTCCATAAGTTGAATTTTTGGATCGGTAGGGAAATCCTCACCCTTTTGTTCTTTGTAGTAAGCCTTAAATCTAACTACAAGTTCCTTCATATCATCAGATGTAAGTTCGATATCTTGCTTAACACCCTTAGCTTCTTTAATTTCATCAATGATAACTTCAAATGTTTTCTTAGGAATTTCCATAACAACATCTGAGAACATTTGAATGAAACGACGATATGAATCATATACGAAACGTTCAAATTTAGGGTCCGGATTACCTTTAATCATACCTGCAACAACTTCGTCATTAAGACCAAGGTTGAGAATAGTATCCATCATACCAGGCATAGAAGCTCTTGCGCCGGAACGAACTGAAACAAGGAGAGCGTTTTCAGGGCTTCCGAATTTCTTACCATTGATTTCTTCGATTTCAGCGAGAGCGGCATTAATTTGCTCTTGAATATCTTCACTGATAACCTTTCCGTCATCATAGTAACGAGTACAAGCCTCTGTTGAAACAGTAAAACCTTGTGGAACAGGCATACCAAGTCTTGTCATCTCAGCGAGGTTGGCACCCTTGCCGCCGAGTAACTCTCTCATATCAGCGTTGCCTTCTTTGAAAAGATAAACATACTTTTTGCTCATTAAAACAATACCTCCTGAACAAATATAAAATTTTAATGTTGCACTTAATTTCCCATAATACAGCATAATATTATTATGTTCAATAAGTCTTTTCCTATTATACCAAATATAACCGAAAAATACCAGATATTTTTTTAATAAATATCACGCTAAATGTATAAATTTTGTATCAAAATTCATTAAATATTACAAAAGCATAATAAAACACTTGCAAAATCTTTAATTTATTGAGATAATAGATAATATATGTCAAACTACTTAAATTTTAAAAATGGTGGTGGAGATTTATGAACGAAAAACCTGTTGCTGTTATATTGGCGGGTGGAGAAGGCAAGCGTATGAAATCTGAAAAACCAAAGGTTTTATGCGAGGTACTTTTTAAGCCAATGTTACAATGGGTGATAGATGCAGTAAAGCAAAGTGGGATAGATGATATATGTGTTGTTAAGGGATTTAACGGACATTATGTTGAGGAGTTTTTGCTATCATTGCCATTTAAGGTTAATACCGTAAATCAATGTAAAAGATTGGGAACAGGTCACGCAGTAATGATGGCTGAGGATTTCCTAAAAAATCATATTAATAGTGATGTTCTTGTGCTTAATGGTGATTCTCCGTTTATGGACAGCGAAACAATAAAATCATCATATCTATATCATAGTCAAAATAATATGGGTTGTACTGTTATATCTGCACAAAATCAAAATCCAACAGGTTACGGCAGGATAATAAAAGATAACAACAATTTACTTGACCGCATTGTTGAGGAAAAAGAGGCGACAGACCAGCAGCGTAAAATTACAGAAGTAAATTCCGGAACATACTGGTTTAATTGTAAAGCATTAATAAATTCACTAAAAAGCGTTGCCCCAAGCGAAAAAACAGGCGAATATTACCTTACAGATACAGTTCATATTATCAAAAAAATCGGCTTAAAAACAGGTGTCTTTAAGGCTTTAAACCCCGATGCCGTTTTGGGGGCGAATGACTGTATTCAGTTAAATCAGCTTTGCGAGATAGCAAGAAAAAAAATTTTGCAAAAAAATATGTCAAATGGCGTAAACATACCTTGTACAGATGGAGTAATAATCGGAACAGATGTAAAAATTGATAATATGACAACAATTTTGCCATCTTCTGTCCTTATAGGAAATACAAAAATCGGAAAAGGGTGTATAATAGGGCCAAGTGTATTGATTGATAACTGCAGTGTTAGTGATGGAAAAAATATAGCTGTTGCTGCAATTAAAAATCAAATTATTTAAATAAAAAAACATAATTTAATGGAGGACTATTTAAGATGAGTTTACACGGTAAAGACATTAAAATTTTTTCAGGTAATTCAAATCCGGAAGTAGCTAAAAAAATTGCCGAATGTTTAGGATTGAAGTTAGGTAATTCAGAGGTAAAAACTTTTAGCGATGGTGAAATTGCAGTATCATTGAATGAATCTGTAAGAGGTTCAGATTGTTTTATAGTGCAGTCAACCTGTGCTCCGGTCAACAGAAATCTTATGGAATTACTTATAATGACAGATGCCTTAAAAAGAGCATCGGCAGGAAGAATTACAGCAGTTATGCCGTACTATGGCTATGCCCGTCAGGACAGAAAGGCTAAAGCTCGTGACCCTATTTCAGCTAAACTTGTGGCAGATATTATCACGACGGCTGGTGCGGACAGAGTTCTTACAATGGACTTACACGCAGCACAAATTCAAGGCTTCTTTAACATACCTGTTGATCACCTTGTCGGAGCACCACTGCTCGCTGATTACTTTAAAAATAAGATAGGTGATAATGTAGAAGATTATGTAGTTGTATCACCTGATTTAGGTTCAGTAACAAGAGCAAGGAACTTTGCTGCAAAACTTGGTTGTCCTTTTGCTATTATAAATAAGAGAAGACCAAGAGCTAACGAATGTGAAGTTATGAATATCATTGGTGAGGTTAGAGGAAAAAAAGTTATTATTGTAGATGATATGATTGATACAGCAGGAACACTATGTAATGCAGCTAAGGCACTTATTGATATGGGTGGAGCTACTGAAATATATGCAGGTGCTACACACGCCGTTTTATCAGGTCCTGCCATTGACAGATTTAAGTCAAGTCCTATAAAAGAATTAGTACTTTTAGATACAGTTCCTGTCGGAGAAGACAAGATGCTTGATAAATTTAAAATTATCAGTGTTGCACCAATATTTGCAGAGGCTATTGAGCGTATCTATGAGGATAAACCTGTATCCAATATGTTTCTTTAATTTATAATTAAATTATAAAATAAACTATCAAAAAGGGTTGTAATAGTACTATGAATACTATTACAGCCCATAGTTTGCTTATATGAAAAGGGGATTTTATAAAATATGTTTTCAAGAATAATAAATAAATCAAAGAATACAGACGATAAGTCTTCCATAGATTATATAATAGTGGGGCTTGGAAACCCGGGTAAAGAATATGAGAATACACGCCATAATGCAGGATTTATTGCAATAGATACAATAGCAGAATATATTGGCGTTAAGATAAATAAAATAAAATTCAAATCATTATGTTGTACAACAGAAATAGATAATAAAAAGGTATTGCTTTTAAAACCACAAACATTTATGAATTTAAGCGGTCAGGCAGTTACAGAAGCTATGTCATTTTATAAGATAAAGCCGGAAAATGTTATAATATTACTTGATGACATATCGTTGCCGGTGGGCAAAATGAGAATACGCAAAAAAGGCAGTGACGGCGGACAAAATGGTATGAAAAATATAATATATTTATCGGGCAGTGATATGTTTCCAAGAGTGAAAATCGGTATAGGTGCAAAACCTAATCCACAATGGAATTTAGCTGATTGGGTATTGTCACATTTCAACGATAACGATATGAATTTAATTAATATCGTTGCACAGAATACGGTTGAAGCTGTAAAATTTATAATAAACGGTGAGTTTGAAAAGGCTATGAATAAATTTAATTAATCTTTAATACGATAATAACGGGAGTGAAAATATGAAATTTTTTAAACATATACTATCTGAAAATTTAGAGTATAAAGAGATTTGCAAGGACTTGGATATGGGCAGAACTCCTATTGGAGTAAATGGTTTGTCAGGTATTCATAAAACACACCTTATACATTCACTATGTGAAAATAATAATAAAAAAGCACTTGTAATAGCATCTGATGAAATAGAAGCACAAAGAATGGCAAATGATTTTAGGGTTATGGGCAGCAGAGCTGTTATATATCCGTCAAGAGATTTTACTTTTAGGAAAGTGGAGGGTAAATCAAGAGAGTATGAACATCAAAGACTAAAAGTATTGTCATCAATTATAAATAATGAATGTGATATAGTAATATCTTGTATAGATGCCTGTTTGCAGTATACATTACCTAAAAAAGTGCTGCAGGATAGTACCATAATTATAAAATCAGGTGAAGAAATTGCACCCGATAAAATTATAACAAAACTTATTCAGTGCGGATATGAGCGCAGTGAACAAGTTGAAGGTTCGGGACAATTTTCCATAAGGGGCGGAATACTTGATTTTTTTGTACCGTCTGAAAATCAGCCTGTCAGAATAGAGTTCTGGGGTGACGAGATTGATAGTATGAACTACTTTGATATAGAAACTCAAAGAAGAACAAGTCCGGTAGAAAAAATATCTATTTCACCATCAACAGAAATATTAATTACAGATAGTAATACCGTTATAAATAATATGGTTTCAAAACTTGCTTCTTTAAAAGGTAAGTATTCAAAGACTATGAAAGAAAATATAATGCAGGATATTGAAATACTTAAATCAACGGGTACATTATCAAATCCGGATAAATATATAACCCTTATATATGATAAAATAACAACACTTTTTGATTATATTGATAAAGAGAGTTATATTTTCTTTTCTGAACAATCCAAGATTAAGGACCGCATAAAAAGCAATAATTATCAATGGAGTGAAGATTTGAGAGATTATCTCGAGGAGGGTGTATTATGCAGTGGCCTTGATACTTTCAGCGAAGATTGGATATATGCAATAGGTCAGGCTGAAAAACATAAAACCATATTTCTTGATATGTTTGCGATGTCCGGCTGCGATATGAGATTAAAAGATATATTTACATTTAATGCAAAACAGTTATCAAGTTGGAGTGGCAGTTTTAAAATGTTGCTTGAAGATATAGCTGTATCAGATATAAAAAATAGGGTTTATGTAGTTATGGCAGGTACGGATAAAACAGCATCTATTATTGCAAAGGATTTAATAGATGAGGGATACAATGCCGTATTAATTGATAATGATAAAACAACACAATTTTCAAAAGGAAAGATATATGTTGTAGGCGGTGGATTATCAGCGGGTATGGAGTATCCGTCTATATCATTTACACTTATATCTTATGGTATGGTTAGCAAGAAATCTAAAAGAGATATTAAGAAATCAAAAGTCAATAAGCAAATTTATAGTTTATCAGAACTGAGTGTAGGCGATTATGTTGTACATTCAACACACGGTATTGGAATGTTTCAAGGTATTCATAAAATAGAAATGCAGGGAATAGTAAAAGATTATATTAAAATTAAATATGCTAAAGAAGATATAATATATGTGCCTGTAACACAGCTTGACCTTGTATCAAAATATGTAGGGCCAAAGGAAGATACAACTGTAAAATTAAGTAAATTAGGCAGTCTTGAATGGCAGAAATCAAAAGCAAGGGTTAAGAATGCCGTTAAGGATATAGCAAAAGAACTGATTAAATTATATAGTGAAAGAATGAAGGCTCCGGGTTATGCTTTTTCGCCTGACGGAGAATGGCAAAGAGATTTTGAACTGAGATTTGAACACGAGGAAACAGAAGACCAATACAGAAGTATTCAGGAAATTAAGCACGATATGGAACGCACTGCTCCTATGGATAGATTATTATGCGGAGATGTTGGATTTGGTAAAACTGAGGTTGCTATGAGGGCAGCGTTCAAGTGTGTTACTGATTCAAAACAATGTGCGATACTTGTACCAACAACAATTCTTGCTTGGCAGCATTATCAAACGGCCCTAAAAAGATTTGAGGGCTTCCCCGTAAAAATAGAAATTTTATCACGATTTAGAACACCTAAACAACAGGCTGAGATTATTAAACAAATTAAAAAAGGTGAAATTGATTTAGTCATTGGTACACATAGATTGGTACAAAAAGATGTTGTTTTCAAAGATTTAGGACTTGCAATTATAGACGAGGAACAGCGTTTTGGAGTTGCCCAAAAAGAAAAATTTAAAGAATTTTGTAAAAATGTTGATGTGTTGACACTATCTGCAACACCTATTCCAAGGACACTTAATATGGCTATGAGCGGTATAAGAGATATGTCTATTCTTGAGGAAGCACCACAGGATAGACACCCTGTACAGACTTATGTCCTTGAACACGACAGAAGTATTATTAATGAAGCTATCAGAAAAGAATTAAGGCGTGGAGGTCAAGTATATTTTCTGCATAATAGGGTTGATACTATTGCAAGTCGTGCAATGCAGATACAGGCAGACATTCCTGAGGCAAAAGTTGCAGTGGGACACGGACAGATGAGTGAAAATCAGTTATCGGAAGTATGGCGACAATTACTTGAACAGGAAATAAATGTGCTTGTATGTACAACTATTATAGAAACAGGTGTTGATGTTCCGAACGCAAATACTTTAATTATTGAAAATGCCGACCGTATGGGTTTATCACAATTACATCAGCTGAGAGGAAGGGTAGGCCGCTCGACAAGAAGGGCATACGCATATCTTACTTTTGAAAGAAGTAAGGTTTTATCTGAAATTTCACAAAAAAGACTTAATTCAATAAGAGAATTTACAGAATTTGGTTCCGGATTTAAGATTGCCATAAGAGATTTGGAACTCAGAGGAGCCGGAAATATATTGGGTTCGGCACAGCACGGTCATATGGAAGATGTTGGTTATGAAATGTATATAAAAATGTTAGAAGAGGCAGTTCGGGAACAAAAAGGTGAGATAACCCAATCAAGAGAACTTGAATGTCTTGTTGATGTACAAATACAGGCACATATTCCAGAGGATTATATTGAAAATTTACAGATAAGACTTGATATATATAAGAAAATTTCTGATATACGCACAGGCGAGGACGCACTTGATGTAACAGACGAACTTATAGATAGATTTGGTACACCACCTCAGTCTGTTTTGGGTCTGATAGATGTTGCACTTGTAAGAAATACAGCGGCATCACTTGGCGTATATGAAATCAAGCAGTTAAAGGATAAAATTAATATTTATGTGCGAGAATTAAATAGTCAGGGTGTATCAATAATTTTATGTAATGTCAACGGGAAGGCTGTATTAAATCCTTCTGCACAAAAACCATTTATTACGGTTAATGTTGAGGAAAAAGAAACACCTATTGATACATTAAAAAGAATATTTAAATCATAAAAAATGTAATTGAACCCACAGGTTTAGCCGATGGGTTCAATTATATTTTTATTTAATATTAAATAAATTCATAGTATTTTCTTTTGTTATATCTAATAATTTCTGAACAGGCATATTTTTAATTTCGGCTATGCGAGTGGCAGTATATACAATATTATCAGATGTACATCTTTTACCTCTGAATGGTACGGGTGTCATATAAGGCGCATCTGTTTCTAAAAGTAGTTTGTCAAGAGGGACTTCTCTTGCGACCTCAACGGGCTGTTTAGCATTTTTAAATGTGACAGCTCCCCCTAAACTGATTGATAAACCTAATTTTAAAATCTCCCTAAGCATTTCAACGCTTCCCGAAAAACAATGAACTATACCCTTTGGACGATATTTTTTAAGAATATTAATCGTATCGAGATGAGCCTCCCTGTCGTGAAATACCATAGGCATATCAAAATCTTTTGCAAGTTCAATTTGTTCTTTAACAACAGGAATTTGCAGATTTTTTGGTATATCATAATGATATTCTAAACCTATTTCGCCAATAGCAACGACTTTTGGGTGTTTAAGATAACTTGCAATTACTTCTTTGTAATTTGCAGGAAGATTATTTTCCACACTTTGTGGGTGAATACCGGCGGTTGCATAAATATATGGATATTTTTCGGCATAATCTATCGAGATTTTAGTTGTTTCTATATCAATAGCATTATTGATAATACCACATACACCCTTACTTTGAAGTGTATTGAAGATTTCTTTTCTGTCAATATCAAATCGTTTGTCATCATAATGTGCGTGAGCATCAAATATATTATTGTAAATTGTATCGTTCAAAAGAATCAGTCCTTTTTAAAAAATATACTATAATTTTGTCACGGTAATAAATACTTGTCAAGTATAAATTTATTGTCAATTATTTTTAAAATTTAGTTGACAATTAAGCCTTCTTGATTTATAATCAGAACGAGTATTTAACGATTTTTTAAAAGGCAGATGTAAAAACAATGGATTTATACAGCATAAAAATGAGAGCAAACAGAAATAACAATGGAATACCGGAGCATATTTCAGGTGCGGAAAAAATTGTATATGAACAGGAAATAGAATATTATACATCGCAGATTGTCAATAGAGCGTTAAATCATTCAAAAGGTAAGGTCGAAAATATTAATATAAAAGTTGAACTTTTACAGAAGAATAAAATTAAATATTTAAAGGCATTGCCGGTAACAACCATTATTTCAGATACGGTTGAAAATGGTTGGAATAGTATTCTTGAAATATTATCTAAATTAGGTATAAGTAATGGCAAAGATATTCTTGATATGTTAAGTCAAACTTATAGTATGAGAGGTGCTATGCTTTTAAATGTAAATAATTTGGAAAGATTAGAACCGGATTTTGCGAGAGGCATCAGAGCAACTTATATGGATTATGCTCATAGTCCAAATGAGAAATTTTCCTGTATCAAATCGGATAGTGAAAATATACATTTTAATGAGGCATTAGTTCTTGCAACAAAAGTTGTATCCCACCCTAATATAATAGCTGAAATTTGTTTTTCAGATGACCCGAATTATATTAAGGGATATATAGCGTCAAAAAAATTCGGATATGTCAGAGTAACAAAATTAAAGGAATATGGTTCACCAAATGGAGGACGAATATTTCTATATAATGGCAGTAATGAAGATGTTAATGAGTGTATAAATTATATAGAAAAACAACCTGTTCTTATAGTAAAATAATAAAATTAGCGGGTGATAAAAATTGAATAAATTTGGTTTTATGAGTGAAACTCTTGATTATATGAAAGAAAATCATATTTACAGGACTACTACTGAATTTTCATCAGCTCAAAGTAAATATGTGACACTAAATAATAAAAAATTATTAATGTTTGCTTCAAATAGTTATTTGGATTTATGTAATAATACCGAGATAAAACAATTCGCAAAAGGTATTATTGATAATTATGGCGTAGGCAGTGGCGGTTCAAGACTTACAACAGGAAGTTCATTGCTTACTAAGCAATTAGAAGATTTAATAGCAAACTTTAAAAATACAGAAAGTGCAATAGTATTTAATACCGGATATATGGCAAATGTTGGCACAATATCTGCTATATGTGATAAAGAATGGACGATATTCAGTGATGAGCTAAATCACGCAAGTATAATAGATGGTTGTCGTTTATCCAAAGCTAAAATTATTATATACAAGCATAATGATATGACCGACCTCGAAAATAAAATTTTATCTAATCCATTTAAAAAGGGCTTAATTGTAAGTGATGGAGTTTTCAGTATGGACGGCGATATTGTTAATTTACCAAGATTACTGGAAATAGCAGATAAATATAATATTTTGTCTATGATAGATGATGCCCACGCAACGGGTGTTATAGGAATTAACGGACGAGGTACATCAGAATACTACAATATGACAAAAAATGCAGATATCACACTTGGAACATTAAGCAAAGCAGTTGGTGTTGAGGGCGGATATGTATGTGGAAATAAAATATTAATTGATTATCTAAGAAATAAATCAAGAGCATATATTTTTTCGACAGCCTTATCACCGGCAAGTGTTGCTGCATCTTTAAAGGCTATTGAAATAATATCAAAAAATTTAAATAATGTAAGACAATTACAATATAATATACAATTTTTTTGTAAGGAATTACAGTCAAACGGGATAAATGCTAAGTCAGAAACAGCGATTATTCCTATAATAATAGGCGATGAGCAAAAAACGCTCGAAATATCAAAAGCACTACTTAATGATGGTATATATATATCAGCAATTCGTTATCCGACAGTAGCAAAAGGAAGTGCAAGATTAAGGGTTGCGTTAATGTCATCGCATACACAAGAAGAATTGAAATTTACAGCAAAAAGAATATCACTGAGAATAAATGAGGTATTGGTATGAGTATAGTAAAAATATTAAAAGAAAAAGTATTAAATGGAGAATTTATAAATAAAAATGAGGCTATGCAATTAGTAGATGCTCCTCTTGATGAATTAACAAATTCGGCAAATGAAATAAGGGAATATTTTTGTGGTAATGCTTTCGATATATGCTCCATAATAAACGGTAAAAGTGGAAAGTGTTCGGAAAACTGCAAATATTGTGCACAATCAGCTCATTATTGTACGGAAACCGAAACATATCCATTGCTTGACACCGAAACAGTATTAAAAGAAGCAAATTATAATTCAAATAAAGGTGTTCCGAGATTTTCGATAGTAACATCAGGAAAAGCTCTGACAGATAAAGAGGTAGATGAGGTTTGCGAAATATATAGAGCTTTAAGAAAAGAAACAAAGAGTGTGCTTTGTGCGTCACACGGCCTGTTAAATTATGAGCAATTTTGCAAATTGAAGGAAGCAGGTGTTGAAAGAGTACATAATAATCTCGAAACTTCAAGAAGAAATTTTCCGAATATATGCACAACACATACTTATGATGATAAAATTAATACAATTAAATTGGCACAAAAAGCAGGATTAAATGTATGTAGTGGCGGTATAATGGGACTCGGTGAAACTATGGAAGACAGAATAGATATGGCGATTGATATAAGAGATTTAGGTATTCGTTCTGTTCCTGTAAATATTTTAAATGCGATTAAGGGTACACCATACGAAAATACACCTAAACTTTCAAATGATGAAATTTGCAGAATAGTTGCAATATATCGTTTTATAAATCCGGAAGCATCTATCAGAATGGCAGGCGGCAGAGGATTGTTAGAAGATAAAGGTAAAAAGGCCTTTATGTCAGGGGCAAATTCAGCAATATCAGGTGATATGCTGACAACCTCGGGTATATCAATAGATACGGATATGGCTATGCTTAAAGAACTTGGTTATAAAGTAGTTGTATGGAATAAGTAATTCTTTTATAATAGGTGTGTGGTGTTAATGAGTAAAAATATTTTTATTACCGGTACGGGTACAGATGTTGGAAAAACTTTTGTAACCGCATTAATAGTAAAAAAACTTAGAGATAATGGAATAGATTGCGGATATTATAAATCGGCATTAAGTGGCACCGAAAATATAAACGGTTTTGAAATTCCGGGAGATGCAGATTATGTTTGCAGAATATCAGGTCTAAAGGAAAGTTACAGTGATATAGTTTCTTATATGTATAAAAATGCAGTATCTCCACATTTAGCTGCTCAAATAGAGGGTAATCCGGTATGTATTGAAAAAGTAAAAAATGATTTTGAAAAATGTTCTAAAAGACACGATTATATGATTGTTGAGGGCAGCGGCGGAATTGTATGTCCTATAAGGGAAGATGACAATCAAAGAATAGTTTTAACAGATATAATAAAAAACCTTGGTTTAGATATTATTATAGTGGCAAATGCCGGACTTGGTACAATTAACGCAGTTGTTTTAACCGTTGAATATGCAAGACAATTAGGTATAAATATTAGAGGTATCATTCTGAATAAATTTCATAAAAATAGTGTAATGGAAAAAGATAATAAACTTATGATTGAAAAATATACCGGAATAAAGGTTGCAGCCTGTGTCGAGGATAATGCAAAAGATATTGAT
Organism: uncultured Clostridia bacterium; assembly: GCA_947625785.1. GTDB lineage: Bacteria > Bacillota > Clostridia > Oscillospirales > Acutalibacteraceae > CANQPS01. Next base: position 40,574 of record CANQPS010000007.1, read on the forward strand.
ATAGATATAGATATTTTAAAATCATTATTTAGTTAAAAAGAGGTTGTAAAAATGGATTGGATACAAAAGGATTTAGAATATATATGGCACCCTTGTTCGCAGATGAAAGATTATGAGGAATTAAAGCCTATTATTATAAAGGAAGGAAAAGGTGTATATCTTTATGATATATACGGAAAAGAATATATAGATATAGTTAGTTCTTGGTGGTGTAATTTGTTAGGTCACTGTAATGATAAAATAAATCAAAATATAAAAAATCAGCTTGATAAACTTGAACATACTATATTTGCGAATTTTTCACACGAACCGGCGATTATGTTATGCGAGAAACTTATAAATATAATTCCAAAAGGCTTGAAAAAATTTAATTTTTCAGATAATGGTTCGGCATCTGTTGAATGTGCTTTGAAGATGAGTTTTCAGTATCATTACCAGACCGGTAATCCTAAAAAAACAAGATTTATGGCTTTAACAGAGGGATATCACGGAGAAACAATAGGGGCATTATCAGTCGGAACATTAGACCTTTATGCTAAAATATATAAGCCTATGTTGATGGATACAATAAGAGTAACAGCTCCCGATTGTTATAGATGTTCTTATGGAAAGTGCAGAGATTGCTGTAATTGTGAATGTTTTGAAAATGTTGAAAAAGCTCTTGAAAAATATGCAGATGAAACCTGTGCGTTTATAGTTGAACCATTGTTGCAGGGAAGTGCAGGAATGAGAATATATCCTGCATTATATTTAAAGAAATTAAGAAATGCTTGTACAAAATATAATGTTCATCTTATAGTTGATGAAATTGCAACAGGTTTTGGGAGAACAGGAAAAATGTTTGCGTGTGACCACGCAGGAATAACACCGGATATAATGTGTATTTCAAAAGGTTTAACCGGCGGATATTTGCCTATGGCAATAACAATAACTACACAGGAGATTTATGACGCATTTTATGATGATTATAATAAAGGCAAGGCATTTATGCATAGTCATACATATAGCGGAAATCCGATAGCTTGTTCGGCGGCACTGGCTGTTCAGGATATTTTGGAAAATGAACATATAATTGAAAAATCACAGCCAAAAGCTAAATATTTAAATAGTAAAATTAATGAGGCGTTGTTGCAACATAAGAATGTTGGTGAAATACGACATATAGGATTAATAAATGCAATAGAACTTGTTAAAAATAAAAATACCAAAGAAGGATTTGACAGTGAATTGAGAATGGGTTATCAAATATATAAAAGAGCATTACAATATGGATTGTTATTGCGTCCTCTTGGAAATGTATTATATTTTAATCCCCCGCTTATAATTAACGAGGACGAAATCGATAAATCAGTAGACAGATGTGTTAAAGCTATAAATGATATATTGCCATTTTAAAAATGACGAAAATGGTTTAACCGAGTTTTGTTGCCAAAGGCTCATAAGTCCTTTAACTAAGTTATGAAAAATATAAAAATACGATTTAAGCCACTTTTAATAATAATTACTTGACAAGATATGTATATAAGGTATATACTTAGTTATAGTAAGATAACTTAAAATAATATATACAAAAAATCTTCGGGGCAGAGTGCAAATCTCTACCGGTGGTAAAGCCCACGAACCTTTTATAAAAAGGTTGATTTGGTGTAATTCCAAAGCCGACAGTTAAAGTCTGGATGAAAGAAGTATTTTACCTATTTTATAAAGATTGAGGGTAGGTTTATTAATAGCAGATTATAAAGCTGTATGCCAAAGAGGTTTTTTGGTGTACGGCTTTTTAAATTATGAGGTGAGATTAATTTGAGTGAATTTGTACCTGATATTAATTATATGAAAAGAGCCTTATTTCTTGCGGAAAAGGGCAAGGGTCATACATCACCCAATCCAATGGTTGGTGCTGTAATTGTAAAGAATGATAGAATAATAGGCGAAGGTTATCACGAAAAATGTGGTTCTGCACACGCTGAGATTAATGCCTTTAATAATTCCGTTGAAAATGTGGAGGGTGCTGATATGTATGTAACATTAGAACCTTGTTCACACTATGGTAAAACACCTCCCTGTGCAGATAAGATTATAGAAAAAAAAATAAAGCGTGTTATTATAGCGGCAAAAGACCCAAATCCCTTGGTTTCGGGAAATGGAATAAAAAAACTTCAGAATGCAGGCATAGAGGTTTATACCGATGTTTTGGAAAATGAAAGTATAAAACTTAATGAAGTATTTATGAAATATATTATAAATAAAGAACCATTCGTAACATTAAAATTTGCGTCATCGCTTGACGGAAAAATAGCAACATATAGTGGAAAATCAAAATGGATTACAAATGAAAAATCAAGAGATTATACACATACATTAAGGGGAATATATAGTGGAATAATGGTTGGCGTGGGAACAATCTTAGCCGATAATCCTATGCTCAACTGCCGAAAAGATGGCTATAAAAATCCTGTAAGAATTATAGTTGACAGTGTATTATCAACGCCTATTGATTATAATGTAATAACAACAGCCAAAGATATAAGAACAATATTTGCAGTTACTGACAGAGCAGATATTAATAAAATTAACGCATTTAAGGAATTGGGAGCAAAAGTTATTGTATTTAACGAACAAAATAATAAAGTACCAATTAAAGAATTAATGTCCTATCTCGGTCAGAATGGCATAGATAGTATTCTTGTAGAGGGCGGTGGAACATTATCATTTTCAATGCTGGAAGAAAAATGTGTAGATAAAGTTATGTATTTTACCGCACCAATCATAATAGGTGGAAATAATGCAAAAAATGCTGTTGCCGGAAAAGGGTTTGAAAATCTTTTTGATTGCATAAAATTAAAAAATATAGAGAGAAAATATTTTGATAATGATATTTTAACGGTAGGGTATATATAATAGAGGTGATAAAATTTTGTTTACCGGAATAATTGAAGAAACAGGCACAATCAAAAATATTAAAGTAAGCGGTAATTCTGCAACTATTACTGTAAATGCAAATATTGTACTTCAAGATACAAAAATAGGTGACAGTATATGCACAAATGGTATATGCTTGACCGTCACTGATATGGGCAAAGGATACTTTTGTGCAGATGTAATGGCTGAAACAATGAGAAGAACAAATTTAGGCTTTTTAACGACAGGCGATAAGGTCAACCTTGAAAGAGCATTATTATTAAATACAAGATTAGGCGGGCATATCGTAAGCGGACATATTGATGGTACGGCAGCCATATCAAATATGGCTAAGGAAGATAATGCCGTATGGATTGAAATAACAGCAAATAATAATATTCTTAAATATATTGTTGAAAAAGGCTCTGTTGCAATAGATGGCATTAGTTTAACAGTTGCCAAATTGACAAGCAATAGTTTTTCGGTATCAATTATACCGCATACAGGGGAGAAAACTATTTTGCTTAATAAGAAAAAGGGCGATTTGGTTAATATAGAGTGTGATATTATAGGTAAATATGTAGATAAATTAATACATTTTTCCAATAATTCCAATGACAAAGAATATAAAGAGAAATCAAATATTACAGAAGATTTTTTAAAGTTAAACGGATTTTTTTAAGATATAATATTATGAGGTGATTTAATAATGAGTAAATTTAATACGATTGACGAGATATTAGAAGATTTAAAATCAGGTAAGATAATAGTATTGCTTGATGATGAAAATCGAGAAAATGAGGGTGATACAATTTGTGCTGCAGAATTTGCAACATTAGAAAATATTAATTTTATGGCAAGTTATGCCAAAGGTTTAATATGTATGCCTATGTCAAAAGAATATACCGAGAAACTTGGTTTAAACCAAATGTGTGAAGATAATACAGATAATCATTGTACGGCATTTACGGTATCAATAGATTATGTTGATACAACAACAGGTATTTCGGCATATGAGAGGTCTGTTACAGCAATGAAAACGGTTGATGAAAATGCTAAACCACAAGATTTTCGCAGACCGGGGCATATGTTTCCATTAAGAGCAAAAAATGGTGGTGTTTTTGAACGAGAGGGTCATACAGAGGCAACTGTTGATTTAATGAAATTAGCCGGATTAAAGCCTGTTGGTATATGCTGTGAGATAATGAAAGATGATGGTATGATGGCAAGAACAGATGATTTAATAACATTTGCCCATAAACACAATCTTAAAATCGGAACTATTGCCGATTTAAAAAAATACAGAAAAGAAAAAGAAACAATTATTGAGCGTGTAGCAAGTGCAAAAATGCCTACACGATATGGGGATTTTACCATTATAGGATATAAAAATAAAATAAATGGTGAGCATCACGTAGCACTCACAATGGGAAATATTTCTGACGGCGAACCGATATTATGCAGGGTACATTCAGAATGTTTAACAGGTGATGCCTTTGGCTCATTAAGATGTGATTGCGGACAGCAGTTTGATTCGGCTATGAAAACTATTGCAAAGGAAGGACGAGGAGTATTATTATATTTGCGTCAGGAGGGTAGAGGAATAGGACTAATAAATAAAATAAGAGCCTATGAATTGCAGGATAAAGGTTATGATACCGTAGAAGCAAATATTATGTTAGGTTTTGCACCCGATTTGAGAGATTACTCGGTAGGGGCAAGTATTTTGAGAGATTTGGGTTGTAAAAAGTTGAGATTACTTACTAATAATCCACTTAAAATAAACGGTCTGTCAGCATTTGATATTGAAATTGTTGAAAGAGTACCAATCATTATGGAGGTTGGCGAGAAAGACGAATTTTATCTTAAAACAAAGCAAAATAAAATGGGACATTTATTAAATTTATAATAAATATTAATAATTATGGAGGATTACAGAAATGAATATTTTTGAAGGCAAACTTATAGCAGAAAACTTAAAAATTGGTATAGTAGTAGGTAGATTCAATGAATTTATAGGCTCAAAGTTACTTAGCGGAGCTATTGACGGACTTGTCAGACACGGTGTTGAGGAAAATGATATAGATGTGGCTTGGGTGCCGGGGGCTTTTGAAATTCCTGTTATTGCTAAAAAAATGGCAGAAAGCAGGAAATATGATGCAATTATTTGTTTAGGTGCAGTTATCAGAGGTTCAACGACACATTATGATTATGTATGTACAGAAGTTTCAAAGGGAATAGCAACAGTATCATTAAATACAGGAGTACCTGTGTTATTTGGAGTTATTACAACAGAAAATATTGAACAGGCTATCGAGAGAGCCGGAACAAAAGCAGGAAATAAAGGCTATGACTGTGCATTAAGTGCTATTGAAATGGCTAACTTAATCAGAAATTTATAATCTATGAAAATAAATAATAATAAAATTATTAATGCCAATACTATAATTTTTGACTATGACGGAACTCTATACAATAGTTCAATAGGTTATATAAAATCATTCAGAAAAATATGCGATATTCTTATAGGTGATGGTATAAAGATACCAAAACAGTATTCTGATAATGAAATTATTAAATGGCTTGGAGTTACGCCAAAAGATATGTGGGCGGAATTTATGCCTCAGCTTAGCGAAAAAGACAGAAAAAATTATTCTGTCAAATTGGGAGAATTAATTGCCCGGAGCATATCAAACGGCGATGGTGCTTTATATGATGGTGTAACAGAAACTTTGCAGTATCTCAAATCAAAAAATAAAGTCTTAGTATTGTTAAGTAACTGCACAAATAAATATATGACAATGCATAAAAATAAATTTTCTCTTAATAAATACTTTGACTTATTTTGTTGCTCGGAGGATTTTGGATATATGAGTAAATCAGAGATTTTTTCGGGATATATAGAAAATCCTAATGAGAATTATATTGTTGTCGGTGACAGATATAAGGATATTGAAATATCAGAAAATAAAAAAAATGTTTTTGCTATTGGCTGCGGTTATGGTTTTGGCAATATTAGCGAACTTGAAAAAAGCGATATTATTATAGAAAATATATCAGAGCTTTGTGATATTTTATGAAATTAGAGAAGTGATTATTAATGTCAAAAAGAAATAAAGGAATAATATGTATAATATTTTCAGCATTCTTTTTTGCACTTATGAATATGTTTGTAAGATTATCCGGTGATTTGCCCTCAACTCAAAAAAGTTTTTTCAGGAATTTTGTTGCATTGATTATGGCATTTATTGTTTTAATAAGGCAAAGAAGCAATTTTAAAATTAAAAAAGAAAATTTATTTGCATTAATAATTCGTGCAGCCTGCGGAACATTAGGAATACTGTGTAATTTTTATGCTATTGATAATTTATATATAGCAGATGCGTCTATGTTAAATAAGTTATCGCCGTTTTTTGCAGTATTATTTTCGGCACTTTTTTTAAAGGAAAATTTAAAGCTGTATCAAATATTATCTATAATTACAGCATTTGTAGGTTGTATATTTATAATAAAGCCTACCGGTGATTTTTCTTCTATGGTACCATCACTTTTAGGAGTGCTTGGTGGATTAGGTGCAGGTGCAGCATATACGGCAGTAAGATACCTTACGCAAAAAGGAGAAAACGGTTCATTTATAGTATTTTTCTTTTCAGTATTCTCTTGTACGGTGACATTGCCGTTTTTGATATTGGATTTTCACCCTATGTCATTACAGCAAATAATATTTTTGATATTAGCAGGAGGAGCAGCAGCAGGCGGACAGTTTACTATTACTATGGCATATTCTTATGCACCGGCAAAGGAAATTTCGGTATTTGATTATTCACAAATAATATTTTCGTCACTTTTAGGAATAATTGTATTTAGTCAATATCCGGACATATACAGTATAATAGGTTATATAATAATATGTTTAGTATCGGTATTTATGTTTTTCAAAAATAAAAAACAGCCCTTATAAAAAAAACCAGAATTGTATTATTTAACAATTCTGGGTTTTTTATCATCTTTTCATAGTTAAAATTCTTTTATAAATCGTGATATAATTTCTATTGACTTATCGGCAGCCATTATTCTGAATGTCTGAAAATCCATAAAACTATCCTTATCAATACTGTCAGATATAGTTCTGATTATAGCAAATGGAGTTTGATTTTTAGCACAAACTTGTCCTATACTGCCGCCTTCCATTTCACAGGCAAGAGCATTAAAGGTATCATTCAACCATATGCGTTTTTCTTTACCGGAAATAAATTGGTCACCTGTCGCAATAACACCTGTTTCGCTATGAATACCATCAAGATTGTCGCAAATATTTTTTAATGTTTTTGTAATATTTTCATCACAATTAATATATACTGTATCTCCCTGCGGTAAATTTATAAGACCGAGAGGGTCACCTACGGCAGTTGTATCCATATCGTGTTGTACAACAGAACTTGCAATAACAACATCACCGACATTTATTGTCGAAGATGTGCCTCCTCCTATGCCGCAGTTTATTATAATATCAGGATTATATTTAAGTATCATTATTTGTGTACATATACCTGCATTTACTTTTCCTATTCCGCACATAGCCACAACACATTCTTTGCCGTATATATTGCCCTTTGTATATGTAGTATTACTTATGATTTCGGTCTGAATATCTGACATTAGATTTACAATTCCGTCTACTTCTATATCCATAGCACCTATTATGCCTATCATTTAACAACCAACTTTCTATTTAAATAAATTAATCAAAATTTCCGTATTCATACATTATTGCAGATAGGGCAACAAGAGGAGCTGTTTCGGTTCTTAAAATTCTGTTACCTAATGTTGCAACTTTACCGCCAATATTTTTAATGCTTTCTATTTCGGAAATATCAAAACCACCCTCGGAGCCAATCAATATAGCAATATTTTTAATATTGCTATTATGGGATAAAATATTTTTAAGCGGCTGACCTCCACATTCATAAAATACAATAATACAATCGAAATTACTAAGCATATCTAATGCACATTTGAAACTCACAATATCCCTGACTTTTGGAATAATAGCACGCCTTGATTGCATACTTGCTTGTAAAGCGATTTTATTATATCTTTCAAATTTTTTAGAAATCTGTTTACCGTCAGGTCGTGAGATACATCTTGAATTTATGATGGGAATAATTTCGTGAACACCTATTTCAATAGCCTTTTGTATAACAAATTCCATTTTGTCACCCTTTGGCATACACTGAAATAAGGTAATATTTATATTAGGTTCGTGATTAGAAGGTTTACTATTTATAATATGAACAGTAACACTATTTTTATCAATAGCAGATATTTCACAGAAATACTCTGTTTTGTTGTTATCGCACAATGTTATATTTTCTCCAATACTCATTCTCAATGATTTAGATATGTGAAAAGCATCTTCACCAATGATGGTATGATAATCCCCATTTATTTTATCCGTAAAAAACCAGTCCATATTATATCCCCATATCAGATATAAACTGTTCGCAGTCTATATTAATTTGTTTTTTCTTATCTCTAAGTAATTTTTTTCTTAAGGTAAGAAGTCTAAATCTATTATATCTTTGTATTACATAAAAGGGCAAATTTCCTATTACGGCACAAAGACCTAACACAAGTCCCATTAAACTTGTATTTATTATCAAAACAGGTATAATGCAAAGGCAATTCATACCGTGGTCCCATTCTCCACGACAAGTTTCCATTATAAAAGTATCAACATATTCAATAGTCAAATTAGATTGAATATGTTCCTTTGAAAAGCCTCCCTCAGACACAAATTGAGGTAATAAGTCTTTCCATTTATTTATTTTAAGGTGTTCACTGTACCATTTGCCATTTCTTTCCCATTTTCTTGCTGCAAAGTGTTTTAATCTATAATCAAAATTATCAGGTTTTAGTCTTCGGCAAATATACATTGTACAACAGTGCCATACTATTATAAATGCAACAGTTAAGATAAATGCAATATATGAGGGTGCAAATTTAATCATAGCGGCGTCACTCCTTTTGGTAATATAATACATACTAAATGTGAATAATATATGAACAAAATAATTATAATGGCTTTTCTGTATTATTTTGTTCTGGTTAGTAGATAATATTACAGGCTTTTAAAATTTGATATTAATTTATATTCTAAAATACAATTATATGTATATTCGGTTTTGATAAAATTTATCGTAGTTATATATATTGAAAAGAGGTTTTTAATATAATGAATGTTGAAATATTATGTGTAGGTACAGAAATTTTACTTGGTGATATAGTAAACACAAACAGTGCATTTTTGGCAAGAGAACTTGCATCATTAGGTGCAAATGTATTTCATCAAAGTGTCGTTGGCGATAATCCAAAGAGATTGAAAGAGTGTTTAAAATTAGCTATTGATAAAAATGACCTTGTAATAACAACAGGTGGATTAGGACCAACCTGTGACGACCTGACAAAAGAAACAGTTGCAGAAGTATTTAACCGCAAGATGATAAAAGACGATAACAGTCTTAATCGTATAAAAGAATATTTTGCAAAAAGCGGTCGTGAAATGTCCGTAAATAACGAAAAACAAGCATTAATTCCGGAAGGTGCAGTTACACTTGAAAACAATAATGGTACAGCCCCGGGAATATTGATTGAAGATAAAAATAATAATAAAACGCTTATAATGCTGCCCGGACCTCCAAGAGAAATGGAAAGAATGTTCAAGGAAAGTGTAGCACCGTATATTTCCAAAAGAACAGGAAAGACACTTGTATCGTCAACTGTTCATATTTTTGGAATGGGGGAATCGGCTGTTGAATATAAATTAAGAGATTTAATGAATAGTTTAACTAATCCTACACTCGCCCCATATGCAAAGGAAGGTGAAGTACAACTGAGGATTACTGCCCAAAGTGATACAAAAGAAAATGCTAAATCTATGATACAGCCGATAATTGAAAAAATTAAATCAATTATTCCAAACGAATATATATATGGTATTGATATAGGTAATTTACAAACAGCACTCGTAAAATTACTTAATGAAAAAAATATGAAAATAGCTACTGCCGAAAGTTGTACGGGTGGTCTTATATCAAAAAGAATAACGGAAGTTTCAGGTTCATCAAATGTATTTGAATGTGGAATATGCAGTTATTCGGAACGCATAAAAAATAAAGCCCTAAAAGTTGATAATAATTTAATTAGTAAATATGGTGTTGTATCAGAGGAAGTCGCAAAAGCTATGGCAGAGGGTGTAAGAAAATTTGCAGATTCTGATATAGGTATATCGACAACGGGGGTTGCAGGCCCAACAGGTGCTACTGACAAAACTCCAATCGGCTGTGTTTATGTTGGAGTAAGCACAAAAAATAAATGTTATGCCACTAAACTAAATCTTTCGAGGGGAAAAAATGATGAAAGAGAATTAATCAGGTATCTTGCGTCATCAAACGCCCTATATATAGCACTGACAGAATTAAAAAATAATTAGTAAAATTGCACAATCAGTATAATAAAATTTTGTGTTAAGAGTTTATTTTTTATTAATGAAATTTAGACGGATATATGATATAATAATAAAATGTGCATAGTGTATATGTTTTTAAATAAATCTGAGGTGAATAACATTGAGTATATTAAAAAAATTATTTGGAAATTATAGTAAAAGAGAATTAAAAAGAGTTCAACCTATGGTTGATGCCGTTCTCGGACTTGAAGATAAATATAAAAATATGACAGATGAGGAGCTTATAAGCCAAACCTCCATTTTAAAAGAAAGACTTGCTAATGGTGAAACAACAGATGATATATTACCGGATGCTTTTGCTGTATGTCGTGAAGCATCAAGCAGAGTATTGGGAATGCGTCATTATCCTGTACAGATTATCGGTGGTATTATTTTGCATCAGGGCAGAATAAGCGAAATGAGAACAGGTGAAGGAAAAACTCTTGTTGCAACATTACCTGCATATTTAAATGCCCTTGAAGGTAAGGGCGTACATATAGTTACAGTAAATGATTACCTTGCAAGGCGTGACTCCGAATGGATGGGTAAATTATATCGTTTTTTAGGTTTGACGGTAGGACTTATAGTGCACGATATGCCTAACCCTGCCAGAAAGATCGCCTATGATGCGGATATTACATATGGTACAAATAATGAGTTGGGTTTTGATTATCTTAGGGATAATATGGTTGTTTACAAGGAAAATAAAGTCCAAAGAGGTCATAATTTTGCTATCGTCGATGAGGTTGACTCTATTCTTATAGATGAGGCAAGAACACCTCTTATTATTTCCGGACAAGGGGATAAATCAACTGATATGTACCAAAAGGCTGATAAAATAGCCAGAAATTTAAAAATGCACAAGGTTACTGAACTTGACAGTAAAGAAGACCACGATGAAGAATTTAAAGATTCAGATTATGATTATATAGTTGATGAAAAAGCAAAAACAGCTACTCTAACTCCTAATGGTATGAAAAAGGTTGAAAAATATTTTGGTATAGACAACCTGACAGATCCTGAAAATGTAACAATTCAACATCATATTAATCAAGCGATTAAGGCTCACGGTATTATGAAAAAAGATATAGAATATGTTGTTAAAGACGGTCAAATTATTATTGTTGATGAATTTACGGGTCGTTTAATGTTCGGAAGGAGATACAACGAGGGCTTGCACCAAGCGATTGAGGCTAAAGAGGGTGTAAAAGTCGAAAGAGAAAGTAAAACTCTTGCAACAATTACATTCCAGAATTACTTCCGTCTTTATAAGAAATTAAGTGGTATGACAGGTACAGCTATGACTGAGGAAACAGAATTTCAGGAGATATATAAACTTGATGTTATTGAAATTCCGACAAATAAGCCTGTACAGCGTGTAGATTTACCGGATGCAATATTTAAGTCAGAAAAAGGTAAATATATGGCTTTAATAAGAGATATTAAAGAAGCCCACGAAAAAGGTCAGCCTGTACTTGTAGGTACTGTTTCAATAGAAAAATCAGAATTGTTAAGTTCTATGCTTAAAAAAGAAGGTATTAAACACGAAGTCTTAAACGCTAAATACCACGAAAAAGAGGCTGAAATAGTCGCACAAGCAGGTAAATATGGAGCAGTTACGATTGCAACTAATATGGCGGGTCGTGGTACCGATATTATGCTTGGCGGTAATGCTGAATATATGGCAAAGGCTGAAATGCGTAGAATGGGAATTTCGGAAGAACTTATTTCAGAGGCAACAGGTTTTGCGGAAACAACAGATGAAGAAATAATTAAGGCAAGAAAAACTTTTACAGAGCTTAATGATAAATATAAGGAATCCATTAAGGAAGAGGCCGAAAAAGTCAGAGAGGCCGGAGGATTATTTATTATGGGTACAGAGAGGCACGAATCAAGGCGTATAGATAATCAGCTTAGGGGTCGTGCAGGCCGTCAGGGAGACCCGGGTAAAAGTAGATTTTATTTATCAACCGAAGATGACCTTATGCGTTTATTTGGCGGTGATAGGGTACAGGCTATTTTAGATAGATTTATGCAGGAAGAAGATATGGCTATTGAATCTAAGATGTTGTCAAATACCATTGAAAGTGCTCAAAGTAAAGTTGAAGCAAGAAACTTTGCTATTCGTAAGAATGTACTTGATTTTGATGATGTTATGAACAGACAAAGAGAGATTATTTACGAGCAGCGTGATAAAGTACTTAATGGTGACGATTTACACGAGCAAATTATGAAAATGCTTGATGATACTGCCGAGGATAGCGTAAATAAGTATATTTTAGATGATGAAGATAAAGATAATTGGAATTTAGAGGGTTTAAGAAATCATTATTTAGGCTGGGTATTCACAGAAGAAGACGAGTTTAAATTTACCGATGAGGAAATGCAGGATATTCAAAAATCCGATTTAATAAAGATTATTCAAGATAAGCAAAGAAAATTGTATGCTGAAAATGAAGAAATGCTCCCTGCTGAAATTATAAGGGAAATGGAAAGAATTTATTTGCTGAAAAATGTTGATACCAATTGGATGGACCATATCGATGCTATGGAGGAATTGAAGCGTGGTATAAGACTTAGAGCCTATGGACAGCACGACCCTGTTGTAGCATACAGATATGAAGGTTTTGATATGTTTGACGAGATGATTGCAACTATCAAAGAATTGACAGTAAAGGCAATGTTACTTTCGCCTAAAAAATATATTGAACAACAACGCCAAAGAGAAGAACAACAAAAAAAGATTTTGCAGTTCAGGTTAGCGGCACAGGGAGCAGCTCAGCCGGGTGCAACGGTTACACTTGAAAAAGTAAGTGATGATAATAACGAAAATAATGATAGTAATGCAGAAAAAAATCAATCCGAACAAGAACAGAAAAAATCTGAAATTACAATAGAAGCACTTGGAATTAAGCGTGAACAGGTTGCCAAACCTACTTCGACAAGTGCAGATGGTACAGATAACGCTAATAAAACAGTTCGTAAGACTGCTAAGCAAAAAGTTGGCAGAAATGATCCTTGTCCTTGTGGCAGTGGAAAAAAATACAAGAAATGTTGTGGAAGAACAGAAAATAAATTATAATAAAAAAATGGATTATCTTTAATAAAGATAATCCATTTTTTATAGTTATTATATATTGCTTATTGTACCTATTATTATAGGGGTATTGTATTCATTATCAACTATTGCGTAAATAAAGGGTCTGTCAATAATTAAAGTATTTTCGACATCTGTTGAATAGGGAGGATTATTAACTTCATTTGCCGGTTGGGAGTATGGCATAAGACCACTTTCGCTGATTTCCAATGAAATGTTTTGATAAATGTCATTTATATACAGATTTTTAGAGCAGATATTGGTAAAGTCAGCAGAAGATGTAAATTCATCTTTTAGACCATATTCAGACAAAATATTTTTATATTTTACAGAAGTATCTATTGAGAAAGTTGGCATTTCAACATTTGCAAATTGCAAGGATTTGTTTGAATTAATTAGGTTTGAAAATTCCTCACCGTTAATTTGATTTATATATTCTGATAATGTTAAATCACTGTTAGGTACTATAACAACAAACTTGCAGGTCGAATTTGCAAAACTTTTAATAAATCCTTTTGCCTTTGAATTTTCAAAATATCGTTCAACAGAACACAAATATTTAACTTTATTTTTGGAACTATATCCGTTAAAATCAGCAGTTTTAGTTTGTTTTTCGGAATAAGGATTTATCCAGGCGAGTTTAGCGGATATATTGCTGAGTAAATATATTTCGTCATTATTTTTTATGTCAGGAACAATGTTATTTTTTTGACAAAGATTATTAAACCATTCATTTAATTTATTAGAGCTGTCATTATTATAATCTGTTTCAAAGGCATCTGTATTATAATTATCTAATAGCTTTTGAAGATAACTTTTTTTAATTTCTTTTTCTTTGCTGACAAAAACAGCATTGTCAAGATTAATATAATTATTATCCGTATTAAATGTGGTAATTCTTGTATATATATATTTAAAACAATTATTTAATTCCGTCAAAGCCATACCATCGCCAAGATATGATTTTAAAATTTTTAAAGATGAGCCTGACGCACCATTAGAAACACTTCCAAGCATATAACTTAAAGATAATATTGAAAATACGGAATTATCATTATTGGTTGATTTCAGTAAATTTATGGCATTATTAGTTAATGATGCCGTAAATTTTGTATAAAGTTCAGGAGCAGTTGCTGTGTTGTCTGTAAAATTATAATTCGTTACATTGATGGATTGGGAGTAACCCGCTAATAAATCGCCTTCTCTGATATTGTTTTTATTCTGACAACTGCACAGTGACAGTAATATTGATGCAGCCAATATAATAGTTATAGCTTTTTTTTTCATAAAGTATCCTTCTTTATTTTTGATAGTTTAGTTTATCTTCTATTAATTCATATATTAATTTTGCAGAATTACCTTTTCTAAAACTTTGACAAGCCATTTTCATATTATATAGTTTGATTGGATTTGTAAGTAAATCCTCAATAGTATCAGTGCATCGTTTTCCTTTAGCAAGTCTTATTGCCATATTATTAGATACAAGGAAATTAGCATTATCTTCTTCCTGACCGGGTATAGCATCAAATATAGCCATAGGCAAACCGGAACATATAGCCTCTGATACTGTAAGACCTCCCGGTTTAGTAATAATCAAGTCTGACATATACATATACTTTTCTACTTCATTTGTGTAATACATCAGTTTAGTAGGCTTGGTAGGCTTTAATTTGCGATTATTGTGCAGGGAGGAATTTTTTGAATTGTATAAATTGGATTTATAAAGTTCTTTGTCAAAAGTTTCATAAAGTTTTCTGTTTTTGCCTGTTATAACTATAATCTGAAAATCTAATGGAATTTTGACTATATTGTGATAAATTTTAAGTATATCGGTCACTCCAAAACTACCCGCCATAATTAAAATTGTAGGGAAATCGGGATTAAGTTTTTCGGACATCAGCAACTGTTTTTTATCAAATTCTTTGAAAAATACTTCACTGACGGGTATTCCAATATCGTGGACATTTTTTCTGTCGATACCATATTTTAAACATTCTGCAATCATAGTATCATTAGATACAATATACTCATCTATCATAGGGTGTAAATAATTTATATGCACAGAAAAATCGGTCATAATACAAAATATAGGTGCTTTGAGTTTACCGGAAGATTTTAAGCTGGAAGCCATATTGGCAGCAAACGAATGGGTAGTAACAACGGCATCGGGCTTAAAGTTTTCAATAAGTGGTTCAAGTCTAATACTAAATTGGTCATTTGCCTCTTCAACGATGGTGTTTACAGGAGTGTCCTTGTTTGAAACTCTATACATAGCGCCGTAAATATCAGGTGTTTTTGTAGCGAGGTATAGATAACCCTTGGTAACAGTCTTATTTAAAAGAGGACTGACAAATTGTATAGTATCAATTATTTTAACTTCGGAGTTTGGATTTTGCTGCAAGGCGTAAGTTTTGAGAGCATTTGCAGCTCTCATATGTCCTCCGCCCGTTGTAGCTGATAAAATTAATAGTCGCATATTCTTCATTCCTAACTTAAATATAATAATATTAAAGTTCTTTATATTTATATATTAAAGATGATATTAAAACGGATAATAAACAAAATATGATTGATGTAAAAGCAGTCATAAAACTTATATTAGTGTTATTCATTATAATATTATAGACACTGTAATGTGATATTAAAACTAAGTCTGATAAGATTTCCTTTGAAAAAAGCTTGTAAAGAATATCCATTACAAGACAAAACAAAAGAGAACCAAAAGCAAATGTATAAGGAGTTGATTGGAATTTAACTATACAACTTATAGCAAAACCGAGCGATAAAAAGAATAATTCGCCCATAAGCATAGCACAGAAAATATTTGGTATATTAAAAATAAAACTGCTGACATTTAATCCCGAGGCAATCCATATATTTAAAAATACAAGAAGTATATCATATATAATTAATATAGTGACCTGTGCGAAAAATCTCGTTATAACAACGCAGGTTCTTGTTATAGGCAAAGAATGTATGTATTTTAGAGTACCATTATTTTTATTTACTAAAAATGACGAACAGCCAAGATAACAGGCATATCCGCAGCCTATTATTAATAAAACCTGCATACATACGGCGTAGTCAAAGGTAACATTGGAAAAATCGGGGATTTTTTCAATATATATCAAAGCCCTTATTTCGTCAGGTAAGGAAATGAGTAAATCATTAACAAAATCCGGTATCCCACTTATATATAAATTATAAATCAATAAATAAATACCTAATGTCGCTATTACTGTAAATACTAACCATTTGAGTATGCTTGATACTCTGCACCTTAAATCTTGTCCAAAAATAGGAGTAGAAAGAAATACCATAATATTAAACGTTCACCTTCTCATCATCAATTTTATTTTCATTGTTTTTTTCTTTTTCATCATATATTTGACAAATTACATCACTTAGATTAGGCAAAGAAATTTGAATATCTTCGACTTTATAATAATTAAGTGCGGTAAACAGCTCGTTTATATTGCCTTTAAACAAGAAGTTTACATATTCGCCTTCCATAGTAACATTTTTAATATTAAGCAATTTAAAAATAGGAGAAATGTTACCACAAACCTTTGCACTTATTCTTCTAACATCACTTGTTAAAAGTTGTTCTTTTTCTTGTACTTCAAGCACTGAGCCTCTATGAATTATAGCAAAACGGGTACAAAGCTTATTTACATCATCTATATTGTCGGTTGTCATAAATATAGTCATATTTTTTTTATTATTAAGATATTGAAGAAGGTCTTTAACTTTGTCTAATTTTGAGTCATCTAATCCCAGAAAAGGTTCGTCTAATATAAGCAAGTCGGGTTCAAAAAATACTGCATTGATTAATGATAATATTTTACATTCGGAAATAGTCATAGCACCAATATATTTATCCTGTTGGATTCCGAAATAATTGCATAATTTAATAATTTTATCAAAATCCTTACATTTTCTTACTTTTGCGGTAATATCCAATATATCGCAGCCACGCATACTAAGCAGGAAGTCAGGGTCAGCGGGAACATATCCACATTTTTCTTTTATTTTTGTACCTTCCTTTTTAGGATTTTTGTCAAAAATAGAAACACTGCCGCTATATGTCGGTATATAGTTAAGTAAAATATCAATAATTGTGCTTTTACCTGAGCCATTAGAACCCACCAAGCCAAATATATCGCCTTGTTTAACAACAAAACTTGCATCGACAATATCAGGTCGATTTTTTGAATTTTTGGATACGGATTTTAATTCGATTACAGCCATTTTTACTCCTCCATAATTGTGTTTTGGAATAAGAACACACAATCTAACAAGTATATTATACATAATATAATAAATTATTTCAACCAAAAGACGACAAAAAAATTAATTTCTTAATATTCAATTTATACAAATCTCAATAACAAAAACAATATCAGTTATGTTATAAAAATTAAAAAAATTTAACTTTACAATCAAGTGAATTGAATGTATTATTATATATGTATGGAGCCATAAAAATAATTTTGTATAAGGAGGAATAACTTTGGGCAAAAATAATAAAGATGATGATACCATAGTTTTTCAAAAACCATCTTCTGATTACGACGACAACAAAAATGTGGTAATAGTAACATATGATGATGAGGAGGAGGGAGCTTCGATATTTAGTAATAATAAAAAGAAATTTTTTATTATAGGCGGTATAGTATTGCTTGTAATAGTTGCTGCTGTAATATTTATTATAACGATTTTTTCTTCTCCAAGAAATAATGACAACAATGGAGGTATTAATAATACCCCAAATCCAAACAGTAATAGTAATATTGATGAAAACAACTCCGATATGACATCAACTTATCCTCCTGATGAGCCGCTTCCACCTGTTACAGGTGTTTATAAAAGCGGTGCGAAAGTAAATGGTATTGATTTAGCCGGAATGGATTATGACGAGGCTTTTCAGGCTGTATTGGCAGATTTGGAAAGCAAACAAAATGTTGAATTTACAATTTCCTGTGATAATGGCAGTGTAAAATTAACAAAAGGTGACTTTGTATATTATAATGATATTGCAAATGTTTTAAGAGATGCAATGGATTTTTGTAATGCTACAAATGATAATACAGTAAATTTCAATTATGAGGCGACAATGTCAATAAATGAAAATGATATTGATACTGCTGTTGAAAAAGCTCTTAAAGCACTTAATGTTGAAGCAAAAGAACCAACAGTAGAATTCCACCCTAATCAAAGTGAAAAATTTACCTATAAAAGCGGTCAAGCAGGTTTGGTTGTTGATGAAAGGGAAGTCAGAAACGGCATAACTTCAATGTTAAATGATGGAAAAACAAAAGGACAATTAGTAGTAGCTTGTTATATAAGTCAGCCAAAAGAAACGATAGAAGATTTAAAGAAACGCACAGTGCTTATAGGTTCGCATACTTCGTATTCAACGAATAACGCAAACGGTAATCATAATATGAAACTTGCCCTTGAAGCATCTAATGGTTTAGTACTTGCACCGGATGAGGTTTATTCATTTAACCAGCAAACGGGCGACAGTAACCTCGAAAGTAATGGCTATAAACCTGCTACGGTTATTGTAAACGGTGAATTTGTCCAAGGTATAGGTGGTGGTCTTTGTCAGTCATCAACTACAATATACTACGCCGCACTGTATGCAAATCTTGAAGTGGTTTCAAGATATAATCACACTTATCCGTCATCTTATGCTAAAATTGGACTTGATGCAACAATAGATTATCCGTATTTAGATTTAAAGTTAAAAAATACAACAGGATATAATGTTTATTTTGAATGTTATATGGATGGAACTGCATTGCATTGTAATATATATGGTTATCAGCCAGAGGAGTACGATACAATAAAATTGGATTCTTGGGTTACAGGACATACAAGCGATAACAGGACAGAGGTAAGTGCTGTGAGAGTATATTATAAAAATGGTGTAGAAGTTGACAGGGAGAGTTTGCCGTCCTCATCTTATAAGGGCTATTATACCACAGGAAATAATCAAGAGCCACAAGATGAGCCTGAACCTCCTGTGTCAAGTGAAACACCGAGTGAAACACCAAGCGAAACACCAAGCGAAACACCGAGCGAAACACCGAGTGAAACACCAAGCGAAACACCAAGCGAAACACCGAGCGAAACACCGAGCGAAACTCCAAGCGAAACACCGAGCGAAACACCGAGTGAAACACCGAGTGAAACACCGAGTGAAACACCAAGTGAAACACCAAGCGAAACACCAAGTGAAACTCCAAGTGAAACACCGAGCGAAACTCCGAGTGAAACACCAAGTGAAACACCAAGCGAAACTCCAAGTGAAACTCCAAGTGAAACTCCAAGCGATACACCAAGTGAACCGGAGGAATCAACAGTTCCTGATATAGAGCAAAATTCTGATTTTAGCGAATGATTTTAAAATACATATCTTACATAAAAGTGTAAATTTTTAATAAATTTACACTTTTATTTTTTGTCAAAAATTTGCGGATACTTGACTTTTAACGATAATAAAGATATTATTATCACAGTGCAATATTTTTTTGTGGGGTAGAAATATGTTAGAAGTTGTGAAGAAGTTAAATTGGAAAAGCTTATTTAATATTGCAGTTATGATTTTTTCAATAATACTTATGATTTATTTTGTAATATCAAAAGACGGTTTACTTGATTTATTGAGAAGTGATTTAAAAATATCAGTATTTTGGGTATCTATGGCATTTGCATTTCAATTTTTAAATTATTTATTGGACAGTTATTTAATATATATATTTGTTAAAAGAACTGTTCCTGAATTTAAATTTAAAAGTGCTTTTAAAGTATCAATGGTAGGACAGTTTTTTTCAGCCGTTACTCCGGGAGCGTCAGGCGGTCAGCCTATGCAGATATTTATGTTAAATCAGTATGGTATAAGTATAGCCACCGCAACGGCAAGTCAAATACAAAAATTTCTTGTATATCAATCAACTCTTGTTTTATACAGTATTTTTGCTATATTTATAAGATTTAATTATTTTAAAGAAAACTTAGAGCCTTATATATGGATACTCGCACTCATAGGATTTATAACGCAGGCTATTGTAATAGTATTTATATTATTAGTATCCTACAACCGAGGACTAACACATAAAATACTATCTTGGGGATTTAAGCTATTAGGTAAATTACATATAGTTAAAAATCCACAGAAAAAAATGGAGGATTTTTCAAATCAGCTTGATGTTTTCCATAAACATAATAAGGAAATGTTTAAAAGTGTTAAATTTGTGATAAAAGCATTTTCTGCTATGATAATATTATTAACAATTGTGTATATAATGCCGTTTTTCATATATAAGAGTTTTTATTCCGATGGAACGGAAAGTGTAATTAATATGTTATGTTCGCAATCCTTTGTATCGATGGTATCGAGTTTAGTTCCGACACCGGGTGCATCAGGAGCGGCGGAGTTAAGTTTTGGAATATTTTTTGGCGGAACATTTACAGCAACTACAATGAAGTCAGCAATAGTATTATGGCGAACAACAACATATTTTGTTACAATTATATTTGGTGTACCTTTTGCAAGATTATCAAAAAAATTGTCTTATACAAAAACAGAATCAAAGGAAGAATTTGTACAAAGAGAAACAGAAAATATTAAAAAATAGGGGATATGATAAACTATGAAAAATTTAAAAACAGATATAAAAGTCAGTGTTATCATACCAATTTATGATGTTGAAAAGTATATAGATAGATGTCTTAATTCTGTTAAAAATCAGAGTTTTACTGATTTTGAAGTTATAATGATAAATGATGGCTCTCCCGATAAATCGAAAGATATAGCCCAAAAATATGTGGATACAGACGAAAGATTTACACTTATAAATCAGGAAAATCAAGGTATTGCAAATGTAAGAAATAAGGGTTTAACTCTTGCAAAAGGAGAATATATTTGTTTTGTTGACAGCGATGATTTTTGTACAAAGGATTATCTGGAAAAGTTATATAATACTGCGAAAAAAAATAATGCGGATATAGTTTGTTGTGCATTTAGTGTTTATAACGAAAACAATAGTAAAAATCGTATGGTCAATACCAGAAATCTCAAAGGTGGTACATATTCAAATAAACAAGCAACAAATCTTGTCATAAGAGATTATACTCTTAAAGCATATTTGTGGAATAAAATCTGGAAACGAGATTTATTTATAAAAAATAATATTTTATTTCCTCATATGAATTGTTTTGAAGACGCTGTTGTAGTACCTAAATTAATGCATTTTGCAAATAAACTTGTTGCAATAGATGATTGCTGCTACTATTATGTAATCAGAGATACAAGTGCATTGACTAAACATACTACTTTCAAAACATTAAATGAATATCTTATTATAATGGAGATATTAAGAAACTTTTTTGAAGAAAATAATATTTATGATTTATATAAATATTCTTTCAGATATTATAGTGTTTTAAAAAAATTATGTACATTTAAAATGTTGCGTGAGGTATATAAAAATATAGAAACTCGTAAAGGTTTTATAAAAAATTATATCAATATTATAAAATATGTAAATTATACCATTAGTAAAAATTATGTAAATAAAAAACTTGATGGTAAATACAAAGATATAGTGAAGAAATATTAAATTTTAGAAAGGATAAGGTATTAATTATGAGTACAAGTCCTATAATCAGTGTTATTGTACCAATGTACAATGTAGAAAATTATATACGCAAATGTTTAAAGTCACTTCAAAATCAAAAGTTTAAGGACTTTGAGGTTTTGATGATAAATGATGGCTCTCCTGATAAAACGGTCGATATTGCCAGAGAATTTGCCAAAAAGGATAAAAGGTTTCGTCTTATACATCGTGATAATGGCGGACTTAGTGCGGCAAGAAATACAGGCATAAAGTTTTCTAAGGGAGAATATTTATCATTTGTTGACGGAGATGATTTTGTTAGTCCAACATATTTATTGACTATGTATAATGCAATTATATCAACAGGTGCAGATATGGCATATTGTCGTTATAGATTTAATTTCCCTAAAAATGACATAAATGTTACCCCACCTCTTAGAATGAGAAAACAAGTCGCATCTTCTCAAAAAGCTATGAAAATGCTTATAAGTGATTTTGTAATGCATCACTATGCGTGGAATAAACTATATAAGAAATCCTTATTTACAGACAACAATATAAGATATTTGGATATGTATTTTGAGGATATATCTACTACACCAAGATTATTGTATTATGCAAATAAAATTGCGATTACAGATGATTATTCTTATTATTATGTTAAAAGGCCCGGCAGCATAATGGCAACTATGAATGCTAAAAAGATTAACGATTATGTAGGTGCATATGGAATAATGAGAAATTTCTATGAGCAAAAAAATTGTTATCCGCAGTATAGAACTCGTATGAGAGAACTTGGTTGGCGTATAAAATATATTAATTATTATTCTGTATTAAAAATGCACACAGTAAGTTTGTGTCCAAGGGGCGTTATTGAAAATCTTAAAAATTCCAGAAAAACTTTATATTATTTTAAATCTGATAACTATAAAGTTTGTAATGGGATACCAAAAGTACCTTATCCGGTTGTACAACCGGAAAATAACTTAAAAAAAATAAAATATTTCTTAGGAGAAACATTATCTTATGGAAAATAAATGGAAAGAAAATCTTATAAAAATAAAACCATACGTTGCAGGTGAGCAGTCAGATGATAAAGATATTATAAAGTTAAACGCAAATGAAAATCCGTATCCGCCATCGCCAATGGTACAAAAAATTATCAGCGAATTTGATTACAGAAATCTAAATAAATATCCAAATTCTGATTCAACTATCTTGAAAAATGCGATAGCAAACAGATTTAAAGTTAATAAAAATAATGTTTTTGTAGGAAATGGTTCAGATGATGTAATAGCATTATCATTTATGGCATTTTTTAACTCAGACAAACCTATACTTTACCCTGATATTACATATTCTTTTTATCCTGTATGGTGTTCATTAATAAATATACCATATAAGAAAATACCTGTTGATGAGAATTTTGAGATAGTTCCGCAAGACTATTACATTGAAAATGGCGGTATTATTATTCCAAATCCTAATGCACCAACGAGTATTGGAAAAGGTTTGGATTTCGTCATTGATATAGTTGAACATAACCAAAATAGTATTGTGATTATAGATGAGGCATATGTTGACTTTGGAGGGCAGTCTGCTGTCGAACTTACAAAGAAATATGAGAATTTACTTATTACTCAAACATTTTCAAAATCCCGTTCACTTGCGGGCATAAGAATTGGCTATGCAATTGGAAGTGAAACATTAATTCAAACATTGGAAACAGTTAAAAATTCCTATAATTCTTATGTAGTAGATAGTTTGGCACTTGAAATTGGAACTGCATCAATGAATGATGAGGAATATTTTATTAATACAATAAATAAAGTAATTTCTACGAGAGATAGGGTTAAATCAGAATTAAGAAAGATAGGATTTAATGTTTTAGACAGTCAAACTAATTTTTTATTTGCAGCGCATAAAGATTACAGAGCAAAAGAAATATTTGAATATCTTAAAACTAAAAAGATATTTGTAAGATATTTTAATATTCCTAAAATAGATAACTATTTGCGTATAACAATAGGTACAGATGAAGATATGGATAAAATGATTTCGGCTATAAAAGAATTTTTAAATAAATAAAAAAATATCTCATACTCCGTAAGTATGAGATATTTTTTTATCATTAAAATTGCTTGAAGCCTTTATTGGCAGGGCTTTTTCCCCAACTCGTTAAGAGAACTTTTTGAAAAAAGTTCTCTTAAAAACTCTCAAAAACTTTTATAATTTTTAGAATGTAAAAGTTTTCGGTTAAGCCTTTGGCAGCTCGCCGCAGGAAGTAAAACTATTCTTTCCTCAAAATATATTACTTAACAACTCTTGAAGCACCTGTTTTTACAGCAGCCTCTATTACGGCTTTTGAAACTACACCACCAATACGCTTATCAAGGGCAGTTGGCAAAATATATTCTTCTGTAAGTTCCTCGTCAGATACAAGATTTGCAATAGCGTATGATGCGGCAACTTTCATTTCTTCGTTTATTTCTTTTGCTCTGCAATCCAAAGCGCCCCTAAAAATTCCCGGAAATGCAAGAACATTATTAATTTGATTAGGAAAATCAGAACGGCCTGTACCTATAACTCTTGCGCCGGCTTTTTTAGCTAAGTCAGGCATAATCTCAGGATTAGGATTTGACATAGCAAATACAATAGGGTCTGTATTCATTGATTTAACCATTTCCTCTGAAACAATATTCGGAGCAGATACTCCTATAAATACATCTGCACCTTTTAAGGCGTCAGCAAGACTGCCTTTTAAGTGGTTTCTGTTTGTTATGGTTGCCATATATTGTTTTTCGCTGTTTAGATTACCTTCGCCCTCGCAAATAATACCAACTCTATCTACTAAAATCACATTTTTAAGTCCAAGATTTAACAGATGTTTTGCGATAGCGATACCTGCTGAACCCGCACCACTAATTACAGTTTTAATTTCATTAATATTCTTTTTAACAACTTTTAAGGCATTAAGGAGAGCAGCGGCAACAACAATAGCAGTACCGTGTTGGTCATCGTGGAATACAGGAATATCGCATAATTCCTTTAATTTGCGTTCAATTTCAAAGCAGCGTGGTGCAGATATATCTTCAAGATTAATACCGCCAAAACTTCCGGAAATAAGATATATTGTTTTTACAATTTCATCAACATCTTTTGAACGAACGCATATAGGAAATGCATCAACATCAGCGAATGTTTTAAATAATGCACATTTACCCTCCATTACAGGCATACCAGCTTCCGGACCAATGTCACCAAGTCCAAGTACGGCAGTACCGTCTGTCACAACGGCAACGAGATTATTTCTTCTTGTTAATTCAAATGATTTTTCATAATCCTTTTGAATTACAAGACAAGGTTCGGCAACACCCGGGGTATATGCCAGTGATAAATCTTTACTTGATTCAATTTTAGCTCTGCTTATGACTTCTATTTTACCATTCCATTCATAGTGCTTTTGCAGTGATTCTTCTCTTATATCCATAACCCAAAAATACTCCTTTTTAAATTTAATACTTCTAAAATTATAATACAAAACTATCCCTAAATCAAGGTATTAATTTGTCTTTTACTATTAAAGTTGTATTATTCAAGAAGTCTTAATAAATTTACTATTGACTATATTGCCAAATTGTGTATAATATAATTAAGTCGCTTTTAAAATCAGTTTGGATTTTTAGTGATGTTCAACAAAATTAAATTTAAATTTTAAATACATTAACGGAGGTTAAAACTATGAAATTTGTATGTAATGTTTGTGGATATGTTTATGAGGGAGATGCAGCACCTGAATTTTGCCCACAATGTAAAGCTCCTGCTTCAAAATTCACTAAACAAGAAGAAAATAAGTTAAACTGGTCTGCAGAGCACGTTGTAGGTGTTGCAAAGGGCGTTAGCGAGGATATTTTAGCTGACCTCAGAGCAAACTTCAATGGTGAATGTACAGAAGTAGGTATGTATCTTGCTATGGCAAGAGTAGCATTCAGAGAAGGCTATCCTGAAATAGGTCTTTATTGGGAAAAAGCGGCTTATGAGGAAGCAGAACACGCTGCCAAATTTGCTGAATTACTCGGCGAAGTTGTTACAGACAGCACAAAGAAAAATCTCGAAATGAGAGTTGCTGCTGAAAATGGTGCTACCGATGGCAAAACTGACCTCGCTAAAAGGGCAAAGGCTGCCGGTCTTGATGCTATTCACGATACAGTACACGAGATGGCAAGAGATGAAGCAAGACACGGAAAAGCATTTGAAGGATTACTTAACAGATACTTTGGTAATAAATAATCTTACATAAAATTAATTAAAGAGGTTTGACAAAGTTTATGTCAAACCTCTGATTTTATTCAGCAACGCTTTCAAAAGCCTCTTGTAAATCGTATATAATATCATCAATATGTTCTGTACCGATAGATAATCTAATAGTATTATGTTTAATACCTTGTTCTGCAAGTTCTTTTTCATTTAACTGTGAATGTGTAGTTGATGCAGGGTGAATTGCAAGGGATTTCACATCAGCAACATTTGCGAGTAACGAAAATACTTGTAAATGGTCGATAAATTTTTGAGCAGTCTTTTCATCACCTTTGATTTCAAAAGTGAATATAGAACCGCCGCCATTAGGAAAATACTTTTTATAAAGGGCATTATATTTTGAGTTTGGTAAAGATGGGTGATTGACATTTTCGACCTGTTTATGATTGGCTAAAAATTCAATTACCTTTTTAGTATTTTCAGAGTGACGCTCAACACGAAGCGATAATGTTTCAAGACCCTGCAAGAAGATAAATGCGTGGAATGGCGATAATGTTGCACCAGTATCACGAAGCAAAACGGCTCTGATATAAGTTACAAGCGGTGCATTAGGAGCAGCATCTGTAAATACAGCACCGTGATATGATTGATTTGGTTCTGAAAATTGAGGGAATTTACCGGAGGATTTCCAATCGAATTTACCGCTTTCAATGATAACACCACCTATTGCAGTACCGTGACCACCTATAAATTTTGTAGCAGAATGAACTACAATGTCAGCACCATATTCAAACGGTCTGACAAGGTAAGGTGTAGCAAATGTACTGTCTATAACAAGCGGTATATTGTGTTTGTGAGCTATTTCGGCGACTTTTTCTATGTCGATAATATTTGAATTAGGATTTCCTAATGTTTCAATAAAAATAGCTTTTGTATTTTCATCAATGGCATTTTCAAAAGAACCGTCTTCGTCTGGGTCAACAAATTTAGTAGTTATGCCATATATAGGGAGTGTATGTTCAAGTAGGTTATATGTTCCGCCATAAATAGTTTTAGCTGCAACGATATTATCACCTGTTTTTGTAAGAGCTTGTATTGTGTAAGTGACAGCCGCAGCACCGGAAGCAACTGCGAGAGCAGCTGTACCACCTTCAAGACCGGCAATTCTTTGTTCAAAAATATCTTGTGTAGGATTAGTCAATCTGCCATATATATTGCCGGCGTCTTTAAGAGCAAAACGGTCCGCAGCGTGTTGGCTGTTATGAAAAACATAAGATGTAGTAGCATATATAGGAACAGCTCTTGCATCGGTAACGGGGTCTGCTTTTTCTTGACCTATATGTAATTGTAATGTTTCAAATTTCAAATTTCTTTCTTTCAATGTACTCATTTTGATTACCTCACTTAAATGTATAAATTAATAATTGATATAAAAAACTCAAAAACGGTACATTCGCTCCTCTAAAATAATGATATTAGATGGATATAATTTATAATTCATATAAAATCAAACTCCTTAAAGTATTTTATGTAAAGTCTATCTTTTTAGTATGAATACATAATATCATATAAATTCCTACTTGTCAACTATGTTTCGTATGTTTTTGGCAAAATCTGAGATTTTTGGCATATTTACTAAAATTATATGTATTTTTAGTTTATATAAATATCAATACAAACAAAAATACTCAATTTGATTTGAGTATTTTTTATAGTACTATTTAGATTTATAGAAACCAAGGTCAATATTTATATGCTTGTTTCCAAAAACTTTTTGGAAAGTTAGGACAATAAAATTAAATTATAATAACGAAACTTTCCCTATGATATTTTAAAATATCATAGGGAAAGTTTTTTTATTTACAGTAATATCCAACAGGTATTTAGTTGGTTTTTTGACTTATAAGAAGTAAGTCCTTATTATTTATAGAACCGTTTTGGTCCATATCGGCAGATATTATTGAGCAATCTGATAGGACAGTTTCATTTAGTAAATATGACATTAGAGTGTTTATATCATTAGAGTTAATATTTCCTTCGCCTGTAATATCGCCATATATAATAGTATAATAAATATATTTCTGATTAGTATTTTTATTATTGAAGGTAAAGGTGAATCCTGTACCTATTTTTCCGGAAGTGACAGATTTATTATTATGATTTATAACAGATAATTGGTAATTACTGTTTATACTTTTTTTAAAAGCAGCTATTGTAGTACCTTGTGGAATATTAGTTATATAATTTTTATTTATAGAGTAAAGTCTGTCTATAAATATATTATTGTTATTATTATTATTATTATAGTTCTGAGAAATATGGGTATTGCTTTGAGTATTATTGGAACTATCTTGTGTATTATTTTTACTGCTGCTATTATTAATACTGCTTGTATTTGTGACAGTGCTGCTGTTATCAGGTTCTGTAATTGGATTATCAGATATGTTATATAAATCGAAATACTCTGTATAATATTTGATATTATCCGTTGTGAGTATATATAACAATCCGTTATATATTATTGAACATATATTAAAATTCATTTCTAATTCGTGGATTACATTATAGTTTTCATCGGTTATATATACAATATTATTTTTAAAAAATGCGTATCCGTTATCCGTTTTTACAGCATTGTCATCGATTTTAATTAAATATTCTATATTATCGCTGTCATAATAGTAAACATTGTTACCAATAATACAAATATTTTCAGTCAGATACAGAACTTTGCCGCTTGATGAAAAATTCTGATACTTTTTAGTTTCATAGGTTTCAAGATTAGTACAATGTAGACTTGTATTTTCTTTAATAAGCAATAATTCGCCATCGGATATAATGCTATTAATTCCACTTGCTATATTGATACTTTTTGATGAATTATTTTCCATATTGTAAATAATAACTTCACTTGTATTATTTTTTACATAGGCGAATGTATTTTGGCTTATAGGTGTAAAGTTGCCTAATCTATCGTAATCAATGTCTAAGTCTGTTATGGAGATACTATTTTGTACTTGAGTTGTAAAGGAGTAAGTATATATAGTATTTTCATTCATAGAAGTTGATACAACACAAAAAATCGTATCATAATACAAATAAACACCTACGCCATTTCCTTTTACGGAAAAAATAATATTATCTGTATTATCAGCCGAAAATATATTAGTGGTACCATTATTAGAGTTAAAAATATAATATTGATTATCGTAGAAGAAATAGTCAGTTACATTTGTATACGCCAAAACGCTCTTAGATTGTGTTATATATACTGAAATCAGAACCGAAAGGATTAAAATTATCGAGAAAAATTTTTTCAATATTTAGAACTCCCTTATTTTTAGACAAAAGGTTTATATTTATGACAAAATTTTTTCTAAGTATACATTAGATTTATTTTTTAAACGATATATTCCACTAAAAGACAAAAAGCAAGGCTTTTAAAGCCCTGCTTACAGTTCTAATATAATAATGTATTGAAAATATTATACTGCTTTGTTCATCTTACGAGCAAGTGCTGACTTTCTTCTTGCAGCAGTATTTTTGTGCATAAGACCCTTTGCGGCAGCCTTGTCTATGCTCTTTATAGCAGCGTTTACAGTAGCAGCCATATCCTCGCTTTTTGTTTCAATAGCAACAGCGGCTTTTTTGATAGAAGTTTTTAAAGCGGAATTTTGAGCTTTATTTCTTGCAGTTTTTGTAGCAATAACTTTTACACGCTTTTTTGCAGATTTTATGTTTGGCATAGTTACACCTCCTAATTGCACATAGTTTAACATTCATAATAATAACATAACTCGTTTTAGAAATCAACAGTTTTTTTAAAAAATTTTAAAATTTGGATTTATGTATTTTTTATGGCAGCCGAAATTTTATTGTGTTGAAAAACTTATAATATTATGATAATATGATTTTAAAGAGGTGTTAAAAAATGAAAATTAATGAAATAGTTGATTTAGTGTGTGCATCAAAGCTAAATGATATTAATAATGATATTGATTTTAAATTAGCAATAGCGAGTGATACTGTTGCAGATGTAACAGCGTTTGATAACAATGATGTCATATTAGTAACAGGAAAAGCTGATATTTCTATAATAAAAGCAGCTGAACTGATGAATATTGATTGTATTATTTTATCAAGGGGAAAAGTTGCAGATGTTTCAGTAATAGATATTGCTACAAATAAAGGAATATCATTATTAAGGTCGAAGTACGGAACATTTACAATATGCGGTTTATTATATGAGAACGGGATTAGAGGAGGAATGTCCTCGTCTTTATTAAACTTTTAAGGTGTTAATATGAGTGAAAATATATTAGTTGTAGATGATGAGTGTGAAATTGCGGATTTGGTTGAGTTGTACTTGAAAAATGAAAACTTTAAGGTGTTCAAGTATTATAATGCTAAAGAGGCTCTAAAATGTATAGAAAATGAAAATATAGATTTAGCGGTATTAGATGTTATGCTGCCGGATATAAATGGATTTCAGATTTGCCAAATAATAAGACAAAAATATAATTATCCTATAATTATGCTTACTGCCAAATCTCAAGAAATAGATAAAATAACAGGTTTAACATTAGGTGCAGATGATTATATAACAAAGCCATTTTTACCATTAGAATTAGTGGCAAGAGTAAAGGCACAGTTAAGACGCTATAAAAGGTATAATATAGGAGGTGTCGAAAATAAAGAAGAAAAAAGTATTATTACAGTATCAGGTATTGTTATAAATACCAAAACTCACGAATGTACACTTAATGAAAAGCCCTTAACACTGACACCGACAGAGTTTTCGATTTTGCGTATTTTATGTGAGCAAAGAGGTAATGTCGTAAGTGCAGAGGATTTATTTCATCAAATATGGGGAGATGAATACTTTACAAAAAATAATAATACTATTACAGTACATATAAGGCATATAAGGGAGAAGATGGGTGATAGTTTTGACGAGCCTAAATATATAAAGACTGTTTGGGGGATAGGTTATAAAATTGGGAACTAAAATATTAAAATTTTTATCGTTTATCTGTAAAGTAATCAAATTTTTATTAATTTTTACTTTTAGTATGTTATTTATTTGTGTAGGACTTTTTATAATATATAGAACATCGGGTTATGAAATTTATTTATGGATACAAAATCATTTGATGTATGTAGAAATTTATTATGATTCATATGGAAATATGGTCAGAGCCTTTGTGCCAAATTGGAATAATATTATAGTTTTGTCACTTTTTATTGTGTTGGTAATGATAGCACTTATGATATTGTTTACTATGATATCATCAATTATTTCTTCAAATCGAAAAATCAAAAAATCCATTAAAGAATCTGCTGTAATGATACATACATATATGTCAGAGGAAAACAAAGAAATTACAGATGTTTTTCCAAGCAAATATGCGGCTATTTCCGAACAGATGCTTGAAATTAAGTCAAGTATAATGAAAAAGGAACAAATTTTAAAAGATGAGGCAGCAAGCAAAGATAATTTAATTGCATATTTGGCACACGATTTAAAAACACCATTAACTTCTGTTATAGGATATTTGAGTTTACTTGATGAAGTTCCGGATATGCCTTTGGAGCAAAGAGAAAAATATACTAAAATATCCCTTGACAAAGCACATAGACTTGAAAAATTAATAAATGAATTTTTCGAGATAACACGCTATAATTTACAGCAAATAACTCTTGAAAAAGAACCCACGGATATTTCATATATGCTTGTCCAGATGACAGATGAATTTTATCCTATACTTAAAGAAAATAATAATACAATTTTATTGCATACATATAAAAATGAAAGTATAATTGCAAATGTTGATTCTATGAAATTAGCAAGAGTTTTTAATAATATTCTAAAAAATGCTATTGCTTATAGTTATCCGGATACCGAAATAGATATAAAGCTCTTTAAGGAAAATAACTTTGTACGAATTTTATTTCAAAATAAAGGAAATACTATTCCGGAACATAAATTAGAGTCTATATTTGAAAAATTTTATCGTCTTGATGAGGCCCGTACATCTAATACGGGAGGTGCAGGTTTAGGATTAGCTATTGCAAAAGAAATAGTAGCACTGCATAATGGTACTATTACGGCAACAAGTAAAGATAATATAACTGTATTTACAGTAACTTTACCGTTGTAAATTTAGTGAAATATAAATGATTTCTTAATCTTTTCTTAGGAAATATTAAACTTTATTTTAAAGGATAAAAGGCTCTGACTTGATATAATTGTATCAAGTTAAGAGCTTTTTAATATTTGGAGATGTTTATAACGATGATAAAAAGTAAAAATGTATTTATGAGTATTTGTATATTATTTGTTATATTATCCAACTTAATCGTATACACAACAAGCTGCGGTAATAATGGCGAAAATATAGAACATTATGTAGCTAATAATCAGGTTAATGAATGGAATTTAATTTTAGTAAATAAATGGAATCCAATACCGGATTATTATAAATTCAATTTAATAGAATTATCAGACGGTAATGCAGTTGATGAAAGAATTTATTCCGAATTACAAAGAATGTTTGACGATATGGAAGCAGACGGACTTATACCTTGCATATCATCATCTTACAGAACAACCGATATACAACAGCAATATCTTGATGAAAAAATAGCTGAATATAAGTCAAGCGGATATGGTGACAGAAAAGCCAAAGAATTAGCAGAAAAATGGGTTGCACCGCCTAAGACAAGTGAACACGAAATAGGTATTGCAGTGGATATTACTACAAAAGACAGAACCGTACAAGATGCGTCTTATATATGGAATTGGCTCAATAAAAATGCTTATAAATATGGATTTATCCTGAGATATCCACAAGATAAGGAAGAAATCACAGGTGTTATGTATGAGGCTTGGCATTATAGGTATGTCGGTAAAGATGCCGCAAAAGATATGTTTGAAAGTGGACTTTGTTTAGAAGAATACCTTAGTAATCAAGATAATAAGTAATTCCACATATATTTAGGAAGAAGATACAATAGATTAAAGTGACAGAATAAGTTTTTAATAAACTTATTCTGTTGCTTTATTTGTGATTAAATCTTTTATAACTTCGCCGGCAATTATTAATCCCGCTGCTGCCGGAACAAATGATGTACTGCCCGGTGTTTGATGAATTTTCTTATTTATTGTATCTTCACATAACAAGTCATAATTTACCGTTGGCGTCAGAGGTTGTTCTTTTGAATAAACAACCTTTAATTTTTTAATACCGCGTTTTTTAAGTTCATATCTCATAACCTTTGCCAATGGACATACGCTTGTTTTATATATATCAGAAACTTCAAGAGCTGTTGGATTTAATTTATTTCCGGTACCCATACAGCTTATAATAGGTGTATTTGATGAATCTGCCTGTAAAACAAGTTGAATTTTACTTGTTACAGTATCAATAGCATCTACTATATAATCATATTGACTAAAATCGAATTTATCTGCATTTTCCGGGGTGTAAAACATTTTATATGTTCTTATATTTATATCAGGATTTATGTCAAATATGCGTTCTTCTGCAGCATCAACTTTATATTGACCAATAGTTTTTGTAGCTGCATATATTTGCCGATTGATATTTGTTAAAGAAATTTTATCATTATCTATTATATCAATATTACCTATACCACCTCGGACAAGTGCTTCAATGGCATATCCTCCAACTCCTCCTGCACCAAATACTGCGACTTTTGATTTTGAAAGTATATCCATTGAATTTTTACCTAATAGCATTTCAGTTCTTGTAAATCTGTTTAACATTTATATAAATCCTTTCCGATATTTCTATAATAATAAGAATTATATATTAATTTGGTATATATTTCAACTGTAAAAAGTGATTCTTGTGATTTGTAATTAAAGGGGATTGATATATTTGATTATGTATGATAAAATAAAATTCAATACAAATAAAAACCATTAGACATTTTCAAGATTTTTGTAATAATTTGTTTTAATCAAGGAGATTTAATTTTTATGAAAAGAGTAGTTACAATTCAAGATATTTCGTGTGTAGGTAAGTGTTCACTTACAGTTGCATTACCAATAATTTCCGCTATGGGTGTTGAAACATCAGTCATTCCGACAGCAGTTTTATCAACGCATACAATGTTCAAAAATTTTACTTTTAGAGATTTAACGCAGGATATAGTCCCTATATGTGAACATTGGAAAAATGAGGGTATTACATTTGATGCTATTTATACAGGTTATCTTGGTTCAAAAGAACAGCTTATCATAGTATCAGATATGTTTGATAAATTTAAAACAGATAATAATTTAATAATAGTTGACCCTGTTATGGCAGATAACGGAAAACTGTATCCGGGATTTACAGAAGAATTTGCGAAGGATATGGCTAAACTTTGCGGAAAAGCTGATATAATACTTCCTAATTTAACAGAGGCATCATTTATGTTAGGTGTGGATTATGTTGGAAATAACTATGATAGGGACTATATAAAAAATATGCTGGTACAACTTACAAATTTAGGCTGCCGAAAATCAGCAATAACAGGTGTCAGCTTTGAGGAAGGTAAGGTTGGTATAATGGGTTACGATTCATTAACAAAAGAGTATTTTGAGTATTATAATGAATTGCAGCCTGTTTCATATCACGGTACAGGTGATATATTTGCGTCTGCCGTTGTGGGTGCTTTAATGAATGATTTTGATTTGTTAAACTCACTTAGAATTGGTGCGGATTATGTTGTAAGTTGTATTAAAAATACTATGAATGATAATAATTCAAGATGGTATGGTGTAAATTTTGAGAAATCTATACCCGAGCTTATTGAAATGATAAAGAAATAATATAAGAAAGGTGATAATAATTATGATAGTTAAGCCTAAAGTAAGAGGATATATTTGTACAACAGCACATTTTGAAGGCTGTAAAGCGTTGATACAACAACAAATAAATTATGTTAAATCACAGCCAAAACCTGTAAATGCACCGAAAAAAGTACTTGTTTTAGGTGCATCAATGGGATATGGTCTTGCATCAAGGATTGTTGCAGCATATTCCTGTGGTGCGTCAACATTAGGAGTTATATTTGATAAACAAGCAGACGGCAATAGAACAGCTACATCAGGTTGGTATAATACAGCGAGTTTTGAACAGATAGCAGCAGCAGACGGATATTATGCAAAAACAATTAATGGTGATGCTTATTCAGATGCTGTTAAGAAACAAGTAATTGAAACTATAAAAAGAGATTTAGGTAAAGTTGATATGGTGGTTTACAGCCTTGCTGCTCCAAGAAGAATGGATAAAGACGGTACACTATATACATCTGTACTGAAAACTGTTGGAGAAAGTTTTACAAATAAATCAATCGACTTAAAAACAAATACTGTTTCGGAGGTTACGGTTGAGCCTGCAACAGAAGAAGAAATTTTTAGTACTGTTAAAGTTATGGGCGGAGAAGATTGGAAAGAATGGATTTCTGCATTAAAAAAAGCAAATGCCATAGAAGATAATGCGGTAACAGTTGCATATTCATATATAGGTCCAAGTATTACACACCCAATGTACTTTGATGGGACTATTGGTAAAGCAAAGGAGCATTTACTTAATACATCAAAGGAAATTATAAATGAATTAGGAATAAATGCGTATATTTCGGTTAATAAGGCACTTGTTACTCAATCAAGTTCGGCTATTCCGATAGTACCGCTTTATATTTCCATATTATATAAAGTTATGAAAGAAAAGGGCAGTCACGAAGGCTGTATTGAACAAATGTATAGACTTTTTGCCCAGAAATTATTTAATGGCGATAAAGTATTGGTTGATGAAAACAACCAAATTCGTCTTGATGACCTTGAAATGCAGCCGGATATTCAGAAAAAAGTTCTTGAACTATGGAATATAATTAGCAGCGAAAATATATATGAGTGTTCCGATATTGAAGGATACAAAAAGGATTTTTACAATTTATTTGGTTTTGAGGTTGACGGTATAGACTATGATAAAGATATTGATGTTAATGTTTCTATAAATAGTATCAATAATATTTAATATATTTTAAAACGGTGAAATAGTATGAAAGTGAGTATAAAAGAAATAAAACATAAGGGTGAGCCTTGCATAAAAATGACCGCCGGTAAATATACTGCACTTTTAGCCCCAACAGTCGGAAGTAATATGCTAAGGCTTAGAGATAATAAAAATAATATAGAGATGTTTCATTTTGATGTAAAGGCTCAAATGAAATTTGTCAAAAAAGAACCGTTATTTTTTGGGCTGCCAACATTATATCTTCCCAATCAATTAAGTGATGGAATTTTAAAAACATCTGATGCCATATATAAACTGCCGATAAATGAACCTAAACGAAATAATCATATTCACGGATTTTTACATCTCAGAGAATTTAAAGTTATACATAAAGAAATAACAGATACATCTGCCATTGTCAAAACTCAATATATTTATAATAGTGATGACGAATTTTACCAATATTTGCCGATAGACTTTAAAGCCGAGATTATTTTTACGCTCACAGACAAAGGATTATTTTATCAGTTAGAATTAACTAATAATTCTGATAAAATGATGCCCGTTGGCGTTGCAACACCGACAGCGTTACAGTGTCCTTTTTCACGAAAACATAATAAATTAGATTATGCGTTGTCAATACCTGCCAAAAATAAATGTGAACTTAATAACAGACATTTGTCATCAACATTAGCCGATCTTGGAAGTTATGATGAAAAATATTTAACAGGAAATACGGAAACTTTGGAAAATAATATTGATGATGATATGTACCTGTTGGAAAAAGTACCACTGAAAAATGGTTATTATAAAGGTTTTGAGTTAGTTCATACAGAAAGTGAACATAAAGTTTGCTGTGAAGTCAGTAAGGAATATGACTTTATAATTGTTGGTAATTTTGGAAGAAACCATAGGTTTATAAGTTCAGAGCCGACAAGCTGGATGATAAATGCCCCCAATATAACTGATAACAATATGTATACAGGTTATCGTGAAATAGCACCAAACAAGAAATTTACTGCAAAACAATATTATTATAGTGTTTGATGATATATTTCCGTCATATATTATAAATATAGTACGAAATGCAATTAGTTGAAAGATTAAATCATTACAACTATGTAACTCCCGATTACAATAACTAATCTTGCAATTTATGTGTAGTGTATGTTATACTTAGTTATAATTTAATTAATGGGATAAGGAAGGGTACCAAAATGGGAAATTTGTGCTTTAATTGTATGAAAGACACAAATGGTGCAGCAATATGCCCACATTGTGGGTATGATATGGATAATGCCGAACAAAATGCTCCATATTTACCTTTGGGTGTGGAACTCCAAGAAAGATATGTAGTAGGCAAACAACTGCATAGCAACGGAGAGAGTACTACTTATTTGTGTTATGATAAAGTTAAAAAAACGCCGGTAATCATAAAAGAATTTATACCTGCATCAATAAGCGGCAGAGCCGTAGGAAAGTTGCCGCTTATAATAAAAGAAGGTTATGAAAATGTAGTCAGAGATTTGCAGAATGAGTTTTTGGAATATTATCGTGGTGTTGCAAGGTTCAGAGATTTAAATTCAATTATACCTATATACGATATATTCTCCGAAAATAATACATCTTATGTTGTGGAAGAAAAAATAGAATCAATCCCTTTCAGGGAATATATACAACGCAGTGGCGGAAAAATTGATTGGAATACTGCAAGACCATTATTTATGCCTTTACTGTCAACTTTGGCAACATTGAGTGCCGCAGAAATATATCATCTTGGTATATCACCTGATAATCTGGTCGTTACAACGGACGGTAAATTGAAATTAACTAATTTTGCTATAAATACACTGCGTTCAAAAGGCGGTATACTTGAACCCGAATTTTTTGAAGGTTCAACAGCACCGGAGCAGTATAAACCAAACAGAATTATTACACAAAAAGCAGATATATATGGCTTTACGGCAACACTCTATTATGCATTAACAGGAAATTTGCCGAAGAGTGCTGATAAAACAGACGGAAAAATTATGATTTCCAATTCTGTATTAAGAAAACTGCCGTCTCACGTGGTAAATGCTATTGCGAGTGGTTTGCAGCTCAGTGTAGTAAAAAGAATAGAAAGTTTTGATGCCTTAAGAACAGCATTAGCTTCTGCACCGTCTATACAAGCTATGCAAAAAGAAGGAGTTAATGCTTCGAATGCCAAAAAACAAAAACGAAGAACCTCTTCGTCACAAGCGAGGGAAGTATTGCCGGGTTTTGTATGGGTGCTTATATCCTGTGCGGTATCAATGTTTTTGTTTGTATTGGTGGGAATGATGGTTGTAGACCGTATAGATTTAAGCAAATGGTTCAAGCCAACGGGTGCAGTTGTAAGCGAAGGGGATAATAGTAATGTTTCGGATTCGGATAGTGTTCCGCCTCTTGCAGATAATGAATTTATTGTTCCTGATTTGTCAAAAATGACCTATGAAAGTGCGGTAAGATTTGCCGAATCTGTTGGTAGATATAATATAGTTGTTTCAAATACAGAGCAATTCAGTTCAACGATAAAAGAAGGCTGTATTATATCACAATCTCCAAGCAAAGATACTGTCGCAACAGACGGTACGACAATTTGTGTAGTATTGAGTAAGGGTGCTGAAAAAAGGAATTTACCTTCTATAAGCGGTAAAACTCTTGAAGGTGCAGTTTCATCATTAAATCAACTTGGTTTTATTACTTGTATATCAGAAGAATACAGCGATATGGTTATGGAGGGTAAAGTAATAAGATATAAGGAATATGTTGCGGGAGATTCGATTACATATGGTTCTAAGGTTGAGATTGTTATAAGTAAGGGTGTCGAGCCGGATATAGACAACAGTAACTATGTTACATTAGATAATATTGAAAATATGCCTTTGGACGAGGCCCAGCAGCTTCTAAGCGATAAGGGTATTATGATTTCGGCAATAAAACAATATTCAAATATAGTAGAAAGCGGTAATTGTATAGGGTATGACGGAAACAAAGAAGGCGATAAAGTAGCAGAGGGTTCAACCGTTGTTATTATAGTAAGCAGAGGACCGCTCCCATAATTATAAAGACTGTATCTTTAAGATACAGTCTTTTATTTATAAATAAACGCAGTTTTTTTCAAAATGTGACATATACATTGTGTTAATATTATATACGCTGATAAATATATTAAATTTTCGTAAAGTGATGTTAAAATTCATAAAAAAGTATTGAATAAACCGGCTATTTTTTTGCAATAATACTTGAATTTAGACCTAAATATTGATATGATAGTATTAATTAGGTTGATTATAATAATAAAAGGGGGCGGTATTTAATGCATAAATACGAAACTTCTGTATCAGATATGTTTGAATTGGAACTTTTTCATAGAGGTGAAAATTATAGGTCTTATGAATATATGGGGGCTCATAGAGTAATACTCGGCGGTGAAAGCGGAGTAGTATTTAGAGTATGGGCACCAAATGCTATTAAAGTTTCAGTTGTAGGTTCGTTCAATAATTGGGATAAAGCTAAAAATCCTATGCAAAAAATCAGTAAAGGTGTATGGGAATGTTTTATTTCTAAAGATATACCGGAGTATTCTGCATATAAATATTGTATTGAAACTGCAAATGAAGAAGATTTATATAAATCTGATCCTTATGGTTTTCATTTTGAAACAAGACCAAATAATTCGACCTTGTTTTATGATGTAACCTGTTTTTCTTGGCAGGATCAAGAGTGGTTCAAGTCAAAATCTAAAATGGACCAATATTCTCAGCCAATAAATATTTATGAATTGCATTTAGGTTCTTGGAGAAAATATGAAGATGGAAGCGTATTTTCTTATTCAAAAATGGCAGAAGAACTCATTCCTTATGTAAAAGAAATGGGCTATACACATATTGAACTTATGCCATTAACAGAATATCCACTTGATAGTTGTTTGGGGTATGGTACAACAGGATATTTTGCACCAACATCAAGATACGGTAAACCAAAAGATTTTATGGATTTTGTAAATAAATGTCATTTGGCAGGTATTTCTGTAATTATGGATTGGGTTCCTACACGATTTTCCAAGGATTCGTCTGGATTGGCTGATTTTGATGGGACTCCTTGCTATGAATATTCGGATAAAAACAGGTCAACCTTTAAACGATGGAATTCAAATGCTTTTGATTATAGCAAAAATGAAGTGTTAAGTTTTCTTATATCGAGTGCAGTATTTTGGTTTGACTATTACCATCTTGACGGATTAAGGATAAATGCACTTGAGGCAGTATTATACCTTGACTATGATAGAAGAGATGAGGAATGGACACCTAATGAGAACGGTGGAAAAGAAAATCTTGAGGCAATTAAATTTATAAAAAAATTAAATGAAGCAGTTTTTTCATATTTTCCATATATTATGATGATAGCGGAGGAGTCAACCTCTTGGCCGACAGTTACAAGACCAACATATTGTGACGGTTTGGGATTTAATTATAAATGGAATGTTGGTTTTATAAATGATTTGTCAAGATATATGTCATTAGACTCTCTTTACAGACCATTTAATCATAATAATCTTACATTTTCATTTTCTTATGCCTTTTCGGAAAATTTTATTACCCCTATATCACACGAAGAAATTTTATTTGATAAATCTTCTGTTATTAATAAAATGCCCGGTTCTTATGAACAAAAATTTGCAGGAATGCGTACAATGGTGGCATATGTAATGTCACACCCGGGGAAAAAATTATTTTTTATGGGGACAGAGCTTGGACAATTTAAAGAATGGAATAGTTCTAAGGAATTGGATTGGATGTTGTTGGGCTATCCGGCACATAAGCAGCTTCATAATTTCTTTAAAGATATAAATAAATTTTATCTTGATAATAAACCTTTGTGGGAAGTTGATTTTAATTGGAATGGCTTGAAGATGATAGCAGATGATGATTACACACAAAGCATAATAGCATTCAGAAGAATAGATAAAGGCGGAGATGAGATAATAGCTGTATGTAACTTCCAACCTAATTTAAGACAAAATTATAGAATAGGTGTTCCATACTATGGAGTATATAAAGAAGTATTCAGTACGGATTGCAAAGAATATGGAGGTAATGGTATTAGAAATGCCTCAACAATAAACACTGACGATATACCTTATCATAATTTAGAACAATCTGTTGTGTTGACGCTGCCGCCTATATCGGTTATATATTTGAAGTGTGTTAAGATAAAATCAAAACCTAAAAAACCAAAAAATAAAAAATCGCAGAAATTAAGTTATAATACTTTAAATAGGGAGGAAAAATAAATGTTTCCAAAACAAGAAGTAGTAGCTATGTTGCTTGCCGGTGGTCAGGGAAGCAGACTTGGCGTATTAACAAAGAAATTAGCAAAACCTGCTGTTCCATACGGCGGAAAATATAGAATAATAGATTTTCCGTTGTCGAACTGTATAAATTCCGGTATTGAGGCGGTTGGCGTTTTAACGCAATATCAGCCGCTGGTTCTTAATGAATATATCGGTAATGGTCAGCCTTGGGATTTAGACAGTATGAATAGTGGTGTTCAGGTACTTTCTCCGTATCAGCAAATAAATGGTGCAGATTGGTATTCCGGTACAGCTAATGCCATATATCAAAATATGAACTATATTGAAAGATATAGTCCGGATTATGTTGTTATTTTATCCGGTGACCACATATATAAAATGGATTATTCTAAAATGATAGATTTCCATAAAAGTAATAATGCTGATTGTACGGTTGCGGTTATAGATGTACCTCTGGAGGAGGCATCAAGATTTGGTATTCTTAATACAAAAGATGATGGCTCTATTTATGAATTTGAGGAAAAACCTAAAAATCCGAAAAGTACAAAGGCATCAATGGGTATATATGTGTTTAGCTGGAATAAATTGAGAAAGTATCTTACGGAAGATGCCGAAAATCCAAATTCATCAAATGATTTTGGTAAAGATATTTTGCCGACAATGCTTAATAAGGGCGAAAGAATGTTTGCTTATGAATTTGAAGGATATTGGAAAGATGTAGGAACAATAGAAAGCCTTTGGGAATCTAATATGGATTTGCTTGACCCAAAAGTAACTCTTAATTTAAGAGATGAAAGCTGGAAAATTTATTCCCGCAATCCTGTAATGCCTCCGCATTATGTATCAAGTGATGCAAAAATCCAAAATTCATTAATCGCAGACGGCTGTAATGTATATGGAGAAATAGATTTTTCTATATTATTTTCGGGAGTTAATGTTGCAAAGGGGGCAGTAGTAAGGGATTCTATTATTATGCCGGGTGCAACTATTGAGGAAGGTGCAGTAGTACAATATGCTATTGTTTCTGAAAATGCCGTAATCGGTAAAAATGCCGTAGTAGGTGCAAGACCTGAAAGTATAGTCGATAAAGGTGAATGGGGAATTGCCGTAATAGGAGATAATATTCATATAGGCAATTCAGTAATTGTTGCACCAAAAGCTATGATTGATAAGGATATAGAGGGGGAAGTGTAATTATGCGCAGTAATAATGTACTTGGTATAATATTCTCAAATTTACACGAAGATTTAATAAGAGAATTAACGGCTGTCAGAACAACAGCATCAGTACCGTTTGGCGGAAGGTATCGTATGATAGATTTTCCATTGTCAAATATGGTTAATTCAGGAATAAATAAAGTAGGTGTTATCACAAAACATAATTACCAATCACTTATGGACCATTTAGGTTCAGGTAAATCTTGGGATTTATCAAGAAATAGAAAAGGTCTTTATATATTACCGCCATTTGGCAATAATGACAGTGAATTTTCAAGCAGAATAGAAACACTTCTTGCAATAGAAAGTTTTTTTAAGCGTTCGACAGAGGAGTATGTTTTGCTTACAGACTGCCATACCGTATGTAATATTGACTATCAAGATGTTTTGTCAAAGCATATTCAAAATAATGCAGATATAACGGTTATATATAAAAAGGGTTTGTTGCCGGAAAAATTATTTAAACCGGCAGTTTATGAAGTTGACAGTACAGGAAGAGTAACAACTATGCTTATCAATCCGCATAATGCAAGTGAATATAATTATGGCATAGATATGACGCTTATAAAGAAAGATTTATTGATGGAGCTTTTATATGAATGTAAAAGCAGAAATGCTCTTGATTTTAAACGTGATATTATACAGAGTAATGTATCAAAATATAATATATTTGCTTATGAGTTAAAAGGCTTTTCTGCTACAATTACAAGCATAGTAAGTTATTTTAAAGCTAATATGGCACTTATGAACAGCAATATAAGAAAAGAATTGTTTAATAGCCAAAATCCTATATACACAAAAGTTCGTGATGATATGCCAACAATTTATGGACTTGGTTCATTGTGCAAAAATTCTCTTATTGCAAATGGCTGTATTATAGAGGGAAATGTCGAAAACAGCATTATATTCAGAGGGGTTCATATAGGCAAGGGTACAAAGGTTTCAAATTGTGTAATTATGCAGGATACTCAAATAGGAGAAAATTCTAATTTAAGTTATGTCATATCAGATAAAGATGTAATAATTAAGAATGAAAGGTCGCTTATGGGATATTCGTCATATCCTGTATATATTAGTAAGGCAAGTGTTGTCTAAGGAGAAAGAATATGAAAGTTTTATTTGTAACAAGTGAGGCTGAACCATATATATCGTCAGGAACATTAGGTCAGTTTTCTTGCTCGTTACCGTTTTCGTTGAGACAGAGATTAATAGGCTGCAGGGTAGTAATGCCGCTTTATGATGATATTCCACAAGAATTAAAAGATAATATGAAATTCGTTACAAGTTTATCCGTTCCGGTATCTTGGAGAAGACAATATTGTGG
Source organism: uncultured Clostridia bacterium (assembly GCA_947625785.1). Classification (GTDB taxonomy): domain Bacteria; phylum Bacillota; class Clostridia; order Oscillospirales; family Acutalibacteraceae; genus CANQPS01. The sequence continues at coordinate 84,870 of CANQPS010000007.1, forward strand.
TGTTTTTGAAGCAAGATATAATGGTGTAATCTATTATTTTATTGATAACAGATATTATTTTAAGCGCAGTGGCTTATACGGACACTATGATGATGCTGAGAGATTTGCATTTTTTTCTCGTGCAGTTTTAGAAATGTTGCCATATATAGATTTTAAACCTGATATTATACACAGCAACGACTGGCAAACAGCGTTAGTTCCGGTATATTACTCTTTATTTTACGGAAAAATTGAATGGTACAGTAATATAAAAACAATATTTACAATACATAACATTCAATTTCAGGGTAAATATACCCAAGAAATACTTGATGAAGTTGTGGGTATCTCGCACGAATTTATATCAATACTTGAATATGACGGAAAAATTAATTTTATGAAATCGGCAATAGAAACTGCAAATAAAATTACTACTGTATCGCCGCAATATGCTGCTGAAATACAAACACCATATTTTTCTTATGGGCTTGATAAGATAATATCGCAAAGAGCTTGGAAATTATCCGGTATTGTTAATGGTGTTGATACGAATTTATATAATCCAAATACAGATAAATATATTTTCAGTAATTTTTCGTCAGATGACCTAAATGGTAAAAGAAAATGCAAATATTTTTTACAGCAAAGATTAGGATTAAATATTTCAGAGAATATTCCATTATTGGCGATAGTATCGAAAATGATTGCATCAAAAGGTATGCAGCTTATAAAAGAATCGCTTGGACAAATATTGTCTGAGGAAAATATACAGGTTGTTGTAGTAGGTTCGGGAGAATGGGAATTTGAGGCATTTTTCAGAGATATTGCAGTTAAGTATCCCGGTAGATTAAGTGTGAATATAGGATTTAATGATGAATTAGTGCATAAAGTATATGCCAGTGCAGATATGATACTTATTCCTTCACAAACAGAGCCTTGCGGTAAAAATCAAATGATAGCTTTGAAATATGGTACAATACCAATAGTTCACGAGGTAGGCGGATTAAAGGATACTGTCAGGGATAGCGGAGATAATATCGGAAATGGTTTTACATTTAAGACATATTCTTCTATGGATATGATAAACTGTATAAAAAGAGCTGTTAATGGATATAAAAATCATATTGGTTGGGAAACCCTAATAAAAAGGGCAATGATGTGCGATTTTAGTTGGGGAAAGTCTGCCAACGAATATATAAGACTATATAAGGAATTATCCAATAATTAAAGAAATATACCATAAATCTTAATATGATTTATGGTATATTATTTTTTATGGCGGGGCTTCGCCCCACACCCCACAAAGGCTCTGCCCTTGACCCGCAAGCCTTTTGAAAAAGGCTTGACCGAAAACTTTTGCGTTAAAAATAAAAGTTTTTGAGAGTTTTAAGAGAACTTTTTTCAAAAAGTTCTCTTAATGGGGTGTGGGGCGAAGCCCCGCCTATAAATATTTCCCAAAGGGGGCGTTGCTCCAATCTTAAATATTTAGACAAAAAACTGTTGACAGATAGGTGTAATTGTGTTATTATGTAAATATATTACATATGGTGTGATATTATTTATAGGAGTATGACTAAAATTATATATAGTATCTCTATCTCAAAGATTGTGGATAAACTTAGACTATATACGATAGTTCTAAGTTTATCCACACAACCTATTTTAAGTATCAAATTATTAATTATCTTTTGGCTTGTTTCGCTTAGGATAAGGTGTCGGAACATCAGTTTTTCCCATAAGATAATCAATCGAAGTGTCAAGAATATCAGATATTTGACTTAGCATTTCTATTCGCATAAGTCTTGAACCGTTTTCGTACATTGAGTACATAGATTGTTTAATACCGAAGTATTCTGCCATTTCCTTTTGAGTAATCTTCTTATCTTTTCTTAATTCTTTGATAATGTCAGAGTATACTGCCATAAATCTCACCTCAGTTTGTATTTTTATATAAATTAATTAGAACACAAAGTACTGTAATAAATACATAATATTACATCTTATGTAATAATAAGCGAATTATTAATTAATATAGTTATATTTTGTAGGGAGGTGTGACATTTTATGTATTTAATTTGTAAAGGAATAGGTAAATTGGGGAAAGCTATTGTGATAATATCCGGTTGTGCAGTAATATTAGCAGGCATATTAATAACTGTTGGCATAGTAAAATGTAAAAGAAATTTAAGATTAAGATAATAAGTATTTGAGTAGGTGGGATTTTTAAATTGCTTGATTAAAAATCAAGCAATTTTTTATGAAAACAGACATTTTATTACATTATATGTAATAAAATACTTGACAAATCATATTTTGATATTTATAATAGATATATAAATATTACATACGCTGTAATATTTATATATCTAAATTATGTTAGGAGTGAATGAGTAGTGGCAGTTGCAGGTTTAGTTTTAAGTATCATTGCATTGGTGCTTTCGCCTTGGGGGGTTACATCTATTATAGCTTTGCCGGTAGCAATAGTAGCACTTGTATTGGGTGTAAAAGGTAAAAATAAACTTATTGCAGAGAATAAACCATCAGGAATAGGAACAGCAGCTATGGTTCTTGGTATAATTGCAGTTATTTTTACAGCGATTACATTCTTTACTTGTGGTCTTTGTGTTCTTTGTGCGGCAGGAGCAGGGGCAAGTGGTGCAGGTTTAGGCAGCTTTGGATTATAATATTTTTTATCCAAAAAATTTCAGGAACACTGATTAATTTCATTAGTCAGTGTTTTTGATTGATTAGGAGGAATTTGCTTGAAAGGATATTTTACCTTGTTTGGAAAAGATATACCATATTATGGAGTATTATTTTTCAGTGGTATGGTTATTGCTGTAATCGCAGCATATATTTTAAAATCAAAAAGAAATATTAAAGGGTATCATATAACAGGTTCAGCAGTATATACATTTATAGGGGCATTGATAGGCTCAAAATTATTAGCGGTAATAACATCATTAAAATATGTAATAAACAACCATATACCGCTGGAAAGCCTTATAAAAGGCGGATTTGTATTTTATGGCGGATTAATAGGAGGTACAGTCGGATTACTGCTCTATATAAGGGAATTTAAACAAAGTTATTCAGATTTTTTATCATTATATGCGGTAATATGTCCGCTTGGTCATTCCATAGGCAGAATAGGCTGCTTTATATCAGGCTGTTGTTATGGAGTTGAGTATGATGGAGCATTATCTTTTACATATCACGAGGCAATTAACACATTTACGCCATTGAATACACCATTACTGCCAATACAATTAATAGAGTCAGTATTACTGTTTTTATTATTTATACTGCTTTTGGCTGTTTTTTTAAAATGCAAAATAAGAACATTTCCTATATATATTTATCTTATGTCATATGCAACAATTAGATTTACTCTTGAATTTTTCAGAGGAGATATTGAGAGAGGCGGCATAGGTATTTTTTCTACATCTCAAATAATAAGTTTAATTATATTTGTAATATGTGGGATTATTATATGCAATACACTGTATATAAAAAAGATACTTGATACATAAATATTTTTATGTTTCAATTTTTTGAATAATTTGCAGATAAAAAAACAAGTGAATTAATTTCTCATAAAAATTAATAAAAAAGTGTTGACATTTTTTGCGTGGTATGGTAGAATAAATAGCGTTGACCGAACTTAAAGTCGGCAGGGAAAATATGGCGGCATAGCTCAGTTGGCTAGAGCACTCGGTTCATACCCGAACGGTCGTTGGTTCAAATCCGACTGCCGCTATTAAATAAATGGCTCGGTGGTCAAGCGGCTAAGACACCGCCCTTTCACGGCGGTAACACGGGTTCGATTCCCGTCCGAGTCACTTTTATAAAAAGACAATGGAAGAAACCATTGTCTTTTTTGTTTTTAATAAAATCTGATTTTATCCTAAATATAGTGTTATTTTAATAAACTATATGATATAATAATTAGTGCATAAATTATCCTATTGTGTTAATAATTAGGTTAAAATATATTTTCAGAAACGGAGATTATAAAAATGCTTGAATTGAGGGATTTAACTTTCAGTGTTCAAGAGAATAACAAAGAGAAAGTTATTATTAATCATTTAAATTATAAGATAGAGAACAATAAATTTACGGTTATAACAGGGCCTAACGGAAGTGGAAAATCTACACTTGCAAAGTTAATTGCAGGTATAGAGAAAGCAACATCCGGTCAAATTTTATATGATGGTCAGGATATTACCAATATGAGTATTACAGAAAGGGCAAAACTTGGTATAGGATATGCTTTTCAGCAGCCTGTAAGATTTAAGGGTATAAAGGTAATAGATTTAGTAAGATTAGCAGCAGGGGAAAAGCTATCGGTTTCCGGTGTATGTGAATATTTGTCGGAAGTCGGACTTTGTGCGAGAGATTATATTAACAGAGATGTAGATGCAAGCTTGTCAGGCGGAGAATTAAAGCGAATAGAAATTGCAAGTGTACTTGCAAGAAAAACGCCAATTTCAGTATTTGATGAACCGGAGGCGGGTATAGACCTTTGGAGTTTCCAAAATCTGATTAAAGTATTTGAAAATATGAAATTAAAGCAGGAGAGTTCTATTGTAATTATTTCACACCAAGAAAGAATATTGAATATAGCAGATGAAATATTATTATTGGTAAATGGCGAGATAAAATCTTATGGTTCAAAGGATAAGATGTTGTCAGAAGTATTGCAAGATGTAGAAGGTTGTTGTTTTTACTCCAGGAATAATAATTGAGGATAAGGCGAGTGATTTATTTATGAATGAAATAGAAAAGACTTTGTTAGAACAAGTAGCAAATTTGCACGAAGTACCAAGCGGTGCATATAATATAAGAGCTAACGGGACAAGTGCCGGCAGAAATACAACAGCGAATATTGATATAATAACTAAAAAAGATAAGCAAGGAATAGATATTATAATCAAACCAAATACTAAAAACGAAAGTGTTCATATACCTGTAATAATAAGTCAAAGTGGTTTGGAAGAGGCAGTATATAACGATTTTTATGTTGGTGAAAATTCTGATGTAGTTATAGTAGCGGGTTGCGGAATACACAATGCAGGGGATAAATTATCAAAACACGATGGTATTCATACATTTCATATTGGTAAAAATGCTAAGGTAAAGTATGTAGAAAAGCATTATGGAAGTGGTGACGGTAACGGTCAAAGAATTATGAATCCTGAAACGATAGTTGAAATAGAAGACGGCGGATATTTAGAAATGGAAACCGTTCAGATAAAAGGTATAGATTCGACTAAGCGTTGTACAAGAGCCTGTTTATCAGATAACGCAAAGATTGTTATTACTGAAAAAATTATGACACACGGCAGCCAATTCGCAGAAACCAGTTTTAATGTAGATATGAATGGAAAAAATTCAAGTGCCAATGTAATATCTCGTTCGGTTGCAAAAGATAATTCAAAACAGATATTTTTATCTAAAATCAACGGGAATAACAGTTGTTCAGGACATTCGGAGTGTGATGCCATTATAATGGATAATGCAGTTATAAGTGCGATACCTGAAATTAAAGCAAATCATTTAGATGCGGCACTAATACACGAGGCGGCTATTGGAAAAATTGCAGGTGAACAATTAATTAAACTTATGACATTAGGTTTAACCGAACAAGAGGCTGAGGAACAGATAATAAACGGATTTTTAAAATAAGTATTATAGAAAGAATCTTAAAGAACTGTGCATTATTTGTCAATCGTTTACTGTAAAAAAATAAAAATGACTTTGATACAAGAGTTACAAACTCATTTTTAATTTAAATTTCTATAACAACACCCCTGTTGTCAAAATCAAGTTCATCAGTAACCATAATAAAATCATCTAATATCCAATTAAATTCTCCGGTGTTTGTACGATTGCCGCAATGATTACAAACAGCATTTTCATTGAAATCAATAGGTTTTTCGCAGTTAGGACAGTAGCGGCCGGAATTTTTTCTGTCAGATGATGTTGTTAGAGTTCCTAAATTTCTTTTTAATAAAAGCATAAATTGTCTTTTACTTTTTTTATCCGTATCGCCGCTAATAGTATTGTTGTGTTTGGTATCAGATATATAAAATCTTGAATTTATGGTGAATACAATATATAAATATTCATTGATTTTGTTTCTTTTATAAAGATGGAGGAATGAGCGTGTTATTTTAATTTCTTCCATAACTTTTCTTTTATTTTGGCTTGATAGTGATGTTATTTCGTTTTTTAACTTATTGTATAGCTCGTCTGAGCAAAATGACCTTAGATTATTATAATCGCTATCACAATAGCAATCGGATACTATAAAAAATAAATTTTTTGCATATTGAATTACAATATCACTCTTAAAATCATTGTCAATCGGTTGTATTGCAAGTGGTATTATGTTTGTAAAATCGTCCGGAAAAGAAATTTTTTTAGCCCATTGATTTAATTTATCAATTATACCCATTATTATAAATCCCCTTGTATATTAATATAACAATGATAGCAATATTTTATGAATTTTTCAAGTTTAATAGAGAAAAGAAAGTGTTTCTATAAATTTTATAAGGACTACTTTCTAATTTGCAAGCCTTTTGAGGGAAACCTGAGCAAATTTAAAAATTAATCCCATATAGATTATATAATCTATATGGGATTTTATATTTATCTGTCGAGGGATTTTTTAGATTTCATTATGATACCTGATACAGTTATAAATATAATTCCTATTCCTAAGACATATAAATTTTGTTCAAGTAATGTAATTGTATGGTCACCAATATTAACAATAATTCCCATATATTCGTTATATACACCTTGAGCGGCCTGTGGTATATCATCTTTTAAGAATATATTTCTTATAGCAGAGCAGCCCTCAAAAGCAGGTATCCATTTGATTATATTTTGTAAAGTTGAGTTCATATTTCCGAACGGAAGGTAAATTCCAGCCAAGAAACCTATAATAGTACCCATAAATATACCAAAGGCACTCCAAGCATTGGGAGTATGTATAAACGATGCAATGAGGAAAGAAAAAGAAGATGCACAAAAGATATTTATTATTAAAGTTAATAAGAATAGCAATAGACTTTCCACTGATAATATAAAACTTTCTCCTATGGCAAAAAAGTAAATTTGAGAAATAAGCAGTATAATAATATTCATAATAAATGATATAATATTTGCTGATATAACATATCCTAAAACATAGTTTATTCTTTTAACAGGTGCGGCTAAAAATCGATTTAAAATATGTTTATATTCATCATCAATCATAGTGCCTATGATACTTATTGAAATGCTGAATGAGTTAACTATAAATATACCGCTTAAAGTCCAAAGAATAACAATATTTTTAGCTTTGGTTTCGGCATCTGTAAAATCTTTATCAAAAATACTTACAGTCGCATCTACACACATATCGCCGAGGAAGGCAATCATTAGAAATAATACAATTAACGCTGAAAGAAATGAAAAAAATACTCCTGTTTTATTTCTTAAATAAATTTTAATATTTCTTTTAATAAAATTTAACAGCATAGTTATTCAACCTCCATTTTTTTGCCGGTTATATTTAAAAATACATCGTCCATATTGCCCTGTATTACCTCAAAATTATCATAAAAACCTTCTAAGCTGTTAATGATAGGCAAAGCCTCTTTTGTATTATTAACAGAGATTTTAACGCAGTTTGAGGCTATTTCATAATCGAAATTTTTAATATTATTGATAAGTGTTTGTATATCTTTGGTATAAATTTTAAGGAAATCTTTTGCGTATTGATTTTTGAGATTAGAAGGTGTACCTCTTGCGACAATTTTTCCTTCGTCCATAATGCAGACATATTGAGCCATAGCAGCTTCTTCCATATAGTGAGTAGTAAGGAAAACTGTCATTTGTTTTTCTGTTATAAGTTTCTCTATGCTTTCCCAAACCTGTTTTCTTGTCATAGGGTCAAGACCTGTTGTAGGCTCATCTAAAAAGAGTATTTTAGGAATATTCATAAGAGCTTTAGCGATTTCGCAGCGTCTTTTCTGCCCACCGGATAATTTTTTAAATTGTCTGTTTAATAAATCTTTTATATTCAAGGTTTCCGTAACAAAAGATAAACTTTCCTGAATTTTATTTTTATCTTTTTCGTATAAGGCAGCTTGAAGAATAAGGTTTTCTTTAATGGTAAGGTAATCGTCAGAGGTATTCTCTTGAAATACGATACCTATTTGTTTTCTTATATCATCGGGATTTTTATCAATATCATAACCGCAAATTTTAATATTACCATCGGATTTTTTTAATAAAGTAGACAGCATATTAATAGTGGTAGATTTTCCTGCACCATTCACACCCAAAAATCCGAATAACTCTCCTTTTTTTACCTTAAAGGAAATATCATTTACGGCAGCGATATTTTTAAAATTCTTTTTTAGATTATCGACACAAATAAAGTCTTCCATATAATAGCCTCCTGAATAATTTTTTTGGTAAGCCAATTATATCATAGATTTATACAAAGAAAAGCACCCATCTGCCAAGTTGCAAAAATGGGTGTGTAAAATACAATTAATAATAAATTTCTATTATTTTTTACTATTTCTTTTTTTAATTATGTTATTTATTTTTTTAGCTTTATATGATAAGGATAAAAACTCCACAAAAAACACGAAAAAAAATATTACTATTAACATAGGCATTATTATAACAAGAGAGTATAGACTGAAATCAAACATTTTAAATAATAATCCTCCAAGAACAAATACCACAGCAGACATATCTATAAATTGTAGAATTGTCAAAACAATTGGTGAATCAATCTTAAATATAGATTTAAAAATGGCTACCGTAATAAACTGCAAAAGAGCAACACCTACACATATTATAAATAATTGAAAAATAAGTGTATTATTTAATGGTAATGCAATTTGTAATTTTCCGAGTATTAACATAATAATTGTAAGTATAGTAAAAGAGTGAGATATAGTTCGTATAATACCTATCATATTTTACACTTCTCCTTCAAATTTCATTCTAAGGGTATTTACATAGTGACGATTTACGGTTTGATGTTCTCCATTATCCATAGTAATATCTAATCGACCGGCAAGCTGAGGTTTAATATAGCTTATTTTATCAATATTTATTATAGCGGATTTGCTTATACGAGTAAATTTATAATTTGAGATTTTATTTTCAAGTTCATATAGTTTGTATTTACATTCGTAGACATCGACTTGACAGTAAATAAAAGTTTTATCATCAACACTTTCAAAGTAATATATATCATCAAGTGATATTTTATATATTGCACCATCTTTATAGGCGGTTATTGAGAACATCATAATTTGTAACTCATCTATAATTTTTTGCAAATTACTATCAATCATATTACATTTTATATTTATTTCTGTTTCAGTGAAAATGTCAGACTGTTCTATTGTTAGTTTCATAGATTTCTCCTCAAACAAGGTATTAATTATATTATAGCATAAACATAAAAAAATGACACTATCATAAATAGATAGTGTCATTATTTTAGATGGTTAATTGATTAAACCAATAAAATTATCTTCATCAGATGCGATAGGTTCACCGCTGCATAAAATATCTGCCGATATAACAGACTGCATAATGGAATTTACGCCACTGGATATAGTATAGTAATAATTTTGTTGATTTTCGAGAACGCCACATAAAGCCAAGTCATCGAAGTTTTCTAAATCCGAATAAGTGAATTTATACTCTATTGGAGTATTCTCTATAATAGGGAATAATTCACTTGTAAGGTTTTCAAGCTGATTAAATTTATTATATTTGAATTGGGTAAAAGGTTTATATCTCTTTATGGTAAAATCACTTGAAATAATGCTGTCTAAACCGGTTGCTATAATTCTGTTGTCATTTGTAATATAACAGGTATAATATGGTTTATCAATACAATGAATAATTTTATTTTTATAAGATGTTTGTAAATCGTTTATAGATGAAGTGGCAATAGTATAACTTGTTTTTTTAATTCCACAGCCTTTAATAAAATTTTTACTTTCAAGACCTGTTGCCAAGACAATCTTATTAGCTTTGATTGAATATCCCATAGATGATTTTAAGATAGTGCAGTCGCCGCAGTTAAAAATGCTTTCGATTTTAGTATTTTCATATATTTTAATATTGTTATTTATCAATATATTTGCTAAATTTCTTGCTAATTTATAAGGATTTAAAGCAACACCGCCATTTTTAATTTCAAAAGATAGCTTTTTATTATTTTCGACAGTAATATCAAAACCATTATGTTTTAAAGGTAAATATTCTTTTATAAACTCGTCATAGTTTTCGGCATCATTTGAAAAATAAACTACATCTTTTATTTCAAAATCGCAATTAATATTATGACGGTCTATAATTTCTTTTAATGTACCAAGACCTTCTCTCATCTTTTTATAATAACAAATAGCATCTGATACACCAACAGAATTACATAATCTTCTGAAACCACCATTTGTATAGATATCTGCAATACCGGAGCCTTTTGAGGTATTTCCGTTACCAATAGGCATAGTAGTTACTATTATAATATTTTTGTTATTTTCTGATAACCTAAGAGCAGTAATTAATCCGCCTAAACCTCCGCCAACTATACATATATCACATTCATCATTTTTAGATAACCAAGTATATACATCAGGGGCATTACTGCTTTCATTTAGCCATAAACTCAAAGGGAACACCACCATTCTTTTAATTAAGATATATGGCAGTATTCCCAACTTTTATAATTTTTATTCAGTTTAATTTAGTTCGGTATATTTAACAGCACTATCGGAAAAAATAAGTCGTAAAATTTCAGCGGTGGCAATGCCGGTAGTCCTGTAATTATTCAGAAGTTGGAAATTTTTAAGAGCTTCTTCTGTGTTGTTATCGAACTTACCGGTAGGATTATTTATATTATATCCAAGTTCGTTAAGACGATTTTGCATTTTGAGAACTAAATCGCTTTCATCGCCATTTTTGAGAACAGTATTATCAGTAATATTGTAATCAGAGATAACGGTTGAATTATTGTTGGATATATTATCTTTTTCCGGTATATTGTTATCTTCCGAGGAGTTATCTAATTCAGGGTAAATAAAATACACTATTTTTGTTATATTTTGCAGCATACAACGGCCTTGTCTTGAAATTTCGTCTGCGGAGATTTCAAGAACTTTATTTTCACGAAGTGCCGTAAGATTTTTTAAAAGTTCATCGTTGGTAAGTTGTTCCTTTACGCCTACATCACAAATTATATATGTCGGGTCGGCGAGTTTAAGAGATTCTTTAACATAAAGACCATCTGTATTATTATTGAATATGTTAATTGTATCAGTATATTCGAGAACATTTGATATAAAGCTGTCACCTGTTACGGCTTTGCCCTCGGTATCATAAATATAACATATAGTAGTGACAACATCAGAGTCGGGAATTTCACTGTTTATTTCCTGCATATTTTTAATAATATTAGTGATAGTTTTGTTACCTTTTGATTTACCGGTAATTTTACCGCCAAATATCGAAGCAACACTTTCATAAAGGGATATAAGTGAATTTTCGTCAGAAGCCTTAGACATAATTAAAAATGGAATATTAGTTTCCCTAATAGAATTTAATATGCTATCTGATGGGGTATTGTCCAAGATAATAATATCAGCGGATAATGACTTAATTTTATCAAAATCAGGATTATTTACAGAACCAACCTTATCAATTTTACGAAGTTCTTCTTGTGTGCACTCGTCAGAAATACCAACGATATATCTTTCATATCCGCAAGCGTAGATAATATCAGCTATATTATCGGATAAAACGACAGCTCTTTTAGGGGTATCTTCCAGCTTAACATTACCAAATGTTATAGGATAATCTTCTCTGACCGTTCCGCTTGATTTAAAAGAACAAGACGCAAAGGAAAAAATCATCAGGGACAAAAGTATAATGGATAAAACTCTTTTTTTCATCGCAATTTCCTTTCTTTAATACTTATCTTGTTTTAGTTTACATTTTTTTTAACAGATAGTCAACTATATATTTACCATTGAATTATAAATTTTGTATTAACGGGCAAAGTATTTTTAATTTTATTGGTATAATACTCTTGTGTATTATTTAGTGAACTTGTATTTGTAATTTTTATATGTACAGTATTATTTTCTATATCTTCATCAATTAGGCACTCAATATCATATGCAGATAAAATATTAATTATATTATTTTTAGTTTGTGGGTTGGAGATAATTTTTTCTCTAAGTAAGAGGGAGTTTCGTCTTTTTGTTATATTATTTTGATTTAATGTAATATCAAGGAGTTTTTCTCTTTGGGATAAGCCAAAATCATTTGCGGTCATTATAAACATTTCGTTTTCTATTTTTTGAAGTTCGTCATAAATTTTCTGTAATTCATCTGAGTAAGCCATAATCTCATATGTAACCAAATCATCATTATGAAGTTTATATATACCAAGCGGTGCAAGTTTTTCAGTAATAGATTGGAAAGCGGTCATCATATACAATTAACCTCTCTGAGATATAGATATAGTACCGCAGACGGCAAATTGATTATCTTCAAGTTGATAATCGTTTGAGTAGACACTATTAAAAGAGTAATTAACTATTCCATCTGTATTATATAATATATTACCTATATCAACCAAATAGATACATTCACCTACACCAATAGAATTTATATAATCGCCAATAGCTTTTTTACAGCGGGAAACCACATCTTCAAATACATAACCGTTTTTAATTGTGATATATATGCCATAATCTATGCCGGCAGGCTCGGCGGAATAAATATTAATTTGAGTATTTATAGGTCTTATACTTTCAATGTCATTTTTAATTTTATTTATAATAGTATCACTTATTTTAGCTCCTTTTCCGCCAAGATAGATGTTAATAATATTATTATCAAAAGTAACATTTGCAGAATATACACCCTCATAAGCCATAACAAAATTTCTGTAAAATACAGTATTAATATTAGTGTTAATATTTTGGTATAAATCTGTTAATCGTTTTCTAAGTTCGTCATCGGTTTCGTCATCTGTACCACCTGTAAATGCGGTGTTATTAGTAACGGAATTTATTGAAACAGGTGGAGTTATCATCAAATTGATAGTATTTTTGGCTGTATTATATTTAGCTCCCCCTTGCATAGACTCAGCCGGAACATCAACGCTTAAAGAACCGTTTTCGAGTATAGCATTTTGAGTAGTTATATATTTAATATCAGTGTTATTTTCAAGGCAGCAAATGGTATCTTTGGGAATTTCTATATCATAGGATAATGGAGTAGTTCTTGAGAAGGTAAGAGTACCAACGGCTTTAACGGCGGATTTTCTTGTGATACCTTTTTGAATAGCGTGATTATCAAGCTGAATATCTGTCGCAGTAATAGGAAACATTTGATTTTTAAGCCATTCGATATTGCTTTGCAGAGAATAGATTTCTCCTGCCAAAACCCTCATTCTTATAGATATATCAGAATTTTCCTCAATATCGTATCCGGCTAAATTGCTGTAATTAAGTTTCATTCTTTCTAAAATATCGTTATAATTTTCCATTAGTTCCAATCATCTCCTATATTCAAGTCTAAATCGGTAATATTTGTAGAAATATGTATAATATTGGTTTCAGCGTTAAAGGAAATATCCTGTATTTTAATATCAGGCATATTTTCAAGAGCCGAAGTGACAATATGATATAATTCACTTTCTGTTGTAGCTGGATTTATGGTATGCAGATAACTGCCAAAATTTTTATTATATATAAAAGAGTTGTGTTTAGTTTTCAGTGATAAAGCAATTTGTTGTTTAACTTCGTCAATACCGCTAATAACGATAGTTTTTCCATTGGGGGATCTTGCAAAGTCACCATTTACAATAGATAAATCCATATATTAATTACCTGCCTTAAAAACATAATCGTTAATATGCACAGAGCCGTCATTTTTGAGAATAATTTTAGCTCCGCCTTCGGAATAAAGCATTAATTCACCTTCTTGTAAGTTATCATTAAGATTAATTGTACCAAGTGCGATATTTTCATTTGTTGTAGGCAGAACATAGATTTTTTTATCAATGGGCATTTTATAGGCTATGCCATAAGGTACAACAACAGATGTATTTTTATATTGTGTATCGGCACTCACATCTATGGTATTATAATTTGATGAGATAACTTTTCCGAAGGTAATTTGTTTAGAATTATTATTTTTATTAAGTAATTTAGATAATTTCAATATTAATCACTCCCTATTAGTAGCTTTTAGAGTTAAATATGTATATTTACCTTTGTTTGATAAAGTATATTTAATTTCGCTGACAGTTAAGTTATAACTTCCTATATTTATAGGGCTGTCAAAAATTTCAAATTTATTATAGAGTTGTACATCGAGAAAACCGCTGTATATAATTTTGATGATTTGATATTGATTATTTGTATTTTTTAAAATTTGTTCAGAAGTATATATATTTTGATTATTAACTGTATCATAATATCTTTTTTTTAATAGAGCATTAGTATTAGAGTTATTTATTATTGTTGAATAATCGGAGTTATCATTTGTACGCATTATAATTTTAGAGATAAGTTTATAAGGTCTTAATTCTTTGCTGATTGACATTGTATTTCGATTAAAGTTAATAATAACAGTATTATTTTTATTATTGTCGGTGAGGTCGAGAACCTTATTTTCGTCAATAATAGGGGTAACGCCCATAAATTTATTGGCAAAATTTTGCAGGACACTCCATTCGCTGCTGTTTTTATTAATTGTCAATATGCCTGTATAAGTTTTATTATCGCCCTTATAGCCTTTTATATTGTATGGGGCGATATTTTTATCATAAATAAGTTGTAGTGATGGCATATAATATGTAGTAGGCAAAGCCTCGCTGTCTATCAATAATGCGGAGTAACTTCGAGCAGTAATATCGATATGTAATCCGCTGCCGTCACAAGTAATTTTTTGAGTATCAACGATTCCGGCGAATAATATGAAGTCATTATCTATGACTTTGATTTCCGATATATTATCAATAATTTTGTCTGCAAATATAGAGCAGGATAATGAATGGGCTTGTGCGTCTGTTGATTTTTTGATAGATAAAGATATAATATTATTAATAATAAATTCCTGAGAATTTATTGTGATAGCGATAATATTCATAATACTTTAACCTCTTTGTTATTGAGTTTCAAATCAGGACGCTTGACACTTGGGTTAAGAATAACTAATTTATCTATATTAATATCTAATTTATTGGCAATATCCCAAAGACATTCATTTTGAGCAATAACAGTTTTTGGGATATATTGGTAATTATTAGGATAATCCTCTAAAAATACGAATTTATATTCAATAAGATTATTAATATTTTCTGCTGTAATTTCGAGTGAGCAAATTTTTGCAAATATCTGGTCTATATTAGGTATAGATAAGATACCGGATTTTTTTTTCTCCAAAAGGATATGCAGGGCTTTGAATTGTTCAAAGCAATCATCTCCAAAGAACTCACCACTGCCGCTTATAATACGCCTTTTCAAAGAAACATCTTGCAGAACGCTTTTGTTATATGGGATAATATCCTCATTGTATTTTTTAGGATATTCAATTTTTATATTTGATGGGTTATTTTTCCATACATAACCACAGAAACTCATTATATTATTATTCATCTTCCTGAATTTCTCCGTTATCATAACATCTTGAATCAAGTTCAATTAATTCGTTTAATAGTTCAAAATATTCATCTATTAAAAGGTCTTGTCCCATTCTGGAATAAATATTTTCCATAAATCAAAATCACTCCTTGTTATATGTTGAAATTATAAGTTTAATAATAAGTCTGTTTTTATTGTCTGAATAATCGGTAATTTCCAGCCAATTACAATTTTTAAAAATTTGCTTATTATTATTGTTGTTTATTATCAATGTAAAGTCTTTAAAATTACTAATTTTATCAATATTGTGGTTATTTTGGTAATTAGATTGAACTTCATCGGACATTTTAAAGAAGTCAACAGTAATGGTATAATGCTCGTTAAAAGTAATATTTCTTATTGGATTGTTTTGATATAAAGAAAAAATGCAATGTTCTTGTCTTTGAGATTTTACGGATATATCTTTAACAAAAGGCAATTCAATATTATTGATAGATACAGAAATATTATCTTTAAGCAGGAAATCACTTAAAGGCAGATTAACAATTATTGAACTTTCAAAGTAACCGATAGGATTATGTGAATATCCGTTATAATCAAAAGGGTATCCCAAATTTTCAAGAGCAGAGCAGATTTTTCGAGATATATTAGATATGTGCATATTACAGGATTTTTCAGGTGAATAGACTTTTAAAGTAATAATATTACTTGTAGTGGGATAATTTTTAAATTCCTTTACAGAAGATATATTATTTAAACAAACCGCCATAATAGGTTGTTTAATTGGAAATGATATTAATTTAAATTGAAATTCATTATAAATTTTTATAAAACTCAAATCCGGACTATTATTGATGTCGTCAATAAATCTTTGAACTATATCCATTATAAGTCACCTTCTTGGCATTTGGAAACGATGCACCATTTATAAGCCACTTCACCCTTTAAATAGATAGGGTTTATATTTTTAACATAGTATTTATTGTTAAAAATACTTACAATAGTTTTGTTAGCAAAGTCGGATACAAGTTCTTTGCTGCAAAGCATAATGTATGTACTATCGTCAATCATACCAAAGTCGTTAAGTTCAATGCCAATATATTTTTTATTTTTATATCTCAAAGGTAGGATAACAGCATTTCCGATAGATTTATTATTATTACAATAAGCAACAGCTTTTCCGCCAAATGCTTTAATACACTGTTCAAATCTGTTGTTTTTATATTTTCTGCTCATAATAGAATCAACCTTTCTTAAATATTAGTGATAGTCAGCCCCTCGGTCATTTTGTATTAAGGTAATATCGAATAACGGAGGGGATAAACTTCACTTAAAAATTACATTATGCCGAAATAAAAGTTATGTTCCGGAATAGAAATACCAAGTGTATTTAAAGATTGTTGATAAATCATTTTAGCATAATTTATTTTATCATTGGCATTACTTTTGATAGACATATCGCTTGTAGACATAGTATCGAGTTCGCCCCTTGCGGCTATTATAATAATGTATCTGTAAAAGCATACGGAAGCACAAGCGGAAATAAATTCATTGCAATTATGTTTATCTGCCGGAGTTAATTCGGACAAGAAGGCAATACTTTCATCGGCTAAAAATTCCCAATTTTGGCTTTCGAGAGGTGTAATATCTGCCAAAACGGCAAATTGATTAAGTATTTTAGATTTATTCATTGAGGTTAGCCGAGCTGAACGGCAGCTTCGGGGAATATTTTTCCAAAACCTGAAATACAACTGATAGTAGCTTTTTCAAGTTGTTTATCAATTAATTTATCATAATCGGTAAGAACACCGCCGAATTGAACCATTTCAAGGGCATAATTTTTATCCAGACCGATAACAGTGCCGGCAGCGGCATCGGAAATATGATACATTTCAGCACCAAGGGGAGTAATCATTTTACCGGTGCCTTGGAAATTAAGACCGGAAACACCATCTATCATTTCGTCCATACGCAAAATAGACTTAGTCATATCAGTAGAGGCAAGAATAGTTGTTAATTTATTAGGAGCTAATTCAGCCCATAAATTTATCAAATCATTGTATCCGATGGATTCGCCGCTCAAACTAATTTTTTTGCAGGGAGTAGCATTATCATCACCATTAAGAAGGATATTAATAGCGTCGTTAAGTTGTTGTCTTGCTATGTAATTACCAATTTGTTTTAAGGTAACGGTAAACAAATCAAGTCTTTGGAATCTCAGAGCCTCATAAGAAGAAACAATCATTCTGCCACGCTTATGAAGTTTTATAAGATTATCTTTTGTTTTTATAAGAGTTTCGGGAATAGTACCGGATTCGTTAATAAAATCATTTGTCATAGCAGGTATGGTTGAAGTAATAGAGCGATATTCCATACCATTGATATCGGTAACGGTAGCGACTATATTTTTAAGGACATTAGAGCTTTCCATACCCTGACGGACAGCTCTTGCGACATATTCAGGGAACAGTGCAGAAGCATTTGAAGTTCTGAAAAATTTTTCCACATTATCAGAATTTTTACCACTTACTTTAATATCATAACGCTTTAATTGTCTTTGGAAGGCATCAAGATTTTCCATAGGAGTATTTTTATAATTTTCAGAAGGGTCAAGTTCCTCCAAAACTTGGGTTAAATTTTTACCTTCGACATTATACATACCCTTTTCAATAGTTAAGTTATCGAAATAATTCATCATATAAACATCGTCCTTTCTTTATCAAAAAAATTAAATATTAAAATCGTTATTTTTAATTGAGTTCATAGTTTTTGAACTGTTATAAAAAATCTGAGTATTATTAGTATTTTGATTTTCGAGAGCATTTTTGAAAGCCTTTAATTCATCAATATCCATTTTACTTACAAAGCTGTTAATAATATTTGAAGGTATAGTAGGTTTATCGAGAGAATAAAGTCTGATAACGCTTTTTTGTAAATCCTGCTTATAAACTTGACCATCGTTGGCGAGGGTTTCAAGTTTATTGATTTTATCATTAATTTGTTTGCAGTCATCTTCTGAGAGAGTTATGCACTTGCCTTTTTTAATTAATTCTAATATATTATCCATTCTGTAAGCATCTCCTTTATATTTATTATAAGATTTAATTATGCCGGCTTGTTTTTGAGCCGGAACGGCAACGAATGACCATTCATAAACATCTGTTATGCTGTCTAATATGGTGTGGCAAATATTATTGCCATATTTTTTACCGGCTTTATGGCTGCATTTATTTTGGTGGGTATCACTTCCGCATATAGAGCAGAAAGTATTATTTACTGCACAGCTAACGCTTACTTCCTTTGTAATACCGCTGTCTATTGATATAATAAGGTCATTGTTGCGACTGCATTTAGGTATATATGCTTTAGCGACTAATCTGTAATAGTCACTGTTATATGCCGTTTTTTTATCTTTTAATTGTTCAACATAGCAGTCATAAATTCTTGCGGTTTGATTTTCGGCACTTGGATTATGGTCGAAAATGCCGGTTTTTCCTAAGAACATACTTTTCATTTGATATAAGGCATTTGTGGAGAAACTTTCGTTATCTCGGTCGATATCGTTATCGCAAAGAACAACTGAAAAAATATAGACTTCATCTTTATTAAGAGGGCGTCTTGTATATTTGTTAATCAGTTGAAGTTCTTGTTCATTAGGAACGGAATTTGTTTGAATCACACTATTATCTATAAAGCATCAATCCTTTTCATTAAGATTATTTTCAAGTTCAATTTTTAGTGCCTGAGCATTTTTAAGTCTTGCCTCAGCGAGTTCAACCTCATCTTGGAGGTTAATATTATCCCATTCGACAGTAGCAATATCGTCCAATCCTTCTAATCGCAGCCAAGTATTACAAATTTTTTCTATAATAGGTGTGAGAAGTCGTCTGTAATATTCAAGTTCACTTGTCAGGATATCAGCCTGTTGAGAGGACATTCTTTCAGTACTTGACCAATTAAGACCTAATAAAAAAGGTGGAATTGCAAGTTTAGCAACGATTTGTTCCATAAGTTGTCGGACAGGGATTTCACTATTAAGTACTTGGTTGTCAGCACCAATTACCTTAATGCCGACATCTCCAACGGCGACGAAATCTCTTATTTGATTACTGTCTTTCATAGCCTTACTCCATTCGTTAGCTATATGAATAGCATATTCCTTTGAGATATTGTTGTTTACATTATCATTAGGCTTATAAGTAACAGCGAAACGGACATTACCAACTCTATCCCAGTTAGTTTGTATAGTATTAAATATAGTTAATAAAATATTGCTTACAAACGGAAGACCTTTAAGAATGGAATTGCCATAGACTTTATCAGGTTCGGGGTTAAGGGCAGTAACACAGATAAGATTAGGGTTATTTATTTCCTTATATGTATCATTATTTCTGACAGAAATTTTCAATTTCATAGGATTGCTGTCATAGTAGAGATTAATATTGTCTAAATTGCCGTTATAAAGGCCGACAAATTCATTATCATTGTTAAGTACAATTTCGCCTACGGCAGTACCGAAAGTAAGTAATTGTTCAAAATATTGACTTATAAAAAATGGTAATCCATAACCACAAGTATTAACAGGAACATTTTTCATAAAATGATTAATTTTGAGTTCTGTTACACTGTTCGTACACCTAATCTGAAAGCCATCAATAAGACGGACAATTTTATCAATAGCACCATCAATTAAGGGTATAGCCTCTTTTATAGCTTTATATAATTCAAATTCCTTATTTTTTAAAGGGATATAAGAATTAATTTGATAGAATGGGTGTTTATTTTTCCTACTAATTTGAGGAATAACATTATTAATAGTTTTTACATTGTCAATACTTTTTCGATTTTTAAATAAATTCATAGAATCCCCCTTTTATTAAAGAGCGATAGCAAAAAATTCGGAGTTATTATTTGATAGGACAGTTGTAACGAAGTATCTTATATCGTCCATAGCGTGGTCATTTTCTTTAATAGGACAATCTCTGGAATTATTTTCGTCCCAACGATAAAGACCAAATTCTCTTATACTGTCTGAGCAGTTTTTGCATATCACTATATTTTTATTTTTTAGAGCAGTAGAGGTCAATCTTATGCCATCAGCCACATTATTTTTAGCCTGTACGACATTATATTTATTTTTTCGCATAATCAGTTGTATAAAACTTGCGGCGGAGGGGTCAACAATAACCATACTGATTTTTCTTTCGCCGCAAAGTTCGCATAAAGCATTATAGTGCTCCTCATCAGTTCTTTGCGAACCCTCTTTTTTAGAATTATAATAATATTCATTTATACGATACCAAGTTCCTTCATAAAGTCCCCACAAACCAAAAGATGACGGGTTAATAATTCCGTAATCGCAGGAAACTATATATTTACTGTAATTTTTTGGTATATTGTCTGCGAACATATTATTATTCATAAACGGATAAACGAGTCCGTCAAGGGCAGTCCATTCACCTTCGACAAATCTCTTATAGAAATTACCGGAGTAAAGGCTTTTGTATCTTTCAAGCATTTTAGGTGATAGAGATGGATTATCTTCCATTTTAAACTTGATATATATTGCATTTTTATTTTTATGATTTAAAATCCATTCAGTATAGAACCAATGCTGTGGATTTTCCGGATTACAATTAAACCAGAATTTAGAGCCATCAACAGAACATCTTGCCAGTCCTTGTTCAACGAATGAACGAGGCATTAAAGCAACCTCATCAAATAAAATGCCGCTTAAAGTCATACCTTGAATAAGAGATGCAGAACTTTCATCTCTGCCGCCAAAGAGATAAAATCTATTTGATTTTCCGTTAAATGTGATATTAACAATATTTTCAGAAACTTTGATATTGTATTTAAATCCGATTTGACTGAGTATAGGCAATATCGGAGTAATAACATTTCTTTTTAGGGAACGGATAGTTTTACCGCATAAAGCGAAATTAGAGTCATCAAAGGCATAAAAGCACCATAATAAAAATGAGATACTCATACAAATAGTTTTTCCGCTTCTAACAGCGCCATCGCAAATAATGGCGTCATAGTTTTTAAATTTACTGTTTTTACACCACCAGCTTAAAACGAAACTTTGTTTTTTTGAAAATGTTTTAAAATTAATCATATAGATTATCCTCATTATTACTAATAGCATTTTTGTTTAAAGCCTCGTAAAATGATGAAGATGCACTATTTTCTTTGTTATCAATTTCCTGTAACTTTTCCAAAGCCTTTAATCTATCGAAGAATTTAATTTCTATACAATTATCTTTTGGTTTTTTAATTTCAGCCACATTGAATAAATTCAAGTTATCGATATTAAGCTGAGTATAATCATCACAGCAGATTAATTTAATAGCATCGCTAATATCACCGAAAGCGAGTTTTTTATAACCCAAATAGGCGGTACTGTCAGGAGAAAATTTAAGATTATTCAGAATATCCTGAATTTCTTGGCGAACATTTTTATCGGATAATAGGGTTACGCTGCTTTTGGTAGGGTCAGAATATCCGGCATAAACAGCGGATTTTGTCGGATTAAAAGTAAGAGCGTAATAACAACAAAAACGCAATTTTTTTGCACTTAAAATTTTTTTTATACAAAACCACACTCCTAATCTGAAATTAAAAGAACTTTTAATTTTGTATTAGAAAAGTCCCTTCACTATACCCTACAAAAATGTAAAAAATTGCCTAATAATAGGCAATTTTTTATAAAAAAACAAAAATTTTTAAAAATACAATAATTTTAGATTTTTTCAAAAGATTAGTGGGGAACAGGAGCAAAGTATTTGGTTGTTCTGTACAGAGAGTAAAACGCTTGACATTTCAGAAATAATAATATAAAATTAAAAAGCGAGTAGATTGTACAGTTACAGGCACAAAGCCGAAAGGCTGTGCGTGAGGAAAGTCCGGGCTCCAAAGGGCAAGAATAACGGTTAACGACCGCCGAGGGTGACCTTAGGAAAAGGGCAACAGAGATATACCGCCTGTTACTTTATGGCAGCAGGCAAGGGTGGAAAGGCGAGGTAAGAGCTCACCAATATTTTGTGTAAATAAAATATTCTGTAAACTCTATTCGGAGCAACACCGTGGAGAAATCCTTTATGATAATCTGCCCGATTATTATAAAGAAAGTGATTTCAAGGAGGTGGCACTGAGCAGATATGGTAACATTCTGCCAAGATAGATGACTGTACACGACAGAACCCGGCTTATAGATCTAGTCGCACAAAGTAAATGGAAATACCAACTTGTTATAAATAAGTTGGTATTTTGTTTGTTTTGAAGAAAAAATAAAGGATATTTTGTTGTATTAACATATAATTATTGTTCTTTTTGGATAAAATGACAAAAATAGATACTTCTTTTTTGATAAAATGACTATTGATTTAATTTGAAAAATGAATTATAATTAAAAATAAGTTACGACAGAATAATTATTTGATTGTAATATGTTTCTGTTGGAGCAGGTTTAATTTTTTTTAATTCTATATTTTTATTAAATATAGAATTTATGTTAGAGATGGGAGTGTGTTTATCAATGAGATTACGCAAACAAGCATTAGGTGACAGAAACCTCGTAGGAGCTAAAGTAGAGGCAGCTCGTAAAAGAAAAGGTATGAAACAAAAGGAATTATTAGCACAATTACAGGTTAATGGTGTTGATATGAATGCATCTGGTTTATCAAAACTCGAAGGTCAAATTCGTTATGTAACAGATGTTGAATTAATTGCTCTTTCAGAAATTCTTGAAGTTTCCGTATTAGAGTTACTTGGTCTTGACGAAGAAGAATGATTTTTAAGGAATGTGTATAACTATAAATTTTATTTAGTTATACACATTTTATTTTTAAATTTTATATAATAAAATTTAAGGTATGGTGGATTTATAATTTGCCATACCTTTTTATACTTGCTATTATGTTATTATTGGAATATAATATATTCATTGGTTGATTATTTTTTTATCAAAAAAACTGTGATTTTAGAAATAAAATAAATTAGTGTGCGGAAAGGAAAAATATTTTATGACAGTCAATAATTTTATTAATAGTATAAAGGGAAAGACGGTTACATTTTGTGGTATAGGCGGCAGTAACTTGCCATTGATAGATAAATTTAAATCTTATGGAGCGAAGGTATCAGCCAGAGATAAAAGAACAGAGGAACAACTTGGAGATACGGCAAAAGAATTATTATCAAAAGGAATAGAACTAAAACTCGGTGAAGAATATATGTCTGATATTAACGAAGAAATTATATTTCGTACTCCGGGTATGAGGTTTTATATGCCTGAACTTAACAAAGCGAGAGCAAATGGCAGTGCAGTTACATCAGAAATGGAATTATTTTTTGATTTATGTCCTTGTAAGATAATAGCAGTTACAGGAAGTGACGGAAAAACAACAACGACCACTATTATATCTGAATTTTTGAAAGCTATGGGTAAGACAGTGCATTTAGGGGGAAATATAGGCACACCATTACTGCCAATTATCGAGCAGATAAAAGAAGATGATATAGCAGTGGTAGAACTGTCAAGTTTTCAGCTTATTTCAATGAGAAAGAGTCCGGATATAGCAGTAGTAACAAATTTAGCGCCTAATCATTTGGATATACATAAGGATATGCAGGAATATATTGATGCAAAGAAGAATATTTTTTTGCATCAAAATGCTTTTGGAAGAACAGTACTTAATTCAGATAATGAGATTACAAAAAGTTTTATAAATGAAACAAGAGGGCGTACATATATGTTCAGCAGAAAAGAACATTTATTAAACGGAGCTTGGCTTGATAATACAGATGGAACGATTTATATGGCAGTCAACGGATTGGATACGGCAATTATGAATAAATCGGATATAAAGATACCGGGCAATCATAATATAGAAAACTATTTATGTGCGATTTGTGCGGTATGGGGTTTAGTAGATATAGATATAATAAAGAAAGTTGCAAAAGAATTTTCCGGAGTAGAGCATAGGGCAGAGTTTGTAAGAGAAGTTAATGGAGTTAAATATTATAATGATTCAATAGCATCAAGTCCAACAAGAACTTGTTGCGGAACATTATCATTATACAATCAAAAAATTATATTAATAGCAGGTGGATATGATAAAAAAATTCCGTTTGACGATATGGGCAAAGTAGTGGTTGAAAAAGTAAAGTTATTAATTTTAATGGGTGCGACATCAGATAAAATTTATAATGCTGTAATCAATGCACCTGAATATAAAAACGGAAATCCACAAATAATAAAAGTTGATAATATGGAGCAGGCGGTCAAAACAGCATACGAAAAAGCGACAGATGGTGATATAGTATCATTATCTCCGGCTTGTGCGAGTTTTGATTTATATCCTAATTTTGTAGCGAGAGGAAGACATTTCAAGGAAATTGTAAATAGCTTATAAAATTATATTTTGAAAACGGAGGAATAGAGTTTAATATATGAAAGAGTATTTAAAGGTTTTATGTAGTTCGTTTGGCGTATCAGGCGAAGAAAACGATATATGCAAAATTGTATTTGATTTAATGAAAAGGCATACAGATAATACAGTTATCACACCAAATAATAATGTTATAGCTATTATGGGAAATACACAGGCAAAGAAGCATATATTATTTGATGCACATCTTGACCAAATCGGTTTAATAGTAACATATATTGACGAAAAGGGATTTTTAAAAGTATCGGAATGTGGAGGAATTGATAAAAGAGTACTTTTAGGAAGTGCTGTTTGTGTGCTTGGAAAAGAAAAAGTAATGGGAGCAATTTGTTGTATGCCTCCTCACTTAACAAACGGAAATGAAGATAAAGTAGTATCATCTGATAATATGTGGGTAGATACAGGGCTGCCGAAAGAAAAAGTTAAGGAGCTTATATCGCTTGGTGACAGAGTGATTTTTTATACAGAGTTCAGAGAATTATTAAATAATAAAGTAACATCATCTGCACTTGACAATAGAGCAGGAGTGGCAGCATTGATTAAATCGGCGGAAATTTTAAGTAAACAGGATTTAAAAGATGTAAAAGTAACATATTTATTTTCATCACAGGAAGAAACAAATGAATCCGGTGCAAAAACGGGAGCGTATATATCTGAGCCTGATGAGGCAATAATTGTAGATGTAAGTTTTGGAAGTCAGCCGAGTGTACCAAAAGATAAGAGTGGGGATTTAGGTAAGGGAGTTATGGTTTGTAAATCGCCGACACTGTCTAAAAGTGTTATCAATAAAATTGTAGAAATATTAAAGCAAAACAATAAGCAATATCAGTTTGAGGTAAGCGGCGGAACTACCGGTACGAATGCAGATGCAATTTCAATATCAAAGGGTGGAGTAAAGTGTGGAGTTGTGTCAATTCCGTTAAGAAATATGCATACCCAAGTTGAGGTTATAGATATAAGTGATGTTGAGGATACAGCAGAATTACTTGCAAAATTTGTAATGGTTGGGGGTGCTGAATAATGGATACAGAACTTTTGCGTTTACTTTGTACAACTAATGGTATTTCCGGTGACGAAAATAAAATCAGGGATATAATTCTTAAAGAGATAACTCCTTATGCGACAGACATTAAAGTAGATAATATAGGCAATATTATTGTATTCAAAAAAGGTGCAGAGAAAGCTAACAAAAAGTTAATGATTTCGGCACATATGGACGAAGTTGGTTTTATAATAACGGATATTACAAACGAAGGTTATTTAAAGTTTACAACAGTAGGGGGAATTGATAAAAGAGTAGTATGTGGTAAAGCAGTATCTGTTGGAGAAAACAATATAAATGGTGTAATAGGAGTTAAGCCTGTACATCTGTTAGATAGTAAAGCAAGAAATACGAGTGTAGATATAGATGATATGTATATAGATATAGGTGCGTATAGCAAAGAAAATGCAGAAGAATATGTATCTTGTGGAGATAGTGTAAGTTTTGCAGCACCATTTATTGCAGATGAGAACAGAGTTATGGCAAAGGCTATTGATGACAGGGCAGGTTGTTTCATACTAATAAATATGATAAAAAGTGAATTGCCTTATGATATGTACTTTACATTTGTGGTGCAGGAAGAAGTAGGACTTAGGGGAGCCGGTTGTGCGGCATATACAGTTAATCCGGATAGTGCTATAATAGTTGAGGCGACAACTGCGAGTGATATTCCAAATATAGATGTAACAAAACAGGTCTGTGAACTTGGAGAAGGTGCCGTAATATCTTTTATGGATAAAAACACGATTTATGATAAAAAATATTGTAATATAGCTTTAAATACATCTAAGAAAACGGGTGTAAAAGTTCAGTTGAAGAAAGCGGTAGCCGGAGGTAATGATGCAGGCATTATACATCGTTCGAGGGGTGGAATAAAGACGGTTGCAATATCAGTGCCGTGTAGATATTTGCATAGTGCATTTACGGTAATTAATACTGATGATTTAAAAGCGACTTATGAAACGGTAAAAGCGACAGCAGAAGAAATATTAAAGAATTAAGTTAAGGGTATTTAGTTCAATCCCTTTTTGCCATAATTGACAAAAAGGGACTATACATATTATGATAAGATTTTGTGATAATTTTGAAATAATTAATGATATAAAAGAAAACTCACCATATATAGTAAAAATAAAATCGATTTTAAAATCATATGGATTAGGCTGCAATTTTTTGCAAATATGGTATCAGGAAACCGAATTAGGGGAGATTATTTCTGTAATTTCAAAACTTGATAGAGCATTAGTATTATATCTTACGGATAAAAGTGATTTTAACGAATTAATAGAATTTATTGATATAATAGGATATAGTTCAATATTATTGGATAATAAGTACTCTTATAAATTCAGTAATATAAATTTTAATACAGGAAAAATAATGAAACTCAATAAATCAATTAATATTATTAAAAATATTTCCATTGAAAAAGATATTTCTCTTAAAAAGGTATATTTATTACTTAAAGAATGTACAAGCGAAACATTTTCGGTACCGGAATTTGAGCCATTTTATCTTGATATGTCGCATAGGGTTAGGCATAATACTGCGAGATGTTATGGAATTGTTGAGGATAGCAGATGTATAGCGTGTGCGATGACAAGTTCGGAAACCTATAACAATGCGATTTTATCAGCAGTAGCGGTTGCACCGGATAATCGCAGAAAAGGTTTAGGGAAATTAATTGTTGAAAATATATGTTTTGATTTACAGTTATCAAACAAAGATATATACATATATCGCCAAGAAAAAGAAAATATAGAATTTTATAAATCAATAGGATTTATAGATTTTGGTGAATGGGCAGAACATAGGGTTTAGATAGTTATTGAAAGGATAAATAAAATATGTCATATTTTTTTGATATAGATAAAAGAATATTAGATATTAGTAATAGTGCATTTTTGCAGTGCAAGGAATATATTGAACGCATAGATGAAATAACAGAATATAATCAGCAAAAAATGCTTAGAGCATTTCATAATGCGAAAGTAAGCGAGAGCCATTTTACAGCGACAACAGGATATGGATATGGAGATAGAGGAAGAGATGCGTTAGACGAGGTATATGCTTTTGTTTTCGGTGCCGAAGATGCACTTGTCAGACATAATTTTGTAAGTGGAACGCACGCATTAGCAGTTGCATTATTTGGAGTCTTAAGACCAAATGATATAATGCTTAGTGTTACAGGTACACCATATGATACATTACAAGGTGTTATAGGAATAAACAGCAGTTATAGTGGTTCATTAAAAGACTTTGGCATAAAGTATGAGCAAGTTGATTTAAAGCAGGACGGAACTCTTAACTTTGAGGAAATAGAGAAGCGAATAAATCCGGATATTAAAATGGTTTATATACAAAGGTCGAGAGGATATAGTTTAAGACCGTCATTAAGGGTAGAAGAAATTGAAAAAATTGTAAAGATTGCCAAAAGATTAGCACCGAATTGTATAGTAATGCTTGATAATTGTTATGGTGAATTTGTTGAGAAAAGCGAACCTATTGAAAAGGGAGTTGATCTAATGGCAGGTTCACTGATTAAAAATCCGGGAGGTGGTATAGCACCGACCGGTGGATATATAGCAGGTAAGAAAGCACTCGTGGAAATGTGTTCTTATAGATTGACAACACCGGGAACGGGAAAAGAAATAGGTGCAACACTTGGAAACAACAGAGAATTATTTATGGGAGCATTTCACGCTCCGCATATTACAGGGGAGGCATTAAAAACGGCGGTTTTTGCATCATCATTATTTACT
Organism: uncultured Clostridia bacterium; assembly: GCA_947625785.1. Taxonomy (GTDB): domain Bacteria; phylum Bacillota; class Clostridia; order Oscillospirales; family Acutalibacteraceae; genus CANQPS01. The sequence continues at coordinate 113,797 of CANQPS010000007.1, forward strand.
ATGTTGGGATATGATGTTACACCGAAGTTTGACGAACCGAGAGCTGATATTATTCAATGTTTATTACTTGGAGGTAAAGAAGCACTTATAGCATTTTGTCAGGGGATACAAAAGGGAGCACCAATCGACTCATTTGTAGTACCTGAACCTTGGGATATGCCGGGATATGATAGTAAAGTAATAATGGCGGCGGGAGCATTTACACTTGGCGGTTCGGTTGAATTATCAGCAGACGCACCATTAAGAGAACCGTATGCGGTATGGATGCAGGGAGGATTAAATTTTCATAGTGGTAAAATGGGTGTAATGCTTGCAGTACAAACAATGCTTGATAAAAAGATATTAAAGTTATAATTATGAAATCGTATATAAATGAAGATAAAGCAACAATTATAAATCATATCAATTCATTTGGCAAAAAGTTAGGAATAGTGTTTGTAATAACTTGGTCAATCATTAATATTGTTCCTTGTATAGTAATGTATATTTTAGATTTTATGGACATTGAGAATAATATAATGATTGAATCCATAACCAAGATATTTATATCTGTAACATCTAATATGTTTCCGTTTATATTTCTTATGGAAGGCAGATACTATAAAATCGGCAAAAAAAATAAAAATATATTAGATTATATACTGTTAATATTGATATTTATAATGTTTATATTGGTATCAAATTGTATGTCTGGTGTTTTTGGCAAAATATTTGCAATAAACACTAAATCGCAGGATTTTAATTTTAATAATATATTTGAATGTATAGTATTTATATTTTCGGCAGTAATAGTTCCGGCAGTAACAGAAGAATTTGCATTTAGGCGTTGTTTGTTAAATTCTCTTATAAAATATGGTGATAGTATAGCAATAATAGTGTCATCAATATGTTTCGGATTACTGCACGGTAATATAGTACAAATATTATTTGCGATATTATGTGGATTAGCGTTGGGATATATTTACATATATACAAAAAGTTATGTGTTTGTTGTATGTCTTCATATAATAAACAATAGCATTTCATTTGTTTTTAGTTTACTATTAAACAGATTATCAATTACGAAATATAATTACATATCATATATTTTTATAGTTATTTTTATAATATTAGGTGTGATTAGTTTTATATATTTATCAAGAAGGAAGAATGATTTTTTATCAATAAATAAATTTGAGGATGATATATCTTTTTCAGAGCGAATTAAGGCATTAGTATATAATTTTACAATGGTTTGTGCTGTTTTATTAATCGTGATTTCTGTTGTTAGTTCTTTGAGGGTGATATGGCTATGACGAGAGATGAATATTTTATGAGTAAGGCGATAGAATTAGCAAAAGAGTGTGGAAAAAAGGGAGAAGTACCTGTTGGAGCAGTGATTGTTATGGGTAATGATGTTATTTCCTATGGCAAAAATGCCAGAGAAACCGAAAAAAACGCATTATATCACGCAGAAATAGAAGCCATTAATAATGCCTGTAAAGCATTAGGAGGGTGGCGGCTGCATAAGTGTGAGTTGTATGTTACGCTTGAACCTTGTCCTATGTGTGCGGGAGCTATAATCAATTCAAGAATATTCAGATTAGTATATGGTGCATATGATAAAAAGTCCGGTTCTTGTGGTTCACTTATCAATTTATTTGATGTTCCGTATAATCACAAACCAATAATAATTTCAGGTGTACTTGAAGATGAATGTAGTTTTTTATTAAAAGAATTTTTTTCTGATTTAAGGATAAAAAATAGGACGAAATAAATATATTTTGCTATATTGATACGAAAAATTTATATAAATCCTACAAAAATAACTCAAATTTTTTTATATGTAAAATTTTGGTTTATATGATATAATGAAGTAAAATAAATAAATGGGGTGTTTTTTTATGAAGGGTGTTAATAAATCATTGCCGGCATTTTTATTAGTGATAACGGTGATATTTTCACTAATACCGGCAGGAACGATTTTTGTGTCAGCCGCAACAGATAATATTTTTTTAGGACAGTTAAATGGAATAGCAGATAATGGAAGTACAACATATAAAAATATATATAATGGTGATATCATTGATATAGGCATTGGCGAAAAAGAATTTTATAGAGTATTTACAAGTGCAAGTGTTGCTACATCGGATTTTGATATTACAGTATCTGATTCGAGTATCGCAAAGTTTGATAAAGATACAATGATGTTGTATGGTGTCAGCAGAGGAAAGTGTACTTTGACAGTATCGTCAACAACAAGTACCGCTTCGTCAACATATACAATATCTGTTAATCAATATATAGAAGGCGTGAATTTTTTCAGTAATGGAAAACCTGTTGATAGGCTTGTACTCCAAACAGAACAATATTATAAAGCAAGTTCATTATACTCTTATTCTTATTATCCAAGAGATAATGACGATGAATTTAGACTTGGAGCATTAGGTTCGTATAATGAGCTGAATGTATCAAGTAGTTTTATTACTACGGGAGAAGTTGTTGGCAATTTTTATATTTTGTGTAAAACGAAAAATAATATATTTGCACTTCCGGTAACAATTACAGGAGATGCGTCAAGAGCTAAAAAAGAAAGTGTAGTATTTGATAAGAGTACTATTTATACCAACAGAGATGTAACGATTGGCATTGATACAGGCACAAATGATGTACCTGAATATTATGAGTATATAGTCGAAAGAGGTACTACCGAAACATATTTGCAGACAAAATCCAAAGACAGCAAATGTACTTGGCGACCATATTATCCGGGTACATATATGGTAACTGCTAATGCGTGGACTAATAGTGGTGTCAGATATACAGCGTCAGTTCTTGTAACCGTAAAGGATTCTGCTGAATTATTTAAATATAATAGTTTAAGTTTAAGTGAATCTAATATCAAGTTAGGAGAAGATGTTCAGATTAAGTCGCAGGTCAGCGAGGCGAACGGAATACCAAGTTATAAATATGAATATTCATTAGATAACGGAAAAACTTGGCATTTAATTCGTGATTTTACAAAATCGTATAATACCTTTTGGAAGCCAACCAAAGAAGGTACTTATTTAATCAGGGGAACAGCCAAAGATATATTGCAAACCACAGCAACTAAAACAGTAACATTAATTGTTGGAAATAATGCTGTCAGTAGTATCCCAGTGATTTCGTCATTTACAGCATCAAAAACAAGTGTGTCACTTGGCGAAAGCATAACTCTTAGCACAACAGCAACAGGAAGCAATTTAAAGTACAAATATTTAGCAAAAATTGACGGAACTTGGACGACAATTCGTTCAGCAAGTACAACAAGCAGTTATACTTGGAAACCGACAAAAACAGGAACATATACGGTTCGTGCAGTCGTAACAAACGGCACACAAGAAGTAAGGAAAGAAATTACAGTAAAAGTAACACCTGTGGCTCCAACAATTTCATCGTTTAAAGCATCAAAAACAAGTGCAGCTCTTGGAGAAAGTATAACACTTAGTACGACAGCAACAGGAAGCAATTTAAAGTACAAATATTTAGCAAAAATTGACGGAACTTGGACAACAATTCGTTCAGCAAGTACGACAAGCACTTATACTTGGAAACCAACAAAAACAGGAACATATACGGTTCGTGCAGTCGTAACAAACGGCACACAAGAAGTAAGGAAAGAAATTACAGTAAAAGTAACACCTGTGGCTCCAACAATTTCATCGTTTAAAGCATCAAAAACAAGTGCAGCTCTTGGAGAAAGTATAACACTTAGTACGACAGCAACAGGAAGCAATTTAAAGTACAAATATTTAGCAAAAATTGACGGAACTTGGACAACAATTCGTTCAGCAAGTACAACAAGCAGTTATACTTGGAAACCAACAAAAGCAGGAACATATACGGTTCGTGTAGTCGTAACAAACGGCACACAAGAAGTAAGGAAAGAAATTACAGTAAAAGTAACACCTGTGGCTCCAACAATTTCATCGTTTAAAGCATCAAAAACAAGTGCAGCTCTTGGAGAAAGTATAACACTTAGTACGACAGCAACAGGAAGTAATTTAAAGTACAAATATTTAGCAAAAATCGACGGAACTTGGACGACAATTCGTTCAGCAAGTACGACAAGCACTTATACTTGGAAACCAACAAAAACAGGAACATATACGGTTCGTGTAGTCGTAAAAAACGGAACAAATGAAACAAGAAAGGACATAACTGTTAAAATAAATTAATATTAACTATAATTTTTTAGAAATAAATTATATTTTTGGAAGAATAATTCGTAAAAAATTGTCGTATTTTTAAGTTATAACTAATTGACTAAAAATTATATATATGATATAATATCCTTAATTTTTAAATTAATTGGAGGTATAAATGATGTTCTGGAAAAAGTTATCTAAAATTTCAGCACTGGTTACTGCGGGTTTAGGTGTAGTTTATCTTATATGGATGACTATAAATAAATGGTTAGTTGTAGGAAATACAAAAAGTAGTACTGCAAAAGAAATAGGTGATGGAGTTATTTATGGTTGTGTGAATTATATTTTATTATCAATAATAACATTGGCATTAGGTGTTTGCGTTGTAGCATTAATAGTGAGCGTAACATTTATGATTATTGATACTTTTAATCGTGTTCACGGTGTTAATGAGCCAAGCTTTTTATCAGATTTAACAAATCGACCAAAACAACAACCGCCATATAATCCTTATGGAAATCAGCCACCGATGAATATGGGTCATCAGACGCCAATGAATAATAATATTGGTCAGCCACCTATGAGATAATTTATTTGATAAAGATTAACTAATGGAGGAATGAAATAATGTTTTGGAAAAAGACAGCCAAGATTTCAGCTATTTGTGTTGGGGTTCTTGGTATAATAGATATATTATGGAGAACCATTACCAAATGGGTATATGTAGGTCATTATTTAAGCTATATAAAAGATATTACATCATCATCGTACTATTCATCTAGATATTCAGGTCCTTATCCGATAGATAGTAAAGTTGTTTACGGCGGAGTAAATGCGGTTTTATTGTCAATAGTTGAGTTTGTATTAGTATTGGCATCTATATTGCTTGTTGTAAGTGTCATAGCTATGCTCATAGATATATTTAATCGTGTACATAATATAAATGAGCCAACACTTTTAGCTGATATAGTTAATAGGTCTAAAAAAGTTTCATACAATCCTTATGGTCAACAAATGCCAATGAATAATATGGGAGTTCAACAGCCAATGCCTATGCAGCAATATCCTCAACAGCCAATGCCGCCAATGAACCAACAACCTGTTGGAGTTGGTATGGGCAATAATCCTATGAACAATATGGGTATTCAACAGCAGATGCCTATGCAGCAGCCTATGAATAATGTACCGCCTGTCACAAATCCTGTACAAACACCTGCTGCGGCAAATAATAATGGGACTTGGACTTGTTCTTGTGGTCAGGTTAATCCGGAGGAAGCAACATTTTGCAGTAAATGTTATTTACTTAAAAAATAAAATACTTAGCTAAATTTAAGGATAGGTTAATATAAAAAACCTATCCTTTTGTTTTTTTATATTAAAATTTATTGTATAAAATAAAATTATATGTTATAATTGTATATAAAATGGAGGGTGATACAAAATGTTTTGTCCAAGGTGCGGCTCGAATGAAAATGATAGTGTTAAGTTCTGTACTAATTGTGGTTTTATGTTGTCTTCTGCACATAGTCATACAAAAAATAATAGTAATGAAACTCAAAAAAAAGTTCAGACTGCAAAAATAAAAGATATTACTAACAATGAATATACATCAAGTAAATTTAATGCAAAAGATATAAAAAGAGCGAGAGTAAATAATGATTATCAAAAACAGGCATCAATTCAAAATGATAAATCAACTCAAGTTGAGGATATTGAGGCGACAACAATTCTTGAAGAGTTAGAAGAGCCAATTCAAAATAATAATTATAGCAATCAAAATAACTTTAATCAAATTGATGAAATTGAGGCTACAACAGTTCTTGAAGAATTAGATGAGCCAATTCAAAATAATAATTATAATAATCAAAATAACTTTAATCAAATTGATGAAGTTGAGGCTACAACGGTTCTTGAAGAGTTAGATGTTCCAATTCAGCAATCACAACAAAATGATGACATCAAGTCGTCGGATAAAAAGTATAATTATGCGGACTTATTAAATACAAGAAATAGTTATACATCATCTCCAATGCCAAGCAGTCAGGAAAATTTATTAGAAGTTACAGAAATTCTTGATGATTTAGAAGAACCATTAGTTGAAAGTAATTCTAATTCTGAAAATCAAATAAATTCTAATTTTTCTGCTCCTGTAAATATAAGTGGCATAATTGATAATAACTCACAGCAAAAACCAGACCAGAATCCGCAAAGTGTTCCTGTACCGTACAATACTAATTCAGAAAATGAACCCGTGAAAGAAAAGAATTCGGGCAAAAAAGCTGTTTATGGAATATTTATGTTTATAATTTCCGTTGTTGTAGTTGCTTGTTTATTGATAATAGATATTAAAATGGTATTTGATATAGGCTTTGAGAATATTTCAAAAGACGATACAATCAAAAAATCCGGAATATTGACAGAAAAAATAAATGATAATGATAGTTTATCTGAAATATTATTAAAATCAACTAATATTAAATTTAGTGAAAGTCAAATCAAAGAATTTGCAGAAAAATCAACATTGAGTGGTTTTCTTTCAGGGCATATATCAAAATATGGAGATTATATAAATGGTGATATTTCGCAAATACCTGAAATTACGCTATTAGACATAAAATCATTGTTATTATTGAATATACCAGTAATCGAGAGTATTACAGGCGAAACATTTACTAATCAGCAAGTTCAGTCAATGTTGAATAATATAGATAATGGTTTTATAAACAGTATAAATAATATTACTCTTTCAAATAATATTATTAAATTTATTATATTTTTAACAAAATATTTTATACCGATAATAGCCTATGTGGGATTATTTTTTATTTCATTATTGTTGTTTGGCAAAATAAATAAATCATTTTTTTGCTATGGAATTATAACTTTGGTAATAGGTATAATTACATTATCAGCAGGATTAGTTTTACCTTTGATATTTCCTCAAACAGCAGTTGGAACTATATTATTCGGGTTATTTAGCAGTAAAATTCTATTAATATGTCTTGCTGTACAGATATTATTAGGAATTGTTATGTTGATATTGGGAATTGTCTTGGGGAAAGATAAAAAGGTAAAAACCCCTAAATCTCCAAATTCTAACGAAAATCAAATACAAAGTAATAAAGTTTCACAACAAGTTTAATACCTTAAATAAAATACATTTTGCAAAACTCTACATTATATAAGATAATGTGGAGTTTTGTTTATGTAAATAATAATAGAATTTATATTATAATTTTTACAAAAAAACGACCAGTAAAATCAATATTATAAATACAATGAACAAATAATCGTATTTATTATAGTGTAGTATAAATACAAATAAACCGTTTGTGCAAAATATAAAATATATAATATATTAAAAAGTGCATATTGTACAGTTTTTTAAATTTTACAGGTAAAATTGCATATATAAATAAAAGATTTTATGTGTAATTATACAAATTTATTGAAATTTTATATTTCTTCCCAAAAGGAATAAAAAGATTTGTGTTAAGTGAGATACTTTATTTATAGTCTTGTATTGTTATATATATACAGTCTTAGGGGTTTATTGTGAGAAAAATTTAATATAGGAGGTTAGAAAATGGCAAAAGTACAGAAAAAAGTCATAAGTACATTTCTGACAGCTTTAATGATTTTATCTTTATTTGCAGTCATTTGCAGCAGTTCAACAGTTGCAAATGCAGCAGTCGGGGATACAATATATTTTGAAGCTCCGTCAGATTGGTCAATGGTGTATTGCTATGCTTGGGAACCGAAAAATGCATCTTGGCCGGGGGAAACTATGAATAAAGTGGAGGGAAATATTTATTCCTATACACTTTCAGGTGCTCAATCGAAAATCATTTTTAGCAATGGAAATACGCAAACAGAAGACCTTGACTTTGAAGGTGCAGACAAAATCTTCAAAATTACAGGTGATTCAAATGGTAAGAAAACAGGTTCTTGGTCTGATTATAATCAATCAAACCCGACCGAACCAACAGTAAAAGCAACAGCTTCTTCAACAACATTTACGAATACACTCACAATAACTCTCTCAGCAAAAAATTGCACATCAGCAACATATTCAATAAATGACGGAGCAGAAAAATCTTATTCAGATGGAGATAAGATTACTATTGGTGCAGATGTAGCAGTAGGTTCAAAAGTGACTGTTAAACTAAAAGGTACAAACGGTACAAAGACAGCAACAGCAACCTATACATATACAAAGAAAGACACATCATCTGAAACAGTTGTAGCCATTAAAAATTCGGCTAAGTGGAGTGTTTGTTATGTATATGCTTGGTCAGGTGCAAATAACGAAATGACACCTTGGCCGGGTACAAAAGTAACAGAAACAGATGCAGATGGTAACTATATTTTTACTATTCCGGAGGAATATGTGGGACAAGTAGTTATACATAATAATGCTGACGGAAAAAGTAAAGACCTTGCTATCACATCCGGTAAATCAATGATTTATGATAACAGTTCATCTGCTTGGACAGAATATCAAACAGGTGCAGTGAGATTTTCATCATTTACAGCAGATGCAGTTTCACCGCAATACACAGGAAGTACAATTGTGTTTACGGCAAAAGCTACAAGTACAAATGGTTCTGTTACCTATGAATTTAAGGTAAGCAATGGTTCAAAAACAACCACAATTAATAGTTTTTCTTCGAAAAATTCAGCTGCTTGGACGCCAACATCAGCCGGGACATATACTATTACAGTTACCGCTAAGGACAGTAAAGGTGAAACAAATAGTAAAAAAATGTCATTTGTTATAAATTCGTCAAGTTCTGCAACAGAACCTATTATTTTAGGTACTACACCTGCAAATGGTTCAGCACTTGGAACATCTGGCTCAAAGAAGACAATTACGCTGAATACTGCCGGCGGTAAAATAGGTACAAATTTAATTTTTGTAAAGCCTATAATAAAGGATCCTAATGGCAAACAATTAAATACTGCTTATTATAGCCAGAAAAAATCTGTGTCTTTCACACCAACAATTGATGGCGAATATACAATCACATTTTATGCACAAAATTCATACAATACAACAATCAATCGTGAATTTAAATTTATCGTTGGTGAAAATATTGACCCAGACCCTATTGATGATATTTCGATAACATCATTTACAGCATCAAAAACAAGTGCAGCAGTAGGCGACAGCATAACATTAAAGACAACGGCAACAGGCTCTAACTTAAAGTATAAATATATGGTACAGCTTGACGGTACTTGGACAACAATCCGTTCGGCAAGTACAACGAGCAGTTATACTTGGAAGCCAACAAAAGCAGGAACATATACGGTTCGTGTAGTTGTAACAGACGGCAAGAATGAGGCGAGAAAAGAAGTAACAGTAAAAGTATCAGCAGGAGTTAAAATCTCATCATTGACAGCGTCAAAGACAAGTGCAACGGTAGGCGACAGCATAACATTAAAGACAACAGCAACAGGTTCTAACTTAAAGTATAAGTATATGGTATGCTTAAATGGAACTTGGACAACAATTCGTTCAGCAAGTACAACGAGCAGTTATACTTGGAAACCAAC